>NZ_SPQM01000001.1 GCF_004570345.1 Blastococcus sp. CT_GayMR20 | reverse complement strand
TGCCGCTCCTGGTCGCCGCCGCCGGGCTCCGGTCCGTCGCGACCCAGCCGACCCCGGCTCCCGCGCCGGCCCGTCCGGCGGCCTGTGCCGGGTGCGCCTGCGGGGCCGGCGGCTGCGGAGCCTGATCCCGGATCGGTTCCGGCCCGCTCCTGGGTACGGGGCGGGATGTGAGCGGACAGGGGCGTGAGCATCGCAGCGAGCGCCAGCGAGCGAGGAGCGGAGCCCCCGCGGTAGCGAAGGGGACAGTGTGAGCGGACACGTCTTCGTGGTCGGCGGGGACCTCACCCGGCTCGCGTGCGACGACGTCCTGGTGCCGACCGACCGCACGCTGCGCGTCGCCCCGGGCTGGTGCCCCCTGCTGCCGGCGGACCTCGTGCGCGAGCAGCACGAGGACGGCGCCTGCGTGGAGCTGGAGTGGTCGGGGACGGGTCGCGTCCTGGCGGTGCCCGGGGACGGCGACCGGCGGATCTGGCTGGTCGACACCGTGGACGACGCGGACCGCCAGGGCGAGGACGGCCTCGGCTGGCTGCTGGACGGCGCCCGGCAGGCGCTGGCGGCGGTCGCGGAGCGGGAGGTCAGCACGCCCGCGCACGGGCGGGCCCGGCGGCTGGTCGGCCTGCCGGCGCTGGGCACCGGGTGGGGTGGTGCGGCCGGCGAGCGGGGAGCCCTGCTGCAGCGGCTGCTGCCGGTCCTGCGGGAGGCGGCCGGTGAGCACGGGTTCGACGTGGCGCTGGTGCTGCGCGGGCCCAGCGACCTGGCTGCCGCACAGCGGGTGCGGCGCGGTGAGGACGGCGGGTGGGACCTGCCCCCGCACCTGTTCGAGGTCGCCGAGGAGCTGGGGGAGAAGGCGCGGCGCGGGCAGCTCGCGGTGTTCATCGGCGCCGGGGTGAGCGCGGCCGCCGGCCTGCCCACCTGGGAGCAGCTGCTCGGGGAGCTGGCGGAGCGGTCAGGGCTGGACGACGAGCTGCGCGAGGGGCTGTCGCGGCTGCCCCCGCAGGACTCCGCCGCGCTGCTGGCCCGGGAGCTCGGACGCGAGCGGCTCGAGGCGTTCGTCAAGGAGCGGTTCGGCCCTGGTTCCTACGCGCTGGCGCATGCGCTGATCGCCGACCTGCCCGTGCAGGAGTTCGTGACCACCAACTACGACCCCCTCGTCGAGCTGGCGGCCACCGACATCGGACGCGAGGTCCGCGTGCTGCCGTTCGAGGATGCGGCGCCCGGAGCTCCGTGGCTTTTGAAGCTGCACGGCGACGCCGCCCATCCGGACAGCGTCGTGCTCACGCGCGAGGAGTACCTGCAGTTCGGCGACACCCGTGCGGCACTGGCCGGCGTGCTGCACTCGCTGCTGCTCACCCGGCACGTCCTGTTCGTCGGCACGTCGATGCTCGACGACGACCTGATCCGGATCGCGCACCAGGTGCGCAGCGCACTGCGGATGCAGGGCTCGGCGTCCGGACGTCGCAACGGCACGGTGCTGTCCCTCCGCGAGGACGCCGCGCGCGCCCGGCTCTGGGAGCGGGACGTCGAGACCGTGGCGATGGGCTCGTCCGACACGTCCCCGGCCGAGGCGGCGCGCCGGCTGGAGGTGCTGCTCGACCTGATCGGCTGCCTGTCGACACCACCGACCGGCTACCTGCTCGACCCGGCGTACCGGGGGCTGCTGAGCGAGGAGGAGCGGGCGCTGTCGGCGGCGCTGGCCCGGGTGGCGGGATCGCTGCCGGAGGACGCCGGCTCGTGGGCCGCCGCGGAGGTCGCCGCCCTGCTCCGGCGGCTGGGGCACGGCGGCTCGACGGCACCGGGGGAGGGACCGCCCGCCGACGGCGGCACGCGGGGCCGGGACGACCGCGTGCAGGAGCAGCGGCCCGGCTGAGCCGGAGGTTGCCCGGTGGTCGTCCGGGGCACGCAGCGGGCATGGCGCGACCGGAGAACGGCCTGCAGCTGCTCGCCAAGGGCTACGGCTGGCTGCCCGACAGGCGGCGGGCGCTGGGCCGGCGCACCGTGACCGCCCGCCTCGGCGGACTGCCGGTGACCGCGATCGAGGGGCCCGACGCCGCCCGGTTCCTCTACGACGAGGACCACGTGCAGCGGGCGCACGCCATCCCCGAGCCCGTGCAGGGCACGCTCTTCGGCAAGGGTGCGGTGCACACGCTCGACGGCGACGCGCACCGGGTGCGCAAGGCCATGTTCGTCGCGCTGCTGATGCGCGAGGACGGGATCGCGTCCCTGGTGCAGCGCGCGACGACGGCGTGGGACGACGCCGTCGTGGAGTGGGCCCGACGGCCGGAGATCGTCCTGCTCGAGGAGTCCGCCCAGGTTCTCGCCGGCGCGGTGACCCGCTGGGCGGGCGTGCCCGTGAGCGACGACGAGGTGCCCGCTCTCGCGCGCGACCTGCAGGCGATGGTCGACGGGTTCGCCACCGGCGGGCCCCGTCACTTCCGCGCCCGGCGGGCGCGCGGCCGCCGCGAGAAGTGGCTGGCCCGATCGGTCGAGGAGGTGCGCGCCGGCACGGCGACGGTCGAGGAAGGGTCGGCGGTCGACGTCGTCGCGCGGCACCGCGACGCCGGGGGCGAGCTGCTGGAGCCGCGGGTGGCCGCGGTCGAGCTGCTCAACGTCGTCCGGCCGACCACGGCCGTCAGCTGGTTCGTGGCCTTCACGGGGCACGCGCTGATCCGCTGGCCGGAGAACCGGAAGCGGCTGGCCGACGGCGATCTGGCGTACGCCGAGGCGTTCGCCCACGAGGTGCGCCGCTTCTACCCGTTCGCGCCGTTCATCGGCGGCCGCGCCCCACGGGAGGTCGAGTGGGACGGCGAGCGGATCCCGGAGAACTCGATGGTGCTGCTCGACCTCTACGGCCAGAACCACGACCCCGAACTCTGGGGTGACCCGTACGCCTTCCGCCCGGATCGCTTCCTCGGCCGGGAGATCGGGGCATTCGACCTGGTGCCGCAGGGCGGGGGAGACCCGCGGACCGGGCACCGCTGCCCGGGCGAGCAGATCACGGTCTCGCTGCTGTCCGCGCTCGCCGTCCGGCTGTCCCGCCTGGAGTACGACGTCCCGGAGCAGGACCTCACGATCGCGCTGCACCGGATCCCTGCCAGGCCGGCCGGCGGCGTCCGCCTGAAGGTGTGGGGCACCTCCTCCTGACAGTTGTGCTCTGCTCCGCCGGTGCGGGCAGAGCACGAGCGTCCGGAGGGCGAGGTGGTCAGGCGCCGGGTGACGGGCCGAGGCCCGCGTCCCGGGCCAGTGCCACCGCTTCCGCGCGGCTGGCCGCGTGCAGCTTGGTGAGGACGTCGGACACCCGGTTGCGCACCGTCTTCTCCGAGAGGAACAGGCGGGTGGCGATCGCGGCGTTCGGCAGCCCGTGCGCGACCAGGTCCAGCACCTCGCGCTCGCGGTCGGTCAACTCGGGGAACGGCACGGCGCTCGACCGGCCACGGGAGGACGCGAAGAAGGCGAGCACCCGGTCGGCGATCCGCGGGCCGAACACCGCCTCGGAGCGCGCGGCGGCGCGCACCGCCCGGGCGATGTCGGCGCCCTCGCTCTCCTTGAGCAGGTAGCCGCGGGCGCCGGCGCGCAGCGCGGCGAACACCGAGTCGTCGTCGTCGCTCATGGTCAGGACGACGACCGCGGTCTCCGGCTGGGTGGCGGCGATCGTGGCGGTCGCGGGGACTCCGCCGCCGCCCGGCATCCGCAGGTCCATGAGGACGACGTCGGGCCGCAGGTCAGCGACGACCGCGACCCCCGTCTCGCCGTCCGCGGCCGTGCCCACCACGTCGATGTCGTCGGCGTCCCCGAGGGCGTCGGCGACACCGTCGCGGTAGACCGGGTGGTCGTCGACGACGACCACCCGGATCGGCGCGGTCACCGGGCCGCCAGGGGCAGCCGGGCGCGGACCGTCGTGCCGGCGCCGGACGCCGTCGTCACGTCGAGGCTGCCGCCGAGCTCGGCCGCCCGCTCCCGCATGCTCGTCGACCCCACCCCGGGGACGGCGTCGGCCGGCACGCCGCGGCCGTCGTCGGAGATCTCCACGAGCAGATCGTCGCCGGAGAGCCCGAGGGCGACCGTGCAGGTCGCCGCCCCGGCGTGGCGGACGGCGTTGGCGACCGCCTCGGTGGCGATCCGGTAGGCCGCGACCTCGACCGCGGCCCGCAGCGTCGGGAGCGCCTCGGCCGACACGCTGACGCGGGCGGGGTCCGCCGTCCCGCCGGGACCGCCCGTCGTCACCGGCAGCCGGTAGGCGGCGACGTGCTCGCGCAGCGCGTCGACCAGCCCGAGCTCGTCGAGGGCCGGCGGCCGCAGGTCGTCCACGGCCCGGCGGACGGCGGCGACGGTCCGGCGCATCTGGTCGCGCAGCCGGCCGGCGAAGGCCGCCATCTCCGGCTCGCCGGACAGCCGGCCGGTGAGGCGTTCCAGCTGCAGCGCCATGCCCGCGAGCTCCGGGCCGACGCCGTCGTGCAGGTCGTGCCGCAGCCGGCGGCGCTCCTCCTCCCGCCCGGCGACGATCCGCTCCCGGCTGGCCTGCAGGTCGGCGACCAGCCCGGCCGCCCAGGCCAGCGCGGCGGCGCGGCGGGCGGCGTCGTCCAGGGCGTCCCGCTCGGACCGTCGCCAGCGCTCGCCGGGATGGCGGTGAGTGACGGCGAACCGCCCGACGTCCTGGCCCAGGGAGGTCAGCGGCCAGGTGTCGACGTCGCCGGTGAGCCGGGCGTCGGTGGCGCAGGCGACCGAGGGCAGCCGCGGGTCGGCCGGCTCGATCGCCACCGCGGGCAGCCGGAGCACCCGGGCGACCTCGTCGGCCAGGGCCTGGAGCGCCTCGCTGGGAGCCGCGGCCGAGTCCAGGGTCGAGCCGAGCCGGGTGGCGACCGCGAACGGGTCGCGCCGCTCGCCGTAGAGCAGCCGGTCGACCGCCCGCTGCGCCCGTTCCCAGCCCGCCGCGGCGCCGATCGCGGCCAGCGCCGTCAGCGCGACGGCGATGCGGCGCTGCCCGGCGGTCAGTTCGCCGAGCAGGCCCACGACGACGGCGTAGGCGATCAGCAGGATGCCGGACAGGACGCTGAACACCACCGCCCGGCTGATGACCTGGCCGACGTCGAACAGGCCGTGCCGCAGGACCGCGACGGCGACCGCCAGGGGAAGCGCGGCGAACCCGACGGCGAACAGCGTGCTGGAGATCACCGGCAGGTCGAGCACGACGGAGGCGATCGCGCAGACGAAGAGGACGGACTCGCCGAGCAGGAGCCACTGCAGGCGGGCCCGTTCGGTGCCCTCGGCCCGCCGCATCCGCACCAGCTGGGCGGCGACCCCGACCCCGCCGCCGACCAGGAAGGCGGTGAAGGAGCACAGGAGCAGCACGAGGTTGATCCACAGCCCGACGGCCAGGGGGTTCTCGAACGCGGGCGCGTAGTCCAGCGGGCCGCTCCGGAACATCGCGGCGAGGGTGCCGACGACGACCACGGTGCCGAGCACCCGGGCGATCCGGCGCCACCGCGGCGAGGGCAGCGTGCCGTCGGGGAAGTACAGCGGGACGAGCGCGACGATCACGTAGTACGGGACGAAGCCCCACGCGGCCAGCCACGCGGCGAACGAGGCGCCTGGGCCGGCGGTGGTGCCGGCGAGCGCCACGTACTCGCTCGCCAGCAGGTAGGGCCCCGTGACGACGCTGACCATGAGCAGCCAGCCGACGCGATTGCCGGGCTGCCGGCCGAGCACGAGGGCGGCCACCAGCGGATAAAGCAGGCCGAGGGTGGCGTCACCGGCGTCGACCGGTCGCCCACGTTCGGCCAGGGCGCCCACGGCGATCGCGACCAGCGTGCAGCCGACGCCGAGCGCGGCGAGGATCCCCGGCACCCAGCGAGGCACGCCGGGCGCGGGGGAGCGGCGGTCGGTCGCACCCGGCACGGCCGACATCCTGCCTGCCTCTGCCCGGATCCGGGAGAGCCCTGCAGCGAAAGAGCGCCGCCCCGGACGGGGCGCCCGGGAGATCGGGACGGCCGTCCCTGGGATCGGGGACGCGGGGCGGGCGAATCTCTTCCCCGGAGCCAGACCCCCTGGGAATCCCGGACGACAGACACCCTGGAAGGACCGAACGATGACCACCTCGACCGAGCTGCCGGCCGCCGCACCGGAGACCGAGCTCACGCCCGACACCCGCTTCCGCCGGGTCGGCGGCGCCCTCTCCCTGATGGCCTCGGGGACGCTCGTCTTCGCGAGCCTGCTGATGATCCCCTACGAGAACCAGACGGTCGCCCAGTACCTGCAGACCGGCGTGGACCACCGGACGAACATCCTGTGGGCCGCCGTCGTCCTGCACTTCGGCTACCTGCTCCTGGTGCCGGCGGCGTTCACGCTGATCCGCCTGGCGCGCCGGCGGAACCCGAGGACGTCGATCGTCGCAACGGTGCTCAGCGGCCTCGGCATGGGCCTGTCCGGCATCGTCGTCGTCGACTTCTACGACGTGGCCCTGGCCAACGCGCTGCCCGCCGACGAGGCGCTGCGCATCTTCGACCTGGCCGGCAGCTACGGCCAGGGCGGCCTCGTCGCGGCCCCGTCGGTGATCGGCATGGCCCTGGGCATCAACCTCGCGATGTACGTCGCCTGGAGGGCCCGGGCCATCCCGGTGTTCCCGCTGGTGCTCAGCGTCGTCGGCTGGCTGGTGTTCACCTTCTTCTCCGGTGACGCGTGGCTGCCCTCGCTCGGCAGCGGCCTGGTCGCGATCGGCATGGCGTGGGCCGGCGTCATCGTCTACAAGATGCGCGACGAGATCTGGGCGCGCCTGTGATCCCTACGCAGCACCGGGAGGGTCCGGCAGCGAACTCGCTGCCGGGCCCTCCTGTCATGCGCGGGCCTCGAGCCCGGTGAGCTCCGGCAGGAGTTCGCCCGGATGGACCACGCCGAGCCGCTGGGTCGCCCGGGTGAGGGCGACGTAGAGGTCGTTGTGGCCGCGGACGCCGCCGGCCACGATCCCGGCCGGGTCGACCACCAGCACCGAGTCGAACTCCAGGCCCTTGGCGCCCTCCGGCGGCAGGACGACCGGTCCGGAGGTCAGGTCCTCCGACGTGGCGGGGATCCGTGCCCGGACGGCGGCGGCCACCGCGTCGAGCCGCGACCGGGGGACCAGCACGGCGAGCGTGCCGTCCTCGGCGTCGAGGGCGGCGGCAGCGTCGGCGACGGCGTCGGCCAGCGTCTCGTCGGTCACCCCCAGCGCCCAGGGCCGGATGCCGGTCGTGCGCACCGAGCGGCCGGCGGACGCCGACGAGCCGCCCGCGGCCAGGACCGCGGCGGCGACGTCCATGATCTCGGCCGGCGTGCGGTAGTTGACGGTGAGCTCCTCCAGCCGCCAACTCGGGCCGAGGTGCGGATCGAGCATCGCCGACCAGCTGGTGGCACCGGCCGGTGAACCGGTCTGGGCGACGTCGCCCACCACCGTCATCGACCGGGTCGGGCAGCGGCGCACCAGCAGCCGCCAGGCCATGGCGGACAGCTCCTGCGCCTCGTCGACGATCACGTGCCCGTAGGTCCACGTGCGATCGCCGGCCGCGCGCTCGGCCGTCGTCCGGAAGTCGCTGACCTCCTGCCGCTCGGCGAGACCCTCGGCGTCGAGCAGGTCGCCGACGCTCAGCTCCTCGGCCTCCTCCTCGGTCTCGCTGTCGGTGGACCGGGAGCCGTGCAGCAGGTCGAGGGTCTCCTGCGCGTGCCGGCGGCGCTGCTGCTGCTCCCGCCGGGCCGCCGACCGCTGCGCGGAGTCGTCCTCCCCGAGCAGCTCGTCGGCCTCCTCGAGCAGCGGAACGTCGGCCGGCGTCCACGGTGCCGATGGCGCCCGCAGGAGCAGGTCGCGGTCGGCGTCGCTCCAGCCCGGGGTGACCGCAGCCAGTTCCTCGGCCGAGGCGAAGAGGTCGCGGACCAGCCGCTCGGCGGTCAGCCGCGGCCACAACCGGTCGACGAGGCGGTGCACCACGGTCTCGGCGGCCACCTCCCGGCGCAGGGCCGCGACGTCGGACCGCTCGAGCAGGTTCGCGCCGCCGAGCACGTTCTCGCCCAGCTTGTCGGCGTACTTGCGGGCGACGAGTTCGATCACCGCGCGGGCTGCCGCGGGGCGGGCCTCGTTGTGCACCCGCGAGGCCGAGCGGGCGCGGGAGCGGATCCGGGCGGCGTCGGCCTTCGTGAACCGCAGCACGGTGCCGTCGAGCTCCAGCTCCACCGGTGCGTCGAGGACGGCCTGGCGGCGGCGGACGGCGGCGGCGATCACGTCGGCCATCGCGATCCGCCCCTTGACCTCGACCACCTCCGGGCGCTCGACGCCGGCGGCCTGCAGCCCCGGCCGCAGTCCGCCCACGTCCGAGAGCACCACGCCGGTCTCGCCGAGCGAGGGCAGCACGTCGGCGATGTAGCGCAGGAAGGCCGGCGACGGGCCGACGATGAGCAGGCCGCTGCGGGCCAGCCGTTCCCGGTGCGTGTAGAGCAGGTACGCCGCCCGGTGCAGCGCCACGGCGGTCTTGCCGGTGCCCGGCCCGCCCTGCACGACGAGGGCACCCCGGGCGTCGGCGCGGATGATGCGGTCCTGCTCGGCCTGGATGGTGCGGACGATGTCGGTCATCCGCCCGGTGCGGTTCGCGTTCAGGGCGGCGAGCAGGACGGACTCGCCGGCCAGCCCCGACCGGTCGGTGACGTCCGGGTCGTCGAGGTCGAGGGTCTCGTCGGTGATCGAGACGACGGTCCGGCCGCGGGTGCGGATGTGCCGGCGGCGGCGGACGCCGAGGTCGTGCAGCGGGGTGGCGGTGTAGAACGGCTGCGCCGCCGGTGCCCGCCAGTCGATCAGCAGCGGTTCCTCGACGCCGTCGTCGGCGGGCAGCCCGATCCGGCCCACGTACCGCGGCACGTCGGCGTCCCGGCGGTCCAGCCGGCCGAAGCACAGGCCGCTCTCCGCGGCGTCGAGAGCGACCAGCCGCTCGCTGTAGAGCTGGACCGCGGCCTCCCGCTCGCCGACCGACTGCGGGTTGTGCGCCCTGGTCCCGAGCGCCTCGGCGAGCCGGGCGGCGGCCCGCGCGCGGACGTCGTCCAGGCGGCGGTGCAGTCCCGTCACGTACCCCTGCTCCGCCGCCAGCTCGTCGTCGTCGTCGCGCGGAGCGGGTCGTGCTGAAGACAAACTGATCTCTCTCCGTTGCTCGGTGCACCGCTACCGTGGGGCATGGCCGCAGGCGTCCTGTTCGCGATGGTCCTGCCGGGTCTGGCCATTCTCCTCGTCGTCCTGGCCGTCGCCGAGCATGCCTGGTCGCGACACGGTCGCCGGAGTCCCCTGCACCGGCGGGAGCGGCACGCGCTGTCGGCCGGGGGGATGGACGTCTTCTCCGCCGCGCTGTTCCCCGGCAAGGCGGTCGACCTGGAGCAGCGGCGGGTGCGGGAGATGACCCGCGACGACGTCGACGACGGTGCCCCGCCGTACGGCCGGATCGACCTCGACGGCGGTGTGGCCTACCTCGACGTCAGGTAGTCGGCCAGCTCGACGGGTCGGCTCAGGGCCACGAGGTGCCCGCCCGGGATCTCGTCGACGGTGCGGCCCAGGCGCTCGGCGGCCAGCCGCCGCACGAAGCCGGCCGGGAAGAACCGGTCGTCGCGGCCGCTGACCACGGAGGTCGGGACGTCGGGCCAGCGCTCCAGCGGCCACGGGTCCTCGAAGGGGCGCCCCGACTGCGCGAACGGCTGCTCGAACGCGGCGGCCACCACCTCGGCGGGGACGTCGTGGAAGAAGTACGTCTCCTGGTCCCCGGGGTCCCCGCTCAGGCCGTCGCGCTCGGCGTGTTCGGCGATCGCGCGGGCGTGTCCGGTGACCGTCCACCACTCGCCGCCGGTCTCACCTGCCCGCGGGATCATCGGGTTGACCAGCACCAGGCGCTCGACGGGGACGCGGGCGCAGAGCAGCGGCGCGATGAGGCCGCCCATCGACTGCGCCACCACGACCACCGGCGCCCGGCCGTCGACCGCCGCCACCACGGTGTCGGTGTAGGCGGCCAGGCCGGCGGACTCGTCGTGCGAGGGGAGGTCGACCGCCACCGCCGTGTGGCCGCGGCGCTCCAGCTCCGCCACCAGGCGGTGCCAGTACCAGGCCTGCCCGCCGGCGCCGGGGATGAGCACGAATGTCGTCACAGGGGATGGAACCACCCGGACGCCGGGAAGTCATCGCTCATTCGTCGACGGGCAAGCGCAACTCCGGGGACACCTCGCGGATACATGCGGCTCCTACCGTTCTCGGTGAGCCCGGGACGAGGGGAGAGCGACATGAGCACGAGCACCAAGGAGCGGACCACATGGGTCTGCGACAACTGCCAGGGCGAGACCGCCGCCGTCCGCAAGCGGTGCAAGGACTGCGGGACGTCCCGCTACTGAGGCCGGCTCAGGCGGCCGGCGGCGCGCCGCGCAGCCTCACGACTGCCGAGCGGTAGTACCGGCCGCCGTTCACCCGCCAGGCCATCCGGGCCGAGCGGGGCAGCCCCTCGAGCAGCCGGGCACGGTCCCCGGCGGAGGAGTCCTCCAGCGCCAACCCCAGCACCAGCAGCTGCTCGCGCGCGGTGAGCCGGCAGTGCGACGAGTGCGCGATGGCCGTCCAGTCCTCCGCGCGGAAGTGCTCCGCGAGCATCGGCAGGAGCGTGCGCTCCTCCTCGGCGGTCTGCTCGTCGACCGCGTCGGCCACCGCACGGCAGGCCATCGCGAAGGCGTCGCGGGCGTGGCACGAGCCGACGACCTGCCACTGGCGGGCGGCGGTCGCGACGTCCCGCAGCATGTGGTCGATCCGCGCGCAGCTCGCCGTCCACGCGTCGAGCAGCTGCCGGGCCCCGGCGGCCTCGTCGGCCGGGACTGCGCGCAGCAGCGCCGGCCAGACGGCCTCCCGCTCGACGGAGTGGTGGTGCAGCAGGACCCGGCTGATCAGCTCGGAGTGCCGGGTCAGCGTGACGGTCCGCTCGGCCTCGTCCGCCGGCGCCCAGGTCGCGAGGTCGGCGAGCAGCCGCAGTTCGCGGCGCACCAGCTGGTGCAGCACGCGCTGGTAGGCCACGGCGCGGCAGGCGGCGGGATCCCGGCGGCGGTGGCCAGCGCTCGGCGGCACGGAGTCGTCCCCGGCGGTGCGGGGAGCGGGGATCGACGTGGTCGGTCGGACCGCGGCAGCGGTCATGCGGACACCTCGTTCGACGGTCAGCACTTCAACGACGGAGCGCAGCGCCGGCGGTCCTGCCGGAGCGGATGCGGGGGAGGGTAGGGCCAGGGGGCCCCGTGCGACAGGGGATTCCGGCCGCGGCCCCGAGGGTCGGGGAGGGGTCCACGGCACGCTCGCGGCGCGTCCTTCCGGCCTGTCACGGAACCCTCTCGCTGTGACCCGGAGGTGCGGCACCGCGCTGCACGTCCGTCCCATAGGGTCGTCGGGTGGGAAACGTCGTCGCGCGGAACGCCGTCCGCGTCAGCGGGGTCGCCGAAGGCCGGCCGATGCTCTTCGTGCACGGCTTCGGCTGCGACCAGGCGATGTGGCGGTTCGTCGCGCCCGATTTCGAGGTCGACCACCGCGTCGTCCTCCTCGACCTGGTGGGGTCCGGCAGGTCCGACCTCAGCGCCTACGACCCCGAGAAGTACAACTCCCTGCGCGGCTACGCCGAGGACATCGTCGAGGTCTGCCGGGAGCTCGAGCTCACCGACGTCGTCCTGGTCGGGCACTCGGTCAGCGCCATGATCGGCGTGCTGGCCTGCCAGCGGGCACCGGAGCTGTTCGGGGCGCTGGTCATGGTCGGCCCCAATCCGCGTTACGTCGACGACGGCGACTACGTCGGGGGCTTCAGCCGCACCGACATCGCCGGGCTGCTCGACGCCCTCGACGCCAACCACCTCGGCTGGTCCGCCCAGATGGCACCGGTGATCATGGGCAATCCCGAGCACCCCGAGCTGGCCGACGAGCTGACCAACAGCTTCTGCCGCACCGACCCAGGGATCGCCGCGCAGTTCGCCCGTGTGACGTTCCTGTCGGACAACCGCGTCGACCTGCCCACGGTCTCCGTCCCCACCCTCGTCCTGCAGTGCAGCGAGGACGCGATCGCCCCGGAAGTCGTGGGCCGGTTCGTGGCCGAGCACGTGCCGGACAGCGTGTTCACCCAGCTGGAGGCGACGGGCCACGTCCCCCACCTGAGCGCTCCGGAGGAGACCACGGCAGCGATCCGCGCCTTCCTGACGGGATGAGCACAGGGGACGGCGGTATGGACCCAGTCGGCAACCCCGGGAGCGACCCCCGCGCGCAGCTCGGCCGGCTGCTCGAGGAGGACCCGGCCGACCTCTACGAGAACGCACCGATGGGCTACCTGTCGACGCTGCCCGACGGCCGGATCGTCAAGGTCAACCGGACGTTCTGCGCCTGGACCGGCCGGGCGGCCGACGACCTGATCGGATCGCGGTTCCAGGACCTGCTCAGCATCGGCGGCCAGGTCTTCCACGAGACGCACCTGTCGCCGCTGCTGCGCATGCAGGGAGCGGTCCGGGAGATCGCCCTCGACGTCGTCCGCGTGGACGGGTCCCTGCTGCCGTGCCTGCTCAACGCCGTCGAGCTGCGCGACGAGTCCGGCGCCCCGCTCCTCGTGCGGGCGACGCTCTTCGAGGCGACGGCGCGGCGCCGGTACGAGCGCGAGCTGCTCGCGGCGCAGCGGGCGGCGGAGGAGTCCGAGGCCCGGTCCAGCATCGTGCAGAGGGTCGTGTCCGACCTCGCTGCGGCGACCTCGGTGCGCGGCGTCGCGGCGGTGATCGTGCAGCACGGACGCGAAGCGATCCGCGCCCGGGGCGCGGCGCTGGTGCTCGTGGAGGACCCGCATGACGGTCCGGACGCCATGCCGACCCTCCGCGTCGCGGACGCCGACGGGCTGGCTCCGGACCTGCTGGCGGAACTCCAGCTCGCCGCCGCGAGCCAGCTGACGCTGGAACTGGAGCAGGGGGTGCGCTCCGTGCCGCTCGATGACCGGCTCAGGGCGAGGCAGCCGGGGGTGGCCGCCGCGATGGAGGCCGACGGGCTGGCGGGCCTGGTCACGGTGCCGGTGACGGCCGACAGCCGGCGGCTCGGCGTGCTGCTCCTGGGACTCGGCGTCCCCGGCGACCTGATCAGCCTCGAGGAGCCCGACGACGCCGGCTCGCCCACGCCGGCCGACGTCGACCTGCTCTGGACACTGGGCCGGCAGGCCGGGCAGGCGCTGGAGCGCGCGCGGCTGCACGAGGAGACGGCGCGGCAGGCGGAGCGGGCGGCCTTCCTGCTGGAGGCGGCCCGACTGCTGGCGGGTGCGGCGGACGTCCCCGAGACGGTGGAGCGGCTGGGCGACCTCGCCGTCCGGAAGCTGGCCGACCTCTGCGTCATCGACCTGGCCACGGAGCAGGGGCTCACCCGTGCCACGGTCCGGCACCGGGATCCCGCGATGCAGCCGATGGCCGACGAGCTGCGGGAGCGGCACCTGGGCGGCGGCGGGCGGGAGCAGCACCCGAGCATCCAGGCGGTGCGGGAGGGCGGCACCCGGTGGATGCGCTCCGTGCCGGAGGACTTCATCCGGGAGACCGCTCTCGACGAACGGCAGGCCGAGGTGGTCCTGGCGCTGGACCTGGTGAGCATCGTCGCGGTGCCGCTGGTCGCCGACGGACGGCGGCTCGGGGTGCTGACCCTGTGCGCGGACCGGCAGCGAGGCGGCTTCACCGCGGCGGACGTGGAGGTGGCCGAGCAGCTGGGTCTGCAGGTGTCGCTGGTGGTGGCGAAGGCGCAGCGCTACGAGACCGACGTCCGCACCTCGCACACGCTCCAGGCCAACCTGCTCCCGCCGGCGCCCCCGGCGCTCACCGGGATCGCGACCGCGGTCCGGTACCTGGCGGCGAGCTACGGCGTCGAGGTGGGCGGCGACTTCTACGACGTGGTGGAGTTGCCGAACGCCCACGTCGCCCTGGCGGTCGGCGACGTCGTCGGCCACGACATCACCGCGGCGGCCACGATGGGACAGCTGAACAGCGTCTACCGGGCGCTGCTGGCCGACCGCCCGTCGCCCAGCTCGATGATCGACCGCCTGCAGGCCTCGTGGTCGCTGCTCGGGCTGCAACGCATGGCCACCGCTCTGTTCGCCACGCTCGATCCGGCGACCGGGCAGCTGCGGGTGGCGTCGGCCGGGCACCTGCCGCCGCTGCTGCTCACCGATGGCCACGCCGAGTTCCTGCCGGTGACACCGAGCCGGATGCTCGGCGCCCCCCCGGCCCCGGCGCCAGCACTGGAATGGGCGGGTGTGGTGCCGGTCGGCGCGACGCTGGTGCTCTACACCGACGGGCTGGTCGAGAGCCGGTCGGCCGACATCGACGAGGGCCTGGCCCACCTCCTGGCCGCGGCGGCCGGAGCGGGCACGTCGGACCCGGACGAGCTGTGCGACCGCCTGCTCGCCGACATGACCGGGACCCACCGCGCCG
Source organism: Blastococcus sp. CT_GayMR20 (assembly GCF_004570345.1). Next base: position 104,879 of record NZ_SPQM01000001.1, on the reverse strand, counting down.
ACGACATCGCGCTCCTGGCACTGACCCGCCTCTAGCCCCTTGACCGGCGGGGGTGCCGTGGCGACCCTGAACACGTTGATGGGGGCCGGCATGGGCGAGATCGACACCCGCGCGAGCGAGGGGCAGACGGCCGTCCCGGTGCACTCGCCGGACCCCGACGTCCGACCGTGGGACCCCGACCGCAGCCGACCCCGATTTCCGCCACCTCCGGAGGAGGCGTGATGGCAGACCCCGTGAACCCCGTCGCGGAGGCGATCGACGGTGCGACCGGCGACTGGTCGATGTCCGGGGACGCGATGCGCTGGTCTCCGGACCTCGCGGAGCGCCAGCCGTCCCTGGGCGAGTTGCGGGGCATGGACGTCGCGGCCGGCATCGGCGCGGGGCTCGGACTGGACATGACGGGTGTGCGCCGGCTGGTCTCCGGCGCGCTGAACTCCCTCGGCGCCGTCGCCAGTGACGTCGTCACCGAGATCCGTCAGCTCACCCGGGGCCCGCAGGGCGAGGAGGAGCCGCCTCAGGCCGCTCCGCGGTAGACCTGGACCGGCACACCGGGCGCCTCGGCCGGGAAGGCGAGCACGCTGCCGGCCAGGGGCTGCGAGGCCGGCCCGCCGGGTCCGAGGTGCGCGCTCGAGGTGGTCACGTAGAGCGTGGTGAGGTGCGCCCCCCCGAACGCGAGGCTGGTGGGGTGGGTGACCGGCATCGGGACCACGTCGGTCAGCGCCCCGCCGGCGTCGTAGCGGTGCACCGCCCCGCCGGCGAAGAGGGCCACCCAGACCCCGCCTGCCTGATCGGTGGCCAGCCCGTCCGGCAGGCCGGCCCCGTCGTCGATCCGGACGAACACCTCGCGGTCGCCCAGCCGGCCACCCTCGAGGTCGTAGTCGTACCGCCAGATCACCCGGCGGGGCGTGTCGACCAGGTAGAAGGTCGTGTTGTCGGCGTCCCACGCCAGCCCGTTGGACGAGGACAGGCCTGATTCGGCGAGGCGCACGGAGCCGTCGAGGTCCACGACGTGCAACGTGGCCCGGGCACCGCCCTCGCGGTCCCAGGTCCCGATCCACAGCCGGCCGCGGGCGTCGCACTTCCCGTCGTTCAGGGTCGTGGCGGGCGTCCCGGCGTCCACCTGGCAGATCTCCACCCGGGTGCCGTCGGGGCGCCAGCGCCACACCGTGCTGCCACCGGCCACGACGAGTCCGCCGGAGCCGTCGGGGACGGCGATGCTGACCGGACCCTCTGCGTCGAGGGCCGTCTCGGCGTCCTGCTCGGCGGACCAGCGGACCACCCGTTCGGCCCGGATGTCGACACGCAGCAGCTCCCGCCGTGCGGCGTCCCAGAACGGGCCCTCGCCCACCAGGTCCTGTGCCCGCAGCGCCACGCGGACGTGCTCGTCGCCCGTCGGATCGGACCTGCGGGCCGCATCCCCACGACGTGCCGTCATGTCCAAACTCTATACATGATTAGAAGAGTTTGTTAGCTTCGCCGTGAGGCCGGTCACGTCGGCCCAGGACAGGTGACCCTGCCGTGCTCCGCGCGGCGCCCGAGCTGAGAGAAGGACCATGTCTGGCAAGTCGTCCCGCCGGGGCCTGAAGTACGGGGCCTCGATGACCGCCCTCGCGCTCGTCCTCACCGGTTGCCTCAGCGAGTCGCCGGAGGAGAGCTCGGAGTCCGTCGCGGCGGACCCCGAGGCCATCGCCGACGCCGCAGAGTCGGAGGGATCGCTCACCTGGTACACGTCCATCCCCGAGGCCATCTCGACCTCCGCGGTGGAGGGCTTCGAGGCGAAGTACGACATCACGGTGGAGATGATCGTGCTCACGTCCGGACTCATGACGACCCGGTACGCCAGCGAGATGGATGCGGGGAACTCGCCCGCGGACGTGGTAACCGTCGCCGATCCCGTCTTCTTCGGCGACGCGGTGTCGAAGGAGTGGATGGAGACCCTCGACGAGGAAGACGTCCCGGCGCTCGCCGACTGGCCGGAGGACGCCCTGCGCGAGGACGCCTACGCGCTGGTGAACATCCAGCCGATCGGCGTCACGATCGACACGAACAAGGCCGACCCCGAGGACTTCGAGACGTGGGAGCAGCTGCTCGACCCCTCGGTGAAGGGCCAGCTCTACCTCGTGAACCCGGCCAACGTGCCGAACTGGCTGGCGCACATGCAGATGATGAGCGACACCTACGGCGAGGACTTCCTCCCCTCGCTGGCCGCGCAGGACCCGACGCTGGTCGACAGCGCCGTCCCGGGTGCCCAGCAGCTGGCGGCCGGCGCCGGGACGGTCGTCTACCCGAGCCTGCTGTCGGTCAGCAACCCCCTGAAGGCGCAGGGTGCCAGTGTGGAGACGGTGTTCCCGACGCCGACCACGGGTGTGGAGCAGTACGCCGGCATCTCGACCAGCGCACCGCACCCCAACGCCGCCCGCCTGTTCATGGACTACCTCCTCACCGAGGAGGCCCAGCAGATCATCAACGAGAACATCGGGTCCTCGGTGCTCGGTGACCTCGAGGGCACCGTGCCCCTGCCCGAGGGCTACGAGTCGCCGGACGTCCCCGGGGCCGTCGCCAAGAAGGCCGAGATCCTCTCCGCGCTGGGCCTGGGATGACGGCGCGGTCGGGGACGAAGGAGGCCGGTGCGGTGACCGGTGCGGCAGCGGACCAGCGGCGCGGGTCCCGCCCCGCGGACGCGCTGGGCATCGAGGTCGACAGCCTGCGCAAGGAGTTCGTGGACGACCACGGCAACCGCGTCGCCGCCGTCGACAACGTGAGCCTGGCCGTCCCCGCCGGGGAGTTCCTCGTCCTGCTCGGCCCGAGCGGGTGCGGCAAGACGACGCTCCTGCGGTGCCTGGCCGGCCTCGAGGTGCCCGACTCCGGCGAGATCCGGCTCTCCGGCCGCACCGTCTTCGGTGCCGGGTCACGGGCGGAGATGACGGCCGACCGCCGCGTCGGCATGGTGTTCCAGAGCTACGCGCTCTGGCCGCACATGACGGTGGAGGAGAACGTCGGCTACCCGCTCTCGACCGGCCCGCGCAGCGCGCGGATGTCGAAGGCGGAGGCCCGCGAGCGGGTGACGGAACTGCTGCAGCTCATGCGTCTGGACGCGATGGCCGAGCGCAAGCCGAACCAGCTCAGCGGCGGCCAGCAGCAGCGGGTCGCCCTCGCCCGCGCCATCGCGGCCGGCAACGACGTCGTGCTGTTCGACGAGCCCCTGTCGAACATCGACGCCAAGGTCCGCGAGGCGCTCCGGCTCGAGCTTCGCAGCATGCAGCGGCGGCTCGGCTTCACCGCCGTCTACGTCACCCACGACCAGACGGAGGCCCTGGAACTGGCCGACCGGATCGCGGTCATGCGCGACGGCCGCGTCGTGCAGCTGGGCACCCCCGAGGAGATCTACCGGGCTCCGCTTACCCGGTACGTCGCCAACTTCGTGGGCATCTCGAATGTCCTCCCCGCCACGCGGACCGCCGAGCGGCCCGACCGGCTGAGCGCGTTCGACACGGCGCTCGGAACGATCACCGTGACCGCCGCCGGGGCCGAGGAGGCCGAGCGGGTCGCGGTCACCAGCCGCGCCCACTCGTGGTGGATCCGGGCCGACGGGCCGACGTCGGGGCACAACGCCTGGCAGGGGCGCGTGGTCAGCGCGGCCTACCTCGGCATGTACACCGAGTTCATCGTCGACGTCGGCGGGACCCTCGTGCGCGTGTGGCACGACCACGGCAACGGCGCCCGCAACCTCGAAGAGGGTGACCTCGTGTGGGTCGGGGTCTCGCCCGAGGACTGCGTGGTCGTGGTCGACGATGAGTGAGGCGCTGCTCGAGCGCCCCCAGGCGCCGCTGCCGTCCCCGCCGCCGGTACGCCGCGGCCTGCGGCGGCTGTCCCCGCTCACCGTCGTCACCTGGTTGCTGGCGGCCCTGTTGGCGTTCTTCATCGCCTATCCGCTGGTGCAGGCCCTGCTCGGCCTCATCGGGCTCGACGCCGTCCCCGGCCAGACCGCCGACTCGCCGTGGGGCGTCATCACCCACCCGGAGACGCTGCGGGCGCTGCTCAACACCGCGATCCTGGTGCTCAGCGGCGGTGCGATCGCGGTCCTCATCGGCGCGGCCTTCGCCTGGCTCAACGAACGCACGAATGCGCGGATCGGCTGGCTCGCCGAGGTGCTGCCGCTGATCTCGATGTTCGTGCCGTCCCTGGCCGCCGCGATCGGCTGGGTCTTCCTGCTCGACCCCGACGTCGGCCTGCTGAACATGGCGCTGCGCGGGCTCCTGTCGCCGCTCGGGATCTCGCTGGACGAGGGACCGCTGAACATCTACTCCTGGTACGGCCTCATCTGGACCTATGCCGTCTTCCTGGTGCCCTTCGCCTACCTCGCCATCGCCAACGGGCTGCAGTCGCTCGACCCGTCGCTGGAGGAGGCGTCCCGGACCGCCGGCGCCGGTCCGGCCCGGACGTTCTTCCGGATCACCCTCCCCAGCCTGAAGCCGGCGCTGGGCAGTTCGATCATGCTGGTCGTCGTCATGGGCATGGCGCTCTTCTCGATCCCGGTGATCATCGGGACGCGCGCCGGCATCGAGGTGCTGCCGGTCCTGATCGTCCAGGACGTGACCCAGAGCTACCCCGTCGACGAGCTGTCGGCACTGTCGCGCAGTGCGATCCTTCTGGCGATCGTGCTGCTGGCCGGATTCCTGCAGCGCCGCTTCGTCGGAGCGCACCGGGCGCAGGCGTTCGCGACCATCGGGGGCAAGGGCAGCCGCGCGAGCACCACCGAGCTCGGGAAGGCCAAGTGGCCGGCCCGCGTCCTCATGGTGGGGTACCTGGCCGCCGCCGCCGTGCTGCCGTTCCTCGGCCTGGTCCTCGTGAGCCTGCAGAACTTCTGGAGCGCCACGATCGACTGGGCCTCGCTGGACTTCTCCGCCTACGCGGAGATGTTCAGCCGCCCGGTGCTCCGCGAGGGCATGCGCAACAGCTTCCTGCTCGCCACCGGGTGCGCCACCGTGGTGATCCTCTTCGCCGTCCTCATCACCCGGCTGACCGAGTACTCCCGCGGCGGTGCGCCGCGGATCGTCGACGGCATCGTGAAGGCGCCGGCGGCCATCCCGCACATCGTCTTTGCGCTCGCGCTGATCGCCGCCTTCGGCGGGCCGCCGTTCGGCTGGACGGGCACGGCCCTGATCCTGATCGCGGCCTACATCGTCATGTACCTGCCGCAGGCGACGTTCTACTCGGCGGCGGCGCTGCAGCAGATCGGCCGGCCGCTGGTCGAGGCGTCGTCGGTGTCCGGGGCATCGGACACCCGGACGCTCCGGCGCGTCCTGCTGCCGCTGATGGTGCCCGGCCTGGTGTCGGGGTGGGCGCTGATCTTCGTGCTCATGGCCGGCGACATCACGGCGTCGGCGATGCTGGCGAGCACGCGGACGCCGGTCGTCGGCTTCGTCATGCTCGACCAGTGGAGCCACGGGAGCTACCCGACGATCGCCGCCCTCGGCGTCACGCTGACCGTGGTGAGCACGCTGGTCGTCATGACCGCGCTGCGCGTCCGGAACCGCTACCGCCTCCGATGAGGACCGCACGCACTCCGCAGAGATCCAGGACGAGGAAGGGGACGTAGATGTCGGCATCGCTGGAGGACCGGATCGGCCGGCTCGAGGACAGGGCGGCGATCCAGGAGCTCGGCGTCCTCTACGGGTTCATCATGGACGAGCGCGACGAGAAGGGGATCCGCGAGATCTTCTGCGAGGACGCGACGCTCCGCTCCGAGGACGGCGTCTTCGCCGCCAACGGCCTGGAGGAGATCGTGTCGACCTACCTGGGCCGGTTCGCCGCCCTGGGGCCGACGAACCACTTCTCCCACGGGCACGTCGTCCGCCTCGACGACGCCGATCGCAACCGCGCCACCGGGTTGCTGGCGTCGCACGCCGAGGTGTCGCGCAACGGCGTCGCGATGCAGGTCGCGCTGCGCTACAAGGACACCTACCGCAAGGAGGACGGCCGGTGGAAGTTCGCCGACCGGCTGATGGGCTACATGTACTACCTGCCGTTCAGCGAGCTGCCCGAGGGACTCGGCGACCGCAACAGCGTCCGGGCCTACGGCGACCACCGGCCCAGCGACTGGCCCGAGGTCCTCTACTCCGACAGCGGGAACGCGTTCCTGGAGCAGTACTACCGCTGACGCGGTCCGGAACGCCGGTCAGTCGACCAGTGGAAGCACCTCGGCGCCGAAGAGCTCCATCTGCCGGATGCTCTCCTCGACCGGCATGCCGGGCCACTGCACGCGGAGCACGAAGTCGGTCATGCCGACGTCGCGGCGCAGCGCGTTGAGTCCGGCCGCGATCTCCTCGGGGGAGCCGAGAAGGAGGCGCCTACTCAGGGTCTCCTCGTTCTCCGCCGCCATCCCGGCCACGGAGGCGCCTTCTTTCCCCATGCCCCACGTGAGGTACGTGCGACTGCGGCCGCTCACGAACGGTTCGATGCGGGCGGCGGCGGCCGACGGCGTTTCTGCGATGTACATGTCCCGTCTGATCGGGACACTGCTCGGTGCGCCGCGGCCGAGCTGGTCACGCTTCCTCCGGTACTCGGTCTGCAGCACCCGCAGCTGGGCGTGGTCGACGAAAGGTGGCGGGTAGAAGGCGTCACCGATCCGGGCCGCGCGGTCGGCGGACGGCGAGGTGCCGCCGGCGATCCAGATGGGCGGCCCGGGCCGCTGGACGGGGGAGACGATCGACTGCGATGCCGGGACGTCGAAGAACCGGCCGTGGTGTTCCACCTCACCGCCCGCCCACAGAGCGCGGAGGATCGCCACCGACTCCTCGAACCGTGCGGTTCTCTCCCGGCGATCGATCCCGAAGATCTCGAACTCGCGGTCGGTGTATCCGAGACCCAGACCGCAGACGACTCTGCCGCCGGATATCGCATCCAGCGTCGCCACCTGTTCGGCCACCTCCACGGGATGCAGCAGCGGCAGGAGGAGGATCGCGGTGCCGAGCCGCATGTCGGGGAAGGCGGACGCGAGGCTCGCCAGGTAGGGAATCGGCTGGTAGAAGCGCAGGCCGTCGGGCAGGAAGTGCTGCCCGGACGTCATCAGGTCGAGGCCGAAGGCGCGGCCGGTCTCCAGCAGTGCGACGTGTTCGTCGAACTGCTGCCGCGGGTCGACATCTGGCCCGTGCACCCAGTCCAGCACCAGACCCACGCGGAGCTCGGGCAGCCCTGTGCGGCTCATCGGTACTCCTGGACGAGAACTATGTGCATAGTTATCATGGGTCTCGTCACCCTAGGGGCGACTGCTCTGCCGCGCAACGGAACCGAGGAGCTCGATGACGTCCCCCACCGGCCCGCTGTGCCTGGAGCACACCATCGATGGGCAGGCCGTGGGCGGCCGAGGCCTCCCCCTGTCCGTCGAGTGCCCCAGCACCGGTGAAGAGCTTGCGACCGTCGTCCAGGTGAACACGGCGCAGGTCGCTGAGGCCGTCGAGGCCGCGGAGCGCGCCTTCGGCTCCTGGTCGCAGCTGTCACCGCAGGCGCGTTGCTCGGCGATGGAACGATTTGTCGATGCGCTGACCGCCCGGCGCGACCGCTTCGTCGCGCTGATCGTCGCCGAAGCGGGCACGCCGGTCTCCCTCACCCGGTCCCTGCAGGTGGACACCCCGCTCGAGCACATGCGGTGGTACGCGGAGCAGGCTGGCCGTGACTGGACCGAGAGCATCGGCGTCAGCGTGGCGACGCCGCGCAGCGAGAGCATCATCGCGCATCGCCCGACGGGCGTGGTGGCGGCGCTGACGGCCTACAACTACCCACTCCTGCTGGCGGTGTCGAAGATGGGGGCGGCGTTGGCGGCGGGGTGCACCGTCGTCCTCATGCCGTCGCCTCTCGCGCCCCTCTCCACCCTGCTCATCGGCGAGGCCGCGAGGGAGGCCGGGCTGCCCGACGGGGTGCTCAACGTGGTGGTCGGGGGAGCCGAGTGCGCCATTGCGCTGACGCGTGAACCCGCGGTCCGGAAGATCAGCTTCACTGGCTCCCTGCGGGTCGGCGCCGAGGTGATGAAGCAGGCCGCCGAGGGGATGAAGGGGATCACGCTCGAACTGGGCGGGAAGTCCCCGAACATCCTCCTGCCCGGAACCGATCTGGAGGCGGTCACCGCGGCGGTGCACCTGCGATACCTCCGGAACGCGGGGCAGGGATGCGCGTCTCCCACCCGACTGCTCGTCCACCGGAGCCAGTACGACGAGTTCATCGAACGCTCGCAGCAGGTGTTCGACGCGGTCCCGGTCGGGGATCCGTGGAAGCCCGAGACGGTCGTCGGCCCCGTCATCAGTGCGGCACATCGCGATCGGATCACAGAGATCATCGCCGCAGCTGAGGAGGAGGGTGCCGAGGTCGTCGCCCGAGGCCACCTCCCCTCCGGCGACGAGGGTGGGTACTGGGTGGCCCCGACACTCCTCGTGGGGGCCTCGCCGCAGTCGGCGGTGGTGCGAGAGGAGATCTTCGGCCCGGTCGCCGTGGTCATCGCCTACGACGACGTCGACGAGGCGGTCCGCATCGCCAACGACACCGACTACGGCCTCGCCGCCAACATCTACGCCGACGACGTCGAGCAGGCGGTGCGGCTGGCCGGCCGGATCCAGGCCGGCCTGGTCACGATCAACGGCGGAGGTGCCCTGCGTCCCGACGGCGTCTTCGGAGGATTCAAGGCCAGCGGCATGGGACGAGAGCACGGCGAGTGGGGGATCCGTGAGTTCCTCGAGCCCCAGCACGTGCAGTGGTCGCTGCCGTGAGGCGTCGCTCCGGCCCGGAGCGAGAAGCGCGTTGAACGAAGGGGGCGTCGACCAGATGCCGGACGGTCAGCGGGTAGTCGTCATCACGGCGGGCGGCGACGGCATGGGACGTGCCGCTGCCCTCCGCTTCGGCCGGTCCGGTTCGCACGTGGTCATCACCGACATCGACGGTGAGCGGGCGACTGCGGTGGAGAAGGAGATCAGGGACGCCGGAGGAACTGCCTCCGGCGCGGCGGTCGACGTCCGCGACACCGCTGCGCTCCGCGAGCTCTTCGATCGGATCGCGGAGCAGTTCGGCGTCATCAACGTCTTGTACAACAACGCCGGCGTCCCCGGTCCGAGCGGGACGAACATGAGCGAGGCCGAGTGGGCCGCCACCGTCGAGATCAACCTGCGAGGTGCCTTCTACGCGACGTCCTTCGCGGAGCCATTGCTGCGGCGCGGGGCCCCGGATGCCGCGGTCGTCTTCACCGCATCCGTGGCGGGGATCGTCGGGTCGCCCCTCAGCCCGCTGTACTCCGCGACGAAGGGCGGCATCGTCACGTTGATGAAGTCACTGGCACTGTCCCTCGCGCCCGCGGGCATCCGCGTCAATGCCGTCTGCCCGGGACCGACGGACACAGCGATGCTCCCGCAGTTCGTCTCCCGCGATGACGAGGCGACACCGGAGGAGAGGCGCGCGATGCTGGTGCGATCGGTACCGCTGGGACGTGCCGCGCAGCCGGAGGAGATTGCCGCAGCGGTTCACTTCCTGGCCTCCCCGGAGGCGTCCTTCATCACGGGGGTCGCTCTTCCGGTCGACGGCGGTTACCTCGCCCGGTGAGATGAACTGCGCGAGGGCATCGGAGCGCTCTGGCGGCGGGGTGCCGACGAACAGCGCTGGCGTCAGGGCAGATCCGACCTGCGGGCCGCGATGGCGGCCCAGACGAAGTCGGCGTGGCGACGCCATCGCGAGGGCTCGGCGTCCGCCATGTCCGACAGGCGACCGGCGGTCCCGAGGACGAGCACGGTGAAATCGGCGTACGTGACGTCGGCGGCCACGAGCCCGTCCCGGATCGCGCGGTGCAGCGCCTCGGTGAGCAGAGCCTCGACCGCTCGCCGGGACTCGTTCACGCGGTGGTCGAGGTTCTCGACCTGGAAGGGATCGAGCGGCGGACGGCTCTGGCGGAGCCGGTCGAACTCGTGCGCGCGGAACAGGTCGAGGGCAAGTCGGTTCTCGCGGAGTCGCTCGAAGAGTTCGGCGATGAGGTCGCGGAGCGCGGTGCCCGCAGCATCGGACGCCAGCCGCTGTTCCAGGTCGGCGCGCCAGTCCTCCAGCCAGCGCATCGCCACCTCGGACAGCAGGTCGGCCTTGGTCGGGAAGTGGCGGAAGACCGTGGCGTTGCCGACCCGCGCCCGCGCGGCGATGTCGCCCACCGTGGCGCCGAGGCCTTGCTCGGCCAGGACCTGGTCCGCGGCCGCGGACACACGGGCCCGGTTGCGCGCGGCATCGGAACGTGGACCTCGCGTCGGTCGAGCGGCTCCGGCATCGCTCATGGGAGGACCTTACCAAAGCGGATTGACCCAGTCCGCTTAGCGCGTTAGCGTGCTCCCTGTCACACCCGGGACAGCGCGGAGGACACCCATGACGGACATAGTCGAGTTCGACGCCGATCGGGTGGCCGAGGAGTTCTTCGAGCGGGGCTGGACCGATGGCCTGCCGGTCGTCCCGCCGACGCCCGAGGCCGTCGACGCGATGATCGCGACGGTCGACCTCGATCGGGACGACGTCATCGGCGGCATCCCACGCCGCAACCGATGGCTCACCGTCGAGCAGGGAGCGGTCAACGCGGTCATGGCCGGCTGCCGCCCCGAGTTCTTCCCGATCGTGGTGGCCGCCCTCGGCGCGGCGCTCGATCCCGCGTTCAACGCCCATGCCGCCTTCACCAGCACCGGTGGCGCGGCGACCTGTGTGGTCGTCAGCGGCCCACTTGCCGCTGCGGTGGGCATGAACGCATCGCACAACGCCCTGGGCTCCGGCAACCGGGCGAACGCGACGATCGGCCGCGCCGTGCGACTCGTCGCGCGCAACGTCTTCGGTGCCGCCACCGGCGACATGGACGCCAGTTCCATGGGCAACCCCGGCAAGTACACGCTGTGCTTCGCCGAGGAGGACCCGCCGAGCCCCTGGCTCCCGCTGCGCGTCCGGCTCGGCTTCGCGCCGGAGGACACCACGGTCACCGTCATGGCCACCGAGGGCCCTCGGCAGATCGCCAACATCCTGTCCGAGGACCCCGAGGACGTCCTGCGGACGTTCGTCTCGGCGATCAAGGTCCCGGCGACCTTCTCCGTCGGGAAGGGCGGTCAGGCCGTCGTCGTCATGGGTCCCGAGCACGCCCTGGCCGTGCGCCAGGCGGGCTGGACGCAGGACGAGGCGTGCGAGTTCCTCACCCGCGAGAGCCGGATCCGTCCCGAGGAGCTGGTGGAGAACGGGGTGCACCTGGAGGTCGCCAGCGCCCACGACATGACCCCCGGCAGCGACGGCCGTCTGCCGAGCCTGGCGTCCGCCGACGACGTCTTCCTGGTCACCGCCGGTGGACCCGGGGCCGGGTGGTCGGCCTATCTGCCCGCCTTCGCCCCCGTCAAGCACACGCGGGCCATCACCCGGCGGGTGCGCCTGGCCGGGGAGTCGATGCCCGACTGCGGCCCCGACTCCTGCGAGATCGATCTCGCTGCCCTCTCCGCTGCCCGCCGGTAGACCCACCGAGACCCCCGAGGAATGCCATGACGACGACCCTTTCCCGCACGATCCGGGTGCACCGGCCCGTGGTGCTCAGCGCGCCGGCGGCGCCGGTGGAGCTGGCGCCCCGCACCGGAGTGGTGGAGGGAGCCCGACTCCTCCTGGTCGACAACGGCAAGCCGAGGGCCGGCGACCTCCTCGGCATGCTCGCCGAGGAGCTGGGGCGCCTGCTGCCTCTCGGATCCGTCGAGATGGTCAGCAAGCCGTCGGCGGCCTCGCCGCTGGCCGACGAGGAGGCTTCGGAGATCGCGAAGCGGGTGGACCTCGTCGTCACCGGACTCGGCGACTGCGGTGCGTGCAGCGCCTGTTCGCTGCACGATGCGCTGCTGTTCGAGCGAGCCGGGGTGCCGGCCACCGTGCTCATCACCGACGTGTTCGTGTCCCACGTCGCCCGGTTCGCCGTCAATCTAGGTGCTCCGGGCTACCACAGCCTCGTCGTTCCGCACCCTGCTGCGACCAAGAGCGACGACCAGCTGGGACGCCTGGCTCTCTCGGTGGCCCCCGCCGCCCGCGACCAGCTGTCGTCGCGGGTGATGCAGTCCGTCCGATGACCGATCGAGACGTGCTCGAGGACGACGGCTGAGGACCGGGCGGATCAGCCGGCCGGCTCGACGGCCACCTGGCCGGCCGGCAGCCGTTCGTCGTCGATGGTCCGTCCCGGTCGCAGCACCGGGATGCTGACGAGCGTCAGCACCGTCAGAACCAGAACCGTGGCGTAGCCGGCCACGAAGTCGCCGGTGAGGTCGTGCAGCAGGCCGAGCAGGGCCGGGCCGGAGGCGCCGGCGAGGAACGCCACCAGCATCACCATCCCGCTCAGCCGTGCCGCGTCCGCCTGCGTGTCGGTCGTGTCGACGAGCAGCACCAGCGCGAGCGTGGAGGCGCCGCCGACGCCGAGGCCGAACAGGCACACGGCCGGGATCGCCAGCGTCAGCGGCGCCACCAGGAGGAAGACGATCCCCAGCCCGCTGGACGCCACGCACGCCGCGAGCATCAGCCGCCGGTCCCGCGTGAAGTCGGTGACCGCGGGCAGGGTGAGCATGGCGACGAGCTGCACCACCTGGAACACCACGAAGTACAGGGCGGCCCGCTGGTCGGGCACGCCGTGCTCGACGTAGAACGGCGTGATCCAGGCGAGTCCGCTGAAACCGATGATCATGTTCGCGGTCATGAACCAGGTGACCCACCAGGCCGTCGGCGAGCGCCAGGGCAGCCGGTTGTTCACGACCGCGGTGGTGGCACGCCGGGTGCCGGGCCGACCGCGCAGGCGGGGGAGCAGGACCAGCCACAGCGCGACCGTCAGTGCGGTGATCCCGCCCCACAGGCCCAGGGCCGGACGCCAGCCGGACAGCCACTGCTCCGACGGCAGCGCGACCCAGGCGGCGACGGCGACACCCAGCGCCAGCCCGGTCGAGTACAGCCCCATCGTGAAGCCGCGGATCCTCGGCACGTGCTGCCCGATCAGGCTCGGCACCAGCGCGGAGGACGCGCCCATCCCGATGCCCGTGATCGCCGACGACAGCAGGAAGACCGCCTCGCTGGTGGCGGCCAGCCGCAGGGTGCAGCCCGCGGCGAGCACCAGCAGGGTCGCGGCCGTCGCGCGTTCGGCCCCGAAGCGCACCCCGAGCTTCTGGCCGAACGGCGCCGAGAGGCCCATGAAGGCGATGACCACCGACGTCAGGAGCCCCTGCGAGGTCCCCGACAGGTGCAGGTCGTCGGTGATGTGCGGGAGCAGCGGTGGCACCGAGCCCAGCGCGGCCCGCAGGTTGAGACCGATCAGCGTCACCATCGCGACGAAGACCCACGCTGGCAGACGGGACGAACCCGCTTCCGGAGCATCCGGCTCCTGGGTGACCGGGATGGGGATCTCGGTCACCGGTCGCTGCGCCGCATCAGGGCGCGGCCTCCTCGAGGAGGTGCGCGACGGCGGCGCGGGTCTCCTCGACGAGCCGCTGGCGGTAGGGGACCATCTGCTTCCCCATCCCGAACAGCACCAGGCCGACCAGGACGCCGTCCCGGTGGTAGCCCACGACACCCTCCGACCGGAGGTCGCCCTCCATGACCCGGACGTCGTCCAGGCCGAGCGCCGGCAGCCCGAAGGACTGGATGCGTACGCCGTACTGCTCGCTCCAGAACGTCGGCACGGGGAAGAACGGCGGCCCCTCGAGGGTGGCCCCCTCCATGCCGGCGAGCAGGCTCCGGGCGGCGTGACCGGCCATGTCCGTGGGCATCGTCCAGTGCTCGATCCGGTGCAGGGCCCCCGACATGGGGACGGGGAAGCGCACGACGTCCCCGACCGCCACCAGGTCGGGCACCGGGACGCCGGACCGCAGGGGGTGCAGGTCCAGGTCGCACAGGACGCCGTTGCTCAGGTCCAGGCCCTGCCCCTCCAGCCAGCCCGTGTTGGCGACCGACCCGACGGCCTCGACGACGACATCCGCGGCGATGCGCGTGCCGTCGTCCAGGACCACCGCTGAGGGGCCGGCGTCCGAACCCTCGACCGCGACCACGACCCGCCCCAGGTGGAAGCGGACGCCGCGCTCCTCGTGCCGGCGGCGGATCTCCTCGCCGACGACCGGGCCGACCTGGCGCTCGAGCGGTACGGCGAAGGGCTCGACGACGGTGACCGAGCAGCCGATGCCGACCGCGGTCGCCGCCACCTCGCAGCCGATGAAGCCCGCGCCGATGATGACGACGCGGGCGTCCGGCCGGAGCTGCTGGTGCAGGGCGTGCGCGTCCTCGACGGTGCGGATCGCGTGCCGCCAGTGCAGGGGTGCGGCGAGGTCGAGCCGCCGGGACGAGACGCCGGAGGCGGCGACCAGGCCGTCGTAGGCCAGCGTGCTGCCGTCCTGGAGGGACACCGTGTGCCCGTCGAGGTCCACGCCCGCCACGGTGGTGCCGAGGCGCCACTCGACGTCCTCGGTCGTCGGCCGGCGCCGGAACGCGAGTGCCGTGGGATCGACGCCGCCCTGGAGTGCCGCCTTCGTCAGCGGCGGGCGGTTGTACGGCAGATGGTTCTCGGTCCCGAGGACCGTGACGGGGTCGGTCCACCCCGCCCCGCGCAACTGCTCGACGGCCCGCAGGCCGGCCAGTCCCGCTCCGACCACCACGATGCTGCGGCTCATCCTCTACCCCTCACGCTATTCATGAATATGATTAGTCTAGAGACGGACCACAAGCAAGTACCCGAGGGAGTTCCATGAGCGCGCAGAGCGAAGCCGTACCCGCCGGCCTGGACGGGTCGGTCATCGGGATCGTCGGCGGCACGGGGCCCCAGGGCCGCGGACTGGCCAAGCGGTTCGCCGAGAGCGGCCTGGAGGTCGTCATCGGCTCCCGGTCCGCCGATCGTGCGGTCGCGGTGGCGGCCGAGCTGGGTGCCGGCGTCCGCGGGGCCGACAACGCCGAGTGCGTCCGCACGTCGGACGTCGTGGTCGTCTCCGTGCCCTGGGAGGGTCACCGGGAGCTCGTGGAGTCCCTCGCCAAGGACCTGGCGGGCAAGGTGGTCGTGGACTGCGTCAACCCGCTGGGATTCGACGAGCGGGGGTCCCACGCCCTGCCGGTCGAGGAGGGCAGCGCCGCGCAGCAGGCGCAGAGCCTCCTGCCGGACGCGACCGTCGTCGCCGCGTTCCACCACCTCTCGGCGGTGACGCTGCTGGACGACGACGTCGCGTCGGTGGGCGCAGACGTGCTGGTCCTCGGCGACGACCGGACCGCCACCGACCTGGTCCAGGAGCTCGCGGCCCGCATCGCCGGCTGCCGCGGGATCTACGCCGGACGGCTGCGCAACGCCCACCAGGTCGAGGCATTCACCGCGAACCTCATCGCGATCAACCGCCGCTACAAGGCCCACGCGGCCGTCAAGATCACCGACGTCTAGCCCGCACCCAGCCGAAACCGCCATTCCGGCACCTGGATCCAGGTGCCGGAATGGCGGTTTCGGCACCTCAGGCGGATCGGCGGGCGGCCGCCGCCCGCCCGGCCCGGTAGCCGAAGACCAGTGCCGGGCCGAGCGTGCCGCCCGCGCCGCCGTAGACCATCCCGGTCGGCCCGGCCATGGCGTTGCCGGCGGCGAACAGGCCGGGGACGACCGCCCCGTCGACGTGCAGGACGGCGCCGTCCACGTCGGTGCGCGGGCCGCCCTTCGTGCCCAGCGTCGAGGAGATCAGCTCGACGGCGTAGAAGGGTGCGGTGTCCACCGGTCCCAGCGTGGCCGCGGTGCCCGGGTAGGCCGAGCGGTCGCCGCACCATCCGTCGTAGGCGCTGTCGCCACGGCCGAAGTCGTCGTCGTGGCCCTTCTCGGCGAAGCCGTTGAACCGGGTGACCGTGTCCTCGAGCGCGTCGGCGGGGACGCCGATGCGCTCGGCCAGCGACGGCAGGTCGTCGGCGCGCAGCACCCAGTCCGGCAGGGGCCCGCCCGCGGCCGTACCGAAGCCGCCGTACCGGTCGACGAAGCCCTGGTCCATGATCAGCCAGCAGGGCTGGTTGAGGTAGCTGAACGAGGCCGCGTCGAACTGGTGGAAGGCGCCGCCCAGGGCGTTGTAGTTGGCCGCCTCGTTGGTGAAGCGGGCGCCGAAGCGGTTCACCATGAGCGAGCGCGGCAGGGTCCGCTCGCGCAGGACGAGCAGGACCGGCTGGTGGTCGTCGGCATCGGTCCGGGGCAGCGCGGCGACGGGGACCCACCAGGCCTCGCGCATGTTGCCGAGGCGGGCGCCGATGCGCATGGCCATCAGCAGACCGTCGCCGGTGTTGGTCGGGACCCCGGCCGGGTGGCGGATGGGTCCCCGGAGGAAGTCGCGGACCAGGTCCTGGTCGAACTCGAAGCCCCCGGTGGCCAGGACGACGGAACGGGTGGCGACCTCCAGCGGACCGTCGGGGGTCTCGAACCGGACGCCGGCCACCCCGTCGCCGTCCATCACGAGGTCGACCGCGCGGTGCTCGGTGCGGGGGACGACGCCGTGGTCGAGGCATCCCCGCAGCAGTGCGCCCACCATCGCGCGGCCCAGGCCCTCCAGGCCCTCGCGCTCGCGCTGCTCGGCCGTCTCGGCGTCCAGGACGCCGGTGCCACCGCCGATCGGTGTCTCGGTCACCCGCATGCGCCGCGGCGTGCCGATCATCCGGTCGCCCCACCCCTCGAGCCGCGAGAAGGCGAAGAGCTCCGGCTCGAGCGACCGCCCACCGCGTGGTTTCCCGCCCGGGTGCTCGGGGTGGTAGTCGGGGAAGCCCGGCACCAGCCGCAGCTGCAGCGGCGTGGAGGTCTCCAGCCAGTCGCACAGCTCGGGGCCGGTGTCGACGAGCGCCTCGGCGAGCTCGGTCAGGATCATCCCGTGCGAGAGCGAGGCCAGGTAGGCCAGCGCCTCCTCGCGTGAGTCCTGCACGCCGACCGCCGCGGCGTACTTGTTGTCCGGGATCCAGGCGACGGCGCTGGCCAGGGCCGTCGTGCCACCGACCCGCTCGCCCTTCTCGAACAGGCCGACCGTCGCACCGGCATCGGCCGCCGCCAGCGCGGCGCACAGCCCCGCCGCCCCGGTCCCCAGGACGACGACGTCGAAGCGCTCCATCGTCAGTACGACGGGATGGCTTCGGGGTCCGCCGAACCTTGCAGCACCCGCGGACCGGGGGTGAACGTGGCGGGGATGCTCATCCAGCCGTTGTTCGTGCCCTGCTGCGGGTATGGCTTCAGGGCCGACTCGTCGACGACGTAGTCGCCCATCCGCGTCAGGATCTGGGTGAGCATCTCCTTGGCCATCGCCCGCCCCAGGTGCGAGCCGGCGCAGCGGTGCACGCCCAGGCCGAAGGCGACGTGCCGGTTCGGCCACCGCTCGATGTCGACCTCGTCGGGGTTCTCGAACTGCTCGGGGTCGCGGTTGGCCGACGACCAGGCCAGCAGCACGCGGTCGCCCCTCTTCATCGGGCAGCCCTGCAGCTCGGTGTCCTGGGCGACCGTCCGGGCCAGCGCCTGCGTGGGGGAGAAGAACCGCAGGAACTCCTCGATGGCCTTGTCCAGCAGCGAGAGGTCGTCCCGGAGACGCTGGCGCACCTCGGGGTTCTGGTAGAGCCAGACCACGGTGTTGCTGGTCAGGGACGCCGTCGTGCCGACCCCGCCGGAGAGCAGCAGGTCGACCATGCTGAACACCTCGTCGTCGGTCACGGGCCGGCCGTCGACCTCCGACTGGACGAGGTAGCTGATGATGTCGCCCGTCGGGTGCTCCCGGCGCGCGGCGATGACCTCGCGGGTCCGCTCCTCCAGGTAGGGGAAGTCCACCTCGACGGCCTGCTTGTACTCCGGGCTGCCGCGCTTCGCGACGAGCGTCGCGTGGAACGCCGACGCGTAGCGCTTCCACTCGGCCACGTCCAGGCCCAGCCAGTCGACGGTCACGATCGCCGGCACGCCGATGACGTCGGCCATGTCGGCCTGACCGTCCTCGATGATCTGGTCGATGAACCACGTCACGTAGTGCTTGACGATCGGCTCCATGCGCTCGACGGCCGCCGGCGCGGTGATCAGATTGATGATCTTGCGCCACTTGCGGAACTCGGGCGGGTCGATCTCGATCGGGATATGGAACGGGTGCTTGGTCTTCGGGATGACCACCGACAGGCCCTCACCGCCGTACTGGTCCAGGCGCGCCGACGAGAACCGGTCGTCGTCGCGCGCGGCCTCGAAGAGGGGCTTGTAGCCGGCGAGGACGTAGTAGCCGCCCCACGCCTCGGTGTAGGCGATGGGGCTCTGCTCGCGCAGCGCCCGGTACGAGGCGACCGGGTCGGCGGAGTGCTCCTGGGAGTTGTGGTCGAAGTGCACGACCGGGCAGCGTCCGTTCTCGGGCATTGCTCCACCTTCCAAGGGTTCCGCGGGACTGTGATGATGGTTATATTTGATTCCTCGGGTGTCAATGCCAGACGCCCTTCGAGTCGACGCCGCGAGCAGCACGCCGGGGTGTGGAACAGGAGACGTCGTGCAGGTCAGGGTGATCGACCAGGCGTGCCAGGGGCACGGGCTGTGCCGGCTGAGTGCGCCGGACCTCTTCTTCGCCCGCGAGGAGGACGGCAACGCATACGTCAAGGACGAGAACGTCCCCCCGGGCCGTGAGGAGGACGCGCAGCTGGCCGCCGACAGCTGCCCGGAACTGGCGATCGAGGTCTCCTGACGATGGCCTCCGGCCGCGTGCTCACCCTCGGGGCCGGCTCCGCCTACGCGAACGACCGGCTCGAGCCGGCGGCGGCGATGGCCGAGAGCGGCCGGGTCTCCTACCTCGGCTTCGACTGCCTGGCCGAGCGCACGATGGCACTGGCGCAGGTGCGCCGCCGTCGGGACCCCGCCGCCGGGCAGGACGAACGCATCGACGCGCTGGTGCCGCTGCTGGCCCGGTACCTCTCGTCCGGCCGGAAGGTGGTCGGCAACTTCGGGGCGGCCAACCCCGACGCCGCCTGCGCGGACTTCGCGCGCAACCTGCAGGCCGTCGGCCTGTCGGGCACGCGCATCGGCGTGATCCGTGGGGACGACGTCCGCGACCTCGTGCGCGACCTCGACCTGGAGCTGCCGGAATTCGGGACGACGGTGCGCGCCCTCGGCGGCGCACTGGTCTCGGCGAACGCCTACATCGGGGCCGAGCCGATCGTCGAGGCGCTCGAGGGCGGCGCGCAGATCGTGCTGGGCGGCCGGCTCGCCGACCCCTCGCTGTTCGTCGGCCCCATCTGCCACGAGCTCGGCTGGGCGCTCGACGACTGGGACCGTGTCGCCCACGCCACCCTGGTCGGGCACCTGCTCGAGTGCGGCGTGCACTCCACCGGCGGCAACTTCGAGGACCCGCCGTACCGGGTGGTCCCGGACCCGCACAACCTCGGGTTCCCGCTGGCCGAGGTCGAGGACGGGTCGGTCGTCGTCACCAAGCTCGACGGGACCGGCGGCGCCGTCGACGAGCGGACCATGAAGACGCAGGTCTACTACGAGATCCACGACCCCGCGGCCTACCTCACCCCCGACGTCACGGCCGACTTCTCCACCGTGTCGTTCGAGGACCTGGGCGGTGACCGGGTCCGCCTCGGCGGTGCGCGCGGGCGGCCCCGCCCCACGCACCTGAAGGTCCTCGTCGGCGTCGACCAGGGCTGGAAGGCCACCGGCGAGATGTCCTACGGCGGCCCCGGATGCGTCGAGCGGGCACGCCGGGCCGAGGAGATCGTGCGCCGGCGCCTCGAGCCCGCGGCCGACCGGATCGACGACCTGCGCTTCGACCTGCAGGGGTTCGACTCGCTGTTCGGGGACCGGCTCCGGGGCGGCTACCCGACGGAGGTGCGGCTGCGCATGGCGCTGCGCACCCGGGACGCCGATCTGGCCCGCGCGGCGGTGCACGAGATGGAGCTCCTCTACTTCGGCCCGGCCGGCGGCGGGGGAGCCGCCGGCAGCGTCGTCCCGGCGCTCGGCGTCACCCCGGCCTACGTCCCCCGGGAACTGGTCGAGCTCGACGTCGAGGTGGTCGCGGCATGAAGCTGCGCGAGCTCGCCTACAGCCGCTCGGGCGACAAGGGTGAGGTGAGCAACATCTGCGTCTTCGTCTACGACCCCGCCGACTACCCGAAGCTGGCGGAGCGGCTGACCGCCGAGGTCGTGCAGGAACACTTCGGCGACCTGGTCCGCGGTCCGGTGACGCGGTACGAGATCCCCGCGGCGCACGGGCTCAACTTCGTCCTCGAGCGGGCCCTGGACGGCGGCGTCTCCATGACCCTGCGCGTGGACCCGCACGGCAAGGCCTTCCAGTCCCTCGTCCTGGACATCGATCTGTAAGCACAGGGAGTTCCCGTGATCGACCCGACCCTCGCCGAGCGCACCTGCTACCTCGACGGGACGTGGACCACCGGCACCGGCGCCCCCTTCACCTCGGTGGAGCCGGGGACCGGCGCCGAGCTGGCCACCTGGCGGCTGGCCGGCGTGGACCAGGCCGACGCCGCAGTGGCTGCGGCCCGGCGCAGCTTCGACGCCGGCGACTGGCGCCGCCGGACGCCGGTGGAGCGAGCGGCCGTGCTGCGCCGCCTCGCGGACCTGCTCGAGCGGGACCACGAGCAGCTCGCCCGGCTGGTCGTCGCCGAGGTGGGCTCGCCGATCTCCCTCGCGCGGACCCTGCAGACCGCCACGCCGGCGGTCAACTTCCGGTGGGCCGCCGACATGGCCGAGCGCGGCCCGCGCGGCGGCTACGAGGAGGTGCTCCCGCCGCAGACGGGGGCACTGCAGTCGGAGAGCGTGCTGCTGCGGGAGCCGATCGGGGTGGTCACCGCGATCACGCCGTACAACTACCCGATCAACATGATCAGCTGGAAGGTGGCGCCGGCGCTGGCCGCCGGCTGTTCCGTCGTCCTGATGCCGTCGCCCCGCGGCGCCCTGTGCTCGGTGGCCTTCCTCCGGCTGGCCGAGGAGGCCGGGATCCCGCCGGGCGTGCTGAACCTGGTCCCGGGCGATCCCGCCGTGGGGGAGCGGCTCTGCTCCCACCCCGCCGTCGACATGGTGACGTTCACCGGGTCGAACGCGGTCGGTGCCGCCGTCATGACCGCCGCCGCGCCGACCGCCAAGAAGGTCGTGCTGGAGCTCGGCGGCAAGTCGCCGACGGTGATCCTCCCGGGCGCGGACCTGGACCGGGCCGTGACGCCGTCGATCCTGCGGTTCTGCCGCAACGCCGGGCAGGGGTGCGGCGCGACCACCCGCATCCTCGTCCACCGCGACGACGCCGACGCCTTCCTGGAGCGGGCCCGGACGGTGCTGGCCGCGCTCCCCGTCGGCGACCCGTACGCCGAGGCGACCGAGGTGGGCCCGCTGATCACCGCGGAGCACCGGGAGCGGGTCGAGGGCTACCTCGCCCGGGCCGTGGACAAGGGGGCGACGGTGCTCGCCGGAGGCGGGCGCCCCGACGGCCTCGACGGCTTCTTCCTCCAGCCCACGCTGCTCGGCGACGTGCACCCGGACGACGAGATCGCCCAGGACGAGCTGTTCGCGCCGGTGGCCACCGTCTTCGTGTACGACACCGTCGACGAGGCGGTGGCGGTCGCGAACAACAGCCGGTACGGGCTCAACGCGCTCGTGTGGGGCGACCCCGGGGAGGCGCGGGCGGTCGCCGCCCGTCTCGAGACCGGAACCGTCGCCATCAACGGGGGCGGCGGGTCGCGGCCCGATGTGCCCTGGGCTGGTGCGAAGCAGTCGGGCGTCGGCATGGACATGGGCGAGGACGGCTTCGGGGAGTTCTTCACCGTCAAGCACCTGCAATGGCCCGCGTGACGGATCCTGTGCCCCCGGGAGGGGGCCGCGACGTCGGTTGGCTGGTCCGACGCTGGGCCGACACGGCGCCGGACCGCCCCTTCCTCACCTGGGTGCCCTTCGAGGGCGGCCCGGCCGCCTGGACCCGCGGGGAGTTCGCCCGCGACGTGGCGTCCCTCGTCGCCGCCTTCCGTGCGCGGGGGCTGCGCCCCGGCGACTCCCTCGCCATCGTGCTGCCGAACCACCCGGACTTCCTGCTCGCGTGGACCGCCGCCACGACCGTGGGCGCCGTCGCCGTCTGCCTCAACCCCGCGGGCTCGGTCGACGAGCTCCGCTACGCCGGCGAGCACAGCGGCGCGGTCGCCGCCGTCGTGTCCGCCGACCGTGCCGACGACGTCGCGACGGCGCTCCCGGGGCTGCGGTTCCTCGCCGTCAGCGGCGCGGGAGGGGGCGGTGCCGACGCGGTGGCGACCCTGCTGGCGGTGGAGCCGGACGGCGTGACGGGGGTGCTGCCCGTGTCGACGCCGGCGTCGGTGCAGTACACCTCCGGCACCACGGCGCGGCCGAAGGGCGTCGTCTGGACCCAGGCCAACTGCCTGTGGGGCGGGCAGGTCGGCGCCGCGCACCAGGGGCTCGGCCCGTCCGACGTCAACCTCGTGCACCTGCCCCTGTTCCATACCAACGCGCTCTCGTACTCCTTCCTCTCCAGCCTGTGGTCCGGCGGCCAGGTCGTGCTGATGCCGAAGTTCTCGGCGTCCCGCTTCTGGGACGTCTCGGTGCGGTACGGAGCCACGTGGACGTCGGTGGTGTCCTTCTGCCTCCGCGCGCTCGCCGACCGGGAGGTGCCGTCCGGGCACCGCTACCGCGGCTGGGGCGGCAGCGCGTGCCTGGATCCGGCGCCGGTGACGGGCGGCGTCCCGGTGATCGGGTGGTTCGGCATGACCGAGACCGTCTCGCACCCCGTCGTGGGCGGGCTGCTGCACCCCGACCGTGCCGGGTCGATGGGCCGCCCGGCGCCCGAGTACGAGGTGGCGGTGCTGGACGACGACGGCCGCCCGGTCGAGCCGGGGGCCGACGGCACCCTGCGCGTGCGGGGCAGGCGGGGGGTCTCGCTGTTCCAGGAGTACCTGCACGACCCCGAGGCGACGGCGCGGTGCTTCACCTCGGACGGCTGGTTCGTCACCGGCGACCGGGTGCGGCTCGACGTCGAGGGCACGCTCACGTTCGCCGAGCGGGCCAAGGACGTGCTCAAGGTCGGCGGGGAGAACATCGGGGCGCCGGAGATCGAGCGGGTGCTCCTCGGGGTGGCCGGCGTCCGGGAGGCCGCCGTCGTCGGGCGGCCCGACCGCATGCTGGGCGAGGTCCCGGTGGCGTTCGTGACCGCCTGGCCGGATGCCGTCCTCTCCCCGGAGCAGCTGACCGAGCGCTGCGCGGCTCTGCTCGCCGCGTTCAAGCGCCCCCGGGAGGTGCGGGTGGTGGACGAGCTGCCGCGGTCGACCCTCGACAAGGTGGCCAAGGCGCGGCTGCGCGCGCTGCTCGCCGCCGAGTCCGCCGATGACTGACACCGGCCCGCTCGCGGGCATCACCGTCGTGGAGCTCGCCGGGATCGGTCCGGGCCCCTACTGCGCGATGCTGCTGGCCGACATGGGTGCGTCCGTCGTCCGCGTGGACCGCGCCGGGCCCGCGTCGGCCGACTACACCCCGAACCCGGTCCTGGAGCGGGGCCGGCGGTCGATCGCCGTCGACCTGAAGCAGCCGCGCGGCCGCGACGTCGTGCTCGACCTGGTGGCGACGGCCGACGTCCTCGTGGAGAGCTTCCGGCCGGGTGTGGCCGAACGGCTCGGCCTCGGCCCGGACGAATGCCTGGCCCGCAACCCGCGGCTGGTGTACGGCCGCATGACCGGCTGGGGCCAGGACGGCCCGCTCGCCGGGGCGGCCGGCCACGACGTCAACTACATCTCCCTGACCGGGGCCCTGCACGCCATCGGGCGCGCCGGCGAGCGGCCGGTGCCGCCGCTGAACCTGGTCGGCGACTTCGGCGGAGGAGCGTCGTCGCTGGCCTTCGGCATCGTCTGCGCGCTGCTGGAATCGGGTCGGTCGGGGCGCGGGCAGGTCGTGGACGCGAATGTCTTCGACAGCACCGGGACGCTGATGGCCCTGATCCACGGGCTGCGCGCGCGGGGGCGGTGGTCGGCCCGGCGCGGCGACAACCTGCTCGACACCGGCTGCCCGTACTACGACGTCTACACGTGCGCCGACGGCCGCTGGGTCGCCGTGGGCACGATCGAGGAGCGCTTCTTCCGGACGATGCTCGCCGTCCTCGGGCTGGACGAGGACCCCCGGCTCGCCGGCAGCCACAAGGACCGGAGCCGCTGGCCGGCGCTCCGCGAGGCGCTCACCGCGGCGTTCGCGACGCGTACCCGGGACGAGTGGGCGGAGGCCTTCGCCGGGGTGGACGCCTGCGTCACGCCGGTGCTCGACCTGGACGAGGCGGCGGCGCACCCGCACGCCGTCGCCCGGTCGGCCTACGAACCGCTCGACGGAAGCCCGCATCCGCAGCCCGCCGTGGCCCCGCGGTTCAGCCGCAGCACGACCCCGGTGCCCTCTCCGGCGGTGTCGCCGGGGCAGCAGACGCGCGAGATCCTCGCCCAGTGCGGCTACGACGGCGCTGCCGTGGACGAGCTGCTCGAGACGGGCGTCGTCGCCGAGCCCTAGTGCCGAAATGGCGATCTCGGCACCTGTGGCGAGGTGCCGAAACCGCCATTTCGGCACCTCAGGACGGGACGGCCGCCTCGCGCACGACGCGGTCGACCGACTCGATCTCCCGGACGGCGGGCACGATGTCCCGGCCGAGGTCGTCGAGGTAGGCCACCACCTGATCGCTGGTCATGCGCGGCCACTGGGCGCGCACGAGGATCGGGTCGATCGGGACGATCGCGGCCAGCTGGCGGATCTGCTCGATGCACTCGTCCGGCGTGCCGATGAAGGTCTCCTTCGCGGCGACCGCTCGGAACTGGCGGCTGAGCACCCCGGCGTCCCGGGTCTCGAGCGACCGGGCGGCGTACGCGAGCAGCCGCTCCTTGGCCATGCCCTCGAAGCGGTCGAAGGCGGCGTCGGTGGTCGGCGCGGGGACGATCTCGCGGCGCAGCGGGTGCCTCACCTGCGGCCGGCCCAGGCGCTCGCGCTCGTCCTCGTACAGAGCCATGAGACGGATCATCTCCGGCACCGTGGTCTCCGGCGTGACCGGCCAGCCGTCGCCCAGCCGTGCCGAGCGGCGGACGCCGGCGTCCTTCATGGCGCCGATCCACAGCGGCGGGTGCGGGTCCTGCCACGGACGGATGTGCGTGTGCCCGTCCCGGAAGGACCAGAACCGACCCTCGAAGCTGACGACGTCCTGCGTCCAGAGCTGCCGCATGATCTGGATGGCCTCGTCCATCATCGCGAAGCGCTTCGCAAAGTCGACGCCGAGCGCGGTGAACTCGTCCTCGCGGTACCCCGCGCCCATGCCGACGACGAGCCGGCCGCGGGTCATGATGTCGAGGGTGGCCAGCTCCTCGGCCAGGGCGATGGGGTGGAGCAGCGGCACCTGGATGACGGCGGTGCCCAGGGTGACGGAGTCGTCCAGCTCGGCGGCGATGCGGGCCAGCGTCGGGATCGGCTGGAGCCAGCGGTAGTCGCCGTAGAGGTAGTGGTGGCCGATCGTCACGTAGGTCAGCCCGTTGCGCTGGACGGCCTCCACCTGCCGGAGCAGCGCGTCCAGGTGCTGCCTGGGGGACACGCTGCCGTGGACGTCACCGAGGATCACGCCGATCTGCATGTCGACCTTCCTGGTCGAGGGCGGGTGTCCTTCCCTATCATATGCATTGATTCCTGGGAGGATGTCGGATGACCGAACCACGGAAATGCCCGGTCGTGCCCTTCGACCACAACTCGCCGGGGCACTCGGCCGACCCCGTGGCCTCCTACGCCCGGCTTCGGGCCGAGGCCCCGGTGGCCTGGACGGAGGCGCACGGGGGGTACTGGGTCCTGTCGGACTACGACGCCGTCTTCGCGGCCGCCCGGGACGACGCGGTGTTCAGCTCCGGCCGCAGCCCGTACGGCGGTGAGGGGCTCGCGAACACCATCCCGAAGGCGCCCGTGCGGCTGCACATCCCGGTCGAGCTGGACCTGCCCGAGCACCGCAGCTACCGGAAGATCCTCAACCCGGTGACGTCGCCCGCCGCGGTCGCCGAGCTGCAGCCGATGATCGAGCGCTGGACGACCTGGTTCGTCGACCAGGTCATCGAGACGGGGGAGTGCGACTTCGCCGGGGTCATCGGGGTGCCCGCCGTGGTGACCCTGGACTGGCTCGGGCTCGACGTCGGCGACTGGCGCCGCTATTCGCGGGCGCTGCACTCGGTCCTCGCGGACTCCCCGGGCAGCCCGGCGCACACGCACGCCGTCGAGGTGGACATCCCGTGGATGGAAGGGCAGATCACGGTGGCCATCGCAGCCCGCCGGGCGCAGCCGCGCGACGACCTGATCAGCTACCTCCTCGCCCAGGACGTCGACGGGACGCCGATCAGCGACGACGCCGCCTACTCGATGGTGGAGCTGCTGATCTCCGGCGGCGTTGGGACCACTGCGTCCCTCGTCAGCCAGACCCTGGTCCACCTGAGCCGGCATCCCGACCAGCGCCGGCAGCTGCTGGAGGACCCCGACCTCCTGGCGCGGGCGGTGGAGGAGTTCCTCCGCGCGTTCTCCCCGACCCAGGCCCTCGCGCGCACCGTCACGCAGGACACCGAGTTCCGCGGCTGCCCGATGAAGCGGGGCGACCGGGTGCTGCTGGCCTGGAGCTCGGCCAACCGCGACCCGGGGCAGTTCGAGGACGCGGAGGACGTCGTCCTGACCCGGTGGCCGAACCGGCACACCGCTTTCGGCATGGGTATCCACCGCTGCGCCGGCGCCCATGTCGGGCGGGCGATCGCCAAGGAGCTGATCGGGCAGGTGATCCGCCGGATGCCCGACTACGTCGTGGACGAGGCGGGCCTGCAGACCTATCCGCACCAGGGCGTCAACGCCGGCTTCCAACGCATCCCGGCGACCTTCACCCCCGGGCCGCGTCTCGGCGCGGACCGGTGACCCTCCCGGGCCGGTGCGATCCCGAGGTCGAGGCCGTGCTCGACACGATCCCCTCGCTCGACCTCACGGACATCCCGCGGGCCCGGGAGGAGCGTGACCGGCTGGCCGCGGCCGGGCGTGCCCGGTGGACCCCCAGCGGGCGCGTGCTCGTCGACGACCGATGGGTCCCCGGAGCGGCGGGCGACCCCGACGTGCGCGTCCGGGTGCACCGGCCGGTGGGGGAGGCGACCGGCGCCGTCCTGCTCTGGGTGCACGGCGGCGGTCACGTGCTCGGGGCGCCGGAGCAGGACGACCCGCTGCTCGACACGGTCGTCGCCCGCACCGGCTGCGTGGCGCTGGCCGTCGACTGGCGCCGCGCGCCCGAGCACCCGTACCCGGCCGCCCTGCACGACTGCTACGCCGTCCTGGCGGCGGTGACCGCCGGCCTGAAGGGGATCGCCGCCGACCCCGGCCGCGTGGTGGTGGGTGGGGCCAGCTCGGGAGGCGGGGTGGCGGCCGGGCTGACGCTCCTCGCGCGGGACCGTGGCGAGTCCGCCGTGGCGGGCCAGCTGCTGGTCTACCCGATGCTGGACGACCGGGAGCGCACCGTCTCCAGCCGCGCGGTCACCGATCCCCGGGTGTGGAACCACGAGAGCAACCGCATCGGCTGGGCGGCCTACCTCGGGGGCTTGGCCGGGGACGACGTGCCGGCCTACGCAGCCCCGGCGCGAGCGGACCGGCTGGTGGGTCTGCCGCCCACCTGGATCGCGACGACCGAGCTGGACCTCTTCCGCGACGAGGACGTCGACTACGCCCGGCGGCTGCTCGAGGCCCAGGTCCCGACCGAGCTGCACGTCTACCCCGGCGGCGTCCACGGCTTCGACCTGTTCGCCCCGGACGCGGCACTCACCCGCAGATTCTGTCGTGAACGGGACGAGGCGCTGGACCGTTTCCTGGTCGCCTGAGCCCGCCTGTCACAGGTCGGGAACGGGCTATGGACATCCCTCCGGACTCGCCCTATGGTGACCGTCACACATGCCGATGATGCGCATGATTGTCATATGTCTGGAGAGGCTGGAATGAGGATTCTGCGTTCACGCCGGGCCGTGGTCGCTCTGTCGACCGCCGGCCTGCTGTTTGTGGCGGCATGCGGTGGTGGTGACGACGGAGGCGGCACCGGTGGTGGTGGCGGGGGTGGCTCCGAGGGCGCCAACCTTCCGGAGGTCATCAACTTCGTCAGCATCAACCCCGAGACCGGCCCCGCTGCGTTCGCCGGCCTCTCGGCCGAGGACGGCTTCAAGCTCGCGGTCAAGGAGATCAACGAGCAGGGCTTCCTCGGCGAGAACACGACCATCGAGGTGGAGTACAAGGACACCAAGGGTCAGATCCCCACTGCCGCGAGCGAGCTCAGCACGGCGATCGCGAACCCGAGCGTTGCGGCCGTGTACGGCTCGGTGTCCAGCCAGGAGGCTGTCGCCCAGTCGCCGCTGGCGCAGCAGGCGGGTCTGCCGATCATCTACACGCAGGCCGGCAGTGAGGGCGTCGTGATCGGTGACGCCACGTACCGCGCCACGCCGCTGATGAGCTCCTACTACCCGGCCCTCCAGGAGTACGTGGACGAGAACGGCTGGGAGACCGTGGGCGTCATCTACGCGCCCACCCCGACCCTCGAGGAGGTCGCCAAGGAGTCGATCCCGGGCCTCGGCCTCGAGGTGGTCGCCGAGGTGGGCACCACGCCCACGACGCAGGACTTCAGCGCGGCGATCAGTCAGGTCCTGGACGCCGACCCGGACGTGGTGTCGCTCCTGCTGGTCGGTGCCGCCAACCCGACGGCCATGACACAGCTGCGGCAGGCGGGCTACGACGGGCCGGTCCTGGGCAACGCCGGCGCCAGCGCCGGCAACCTGTCGCCGGCCGGTGAGGACGGCGCAGGCATGGTGTGGGCGACCGACTTCCACCCGGCACAGGAGGTCGAGTCCAGCCAGGCGTTCGTCGAGGCCTACAACGAGGAGTACGGCGAGGACCCGCTGAACTACGCGGCCGAGGGCTACGACGCCGCCTGGTTCCTTGCGCGTGCCATCAAGGAGGCCGGCTCGGCCGAGCGGGCGGACATCATCGAGGGAATGGCCGCCGTCGCGGCGGAGCCGTGGACCGGTGCGCTCGGTGAGGACCTCACGTGGGAGGACGGCACCATCCAGGTGGCCGGCGCCGCCGTCGAGTGGACCGGCACCGAGAGCCAACTGCTCTACGCCGCCGAGGGCTGACCTTCCCGTCGGAAGTCTCCACCTGTCACGCTGACGCGAGGCGGTGGGCCGCACATCAGATCGCGGCCCGCCGCCTCGCCACTCCCGATCCCATCCAGAGCGGAGCGGACTGTTGCAGGAACTACTGAGCGTTATCAGCCTCGGCTCGATCTACCTGCTCTTCGCCCTGGGGCTGAGCCTCACGTGGGGCACCATCGACATCCTGAACTTCGCCCACGGGGCGATCTTCATGTTCGCCACGTTCACGGCGTACCTCGTGCTCGGCTCCGTGCAGCTGCCGATCCTCGGCGTGGTGCTCGTCGGCGTCCTGGTCGGCGCGCTGCTGTCACTGCTGATCCAGGTGCTCGCATTCGAGCAGATCCTCAAGCGCGCGCGGACCAAGCGCTCCGCGGAGATGCAGATCCTGATCGGCGGCATCGGCATCGCCACCATCCCCCTGGCGATCGCGCAGCGCCAGACCAAGAGCAACCCGTTCGGGCTCTCCGAGTCCAGCTTCGACGTGAACGTCTGGCAGTTCGGGGACGTCCGCATCACCAACGTCGCGGTGCTCACGATCGTCATCGGGATCGCCCTGTGGGCCGTCACGGCACTGTGGTTCCGCCGGTCCAAGCACGGCCTCGCGCTCCGCTCGATCGGCGTGGACTCCGAGGTCGCCAGCCTGATGGGCATCAACCGCCGGCAGCTCGCCCTGGTGACCATGGCGGTCTCCGGCGGCATGGCCGGCCTCGCCGGGGTGCTGTTCACCTACACGCTCGGGGCGATCACGCCCGAGAGCGGCGACATCCTGCTGATCAAGGCGTTCGCCATCGTCATCCTCGGCGGTGTCGGCTCGATGCTCGGGGTCGCCTTCGGCGCCTTCGCCCTCGCGGCCGTCGAGACCTGGGTCCTGCTGAACACCAGCGGCTCGTGGACCGATGCGGTCG
This sequence comes from Blastococcus sp. CT_GayMR20, assembly GCF_004570345.1. The sequence continues at coordinate 74,821 of NZ_SPQM01000001.1, read as the reverse complement.
CGTTCGGACTCATCTTCCTGGTTCTGCTGGTCCGGCCGTCCGGCGTGTTCGGCCGCAAGGAGGTTCGACGGGCATGAGCACCTGGTACTACGCCAACCTGGTCCTCGTTCAGGCGACGCTCACCGGCCTGCTCATGGCGCTCTCGGTGCAGGTGCCCCTGCGCATGGGGGTGTTCTCCTTCGCCGGGGTCGGCTCCTACGGCATCGGCGCCTACGCCGCGGCCCTCATGGCCATCCACTGGCAACTGGGCTCCCTGGCCGCCATCGGCCTGGCCGTGGTCCTGACGGCGGTCATCGGCCTGCTGCTGGGCCTCGTGATCGCCCGGCTCGCCGGCCTCTACCTCGCCATGGCGACCGTCGCGTTCGACCTCATCATCGGTGTCATCGCGATCAACGGCGGGACGTTCACCGGGTCGTCGACGGGCCTCTACGGGGTCCTCACCGACTTCACGATGCCGACGATGTGGGTCCTGACGCTGATCGTCCTCGGCCTGGTGGTGCTCAGCGAGCACGGCAAGGTCGGCCGTCGGGTGCACGCCGTCCGGGACGACCAGCAGCTGGCCGCGTCCGCGGGGATCAACGTCCGCCGGTACCGGCTCGCCGCGTTCGTGGTGAGCGGTGCGCTGGGCGGGCTCGCCGGCGCCCTGAACGTCATGGTCCGCACCACGATCGGCCCGCTCGACATCGGTTTCCACCTGATCGTCCTGGCACTCACGATGATCATCGTCGGGGGCGCCATGTCGTGGAAGGGCGCCGTGATCGGCGCGATCGTCTTCACCTGGCTGCCGACCTTCCTCGAGTTCGTGGGCGAGTGGGAGACCCTGCTCTACGGCGTCATCGTCGCCGTCGCCGCGGTCCTGCTGCCGCGCGGGATCCACGGCGTCTTCGTCGACATCACCCGTGCGATCCAGCGCCGCAGACGCAAGCCGGCCGCCCCACCACCGGCAGAGCTGGAGCCCGAGCCCGACCTCGAACCGCTCATGACCGGTCCGACGGCCGGTGGGGCGCAGAACACCTCGCCCGCCACGGGCGCGTCCTCGTCCACGTCGCTGCTGGGGGGCAAGGCATGAGCGTCGACCAGTCACAGGAGGGACGCCGGGAGGAGAGCGCAGGTGCACCGGTGCTGGAGCTGCGCGACGTCGCCGTCCACTTCGGTGGGGTCAAGGCCGTCGACGGCGTCACGCTGAAGCTCGAGCCCGGCCTGATCTACGGCATCATCGGACCCAACGGTTCGGGCAAGACGACGTTGATCGGTGCCATCACCCGGCTGACCCAGCTGACGCGCGGCGACCTCCTGTTCGACGGGCAGGACTACACCGGGGTGCGGCCCGACAAGCTGGTGCACCTGGGCGTCGCGCGCACCTTCCAGACGGTCCGGCTGCTGCCCGACCTCGACGTCCAGGCCAACATCCAGGTCGGTGCGGACGCGCGGACCGGCCGCGGCGGGTCAGGCTCCGCGGCTCCGCGCGGGGACCTCCTCTCGCGGGTCAAGGGCATGGCCGGGATCGGGACGACCCCGCCGTCACCTCCCGTCGCCGCCGCGATTGCGCGGACCGGCCTGAACGGCTTCGAGTCCTACTACCCGACCGAGCTCTCCTACGGCACTCAGCGTCGGGTCGAGATCGCTCGGGCGATGGCCATGGAACCGAGGCTGCTCCTGCTCGACGAGCCGACGGCAGGGATGAACCAGGCGGAGCGCGCGGAGATCTCGGGGCTGCTGAGGGACATGCGCTCGGAGGGCGAGCTCTGCCAGCTGCTCGTGGAGCACGACGTGCAGATGATGATCGACACGTGCGACTACGTGTTCGCCATGAACACGGGCAAGCTCATCGCCGAGGGCGAGCCGCGCGAGGTCGTGCAGAACCCCCTGGTGCAGGAGGCCTACCTCGGAAGGAAGTTCCGCGAGCATGCTTGAGATCAGCGACCTGCACGTCAACTACGCCCACGTCGAGGCGGTCCGAGGGGTGTCCCTCTCGGTGCACCCCGGGAAGATCACCCTCGTACTCGGACCGAACGGTGCGGGCAAGAGCACGACGCTCAAGGCCGTCGCCGGCCTCGAGCCGCCGGCCAGCGGCACCGTGACGCTGGACGGCACCGACCTCACCGGCCTGGCCCCGCACGCCATCGTGCGCCGGGGTGTCGCGCTCGTGCCGGAGGGCCGTCGGGTGTTCGGTCCCCTGACCGTCGCCGAGAACCTGCGGCTGGGTGGCTACACCGCGTCGAGAACGGAATTCGACGAGACGCTGGCCCGGGTCTACGAGATGTTCCCGATCCTCCGGGAGCGCAGCGAGGGCGCCGCCGCGCTGCTCAGCGGCGGCGAGCAGCAGATGCTGGCCTTCGGCCGCGCCCTGATGTCGCAGCCCAAGATCATGCTGATGGACGAGCCGTCGATGGGCTTGGCTCCCGTCGTCGTCGACACCGTGCTGGAGCGGGTCCGGACGATGGCCGACGCCGGCATCGGGATCCTCATGGTCGAGCAGAACGCCGAAGCGGGACTGGACGTCGCCGACGCGGTCGTGGCCGTGACCCGAGGCGAGGTCGTCTACACCGGTGAGGCCAAGGAGGCGCGCAGTCACGCCTCCGTGCTGCGGGCGTTCCTCGGCGAGGCCGCGCTGGCGGAGTAAGCAGGTCGGTGAGCGGACGACGCAGCAACCTCGTCACGGGGGACCGTCTACGGCGCGACCACGTGGGCGGCCACCGGCCTGACCGAGAACCTCCGGATGCTGTGGGCAACATCGTCCGGGCTCGATGTCAGCTGCTCTGAGGCGGGGCCTCGCTCACCAGCGGATGGGCTTGTCCAGCGCGTCGGGGTACTTGCGGGAGGCGTACACCAGGTACTCGTCGATGTGCGTTCGCATGCTCTTCTCGGCCTGCTCCGGCTCGGAGTTCCGGATCGCCTCGAAGATCTCCTGGTGCGCCTTGAGCACGGCCTGGCGCCGCTTCAGCGGGTACTGGATGCCCTGCGCGGCCCCGCTGATGTCCATGGCGCCGCCCATGACGTCGACCAGGTGACCGAACAGCGCGTTGCCCGACGCCCATGCGATGACGTTGTGGAACCGGCGGTTGGCGTCGAGGTAGACCTCGACGTCCTCGAGGTTGTCGGCCATGTCCGTGACCGTCTGCTCGAGCTGGACGAGGTGCTCGGGGGTGATCCGGCTGGCCGCCAGCTGTGCCATCACGGGCTCGAAGGCCTCGCGCGCCTCGGCGATCACCTGGTAACGCGCGCCGTCGAACTGGAGCAGCAGGGTGAGCGTCGTCGCGAGGTTGTCGGCGGTCGGCTTCTCGATGACCGGACCCCCACCGGGCCCCGGCTTGAACGAGAGGACGCCCTGCAGTTCGAGGAATCGGAGCGACTCGCGCAGCGTGCCGCGGCCCGCCTCGTACGTCTCCATCATGACCCGCTCGGGCGGCAGCTTGTCGCCGGGCCCCAGACCCTCGCGCTCGATGTCGCGCACGATGCGCTGGGCGACGATGAGCGCCATCTTCTGGGGTCGGATCGAGTGGGTCATGTTCGGCTCACCTTCGGCCATGGGTCGGTGGACGTCGACGGGATGGTTTCGGCCACCGGCTCAGCCGTTCAGCAGATTGATGGATATGATTATACGCCAAACTATCTGCGGAAAGGCTAGTCCATGACGCGGCGCCCACCGAGCCCCCCGTACTGCCGATCCGGGCGCCCCGAGGGCTGCGCGACGACGGTCCGGCCCGGTCGGTAGTGGCCGGCACGATCGCGGTCGAGAAGGCCGACGGGATCGCCGTCGTCACGCTCGACCGCCCGGACCAGCTCAACGCCTACACCGTCGCCATGAAGGACGACCTCGTCGCGGTGGTCGGCGACCTCGACCGGGACGACGACGTTCGCGCCGTCGTGGTGACCGGGGCCGGCCGGGCCTTCTGCGCGGGGATGGACCTGTCCGATCCCGACGCCTTCGCCCGTGCCGGGGACGACGAGAGCGCCCGGCAGCGCGACAGCGGTGGCGAGCTGGCCCTGCGGTTCTTCGCCTCGACGAAGCCGCTGATCGCGGCGGTCAACGGGGCCGCGGTCGGTGTCGGGGTGACGATGACCCTACCCATGGACATCCGACTGGCCAGCGAGCGGGCGAAGTTCGGCTTCGTGTTCGCCCAGCGCGGCATCGTCATGGAGAGCGCGTCGAGCTGGTTCCTGCCGCGGCTCGTCGGCATCCAGCGTGCGGCGGAGTGGACCCTCACCGGCCGGGTGTTCGGCGCCGAGGAGGCGCTCGCCGCGGGCCTGGTCCACGCCGTCCACGCCCCGGACGATCTGCTGCCGGCGGCGATGGAGCTGGCGCGGCAGATCGCCGACGCCGCCGCCCCGGTCTCGGTGTCGCTCAACCGTCAGCTGTTGTGGCAGGGCCTGGCCTTCCCGCATCCCATGTACTCCCACATCGCCGAGTCGCGCGCGATGGTCGAGCGGGGCGCGAGCCCGGACGTGGCCGAGGGGGTCGCGTCGTTCCTGGAGCGGCGGCCGGCGCGCTTCACCCGGACCGTCCCGGCGGACCTGCCCGACGTCTTCGGGGGGCTTCCGGGGGCGCCGGCACCGCCCCCGGAGTGGACCGGCGCCTGAGCCGGGCGCTTGCGCAGCGTCGAGCGCTCTGACAGCATGCCGCTACATCCAAGCGAACCATTATCACGGTTCTGACGACGCCCGTCGAGCGGACGAACGTCTCGACGCAGCGTTCCCGTCAGAGCCGAGACGTGAGGACCCACATGCTTGTCACTGACGACCGGGCGGGTCTGACGACGCGCAGTGCGCTGCTCTACCACCTCTACGCGGATGCGGTCGATCGCGAGGACCTGGACACCTTGCGCGAGCTCGCCACGGACGACATCCGCATCACCCGAGGCGGAAAGGCGGAGCGAGGCGGGACCGAGGCGTTCCTCGACATCTACCGGGCGCACATCCTCCGGGGTTTCCAGGTGTGCCAGCACGCGGTGACGAATGTGATCGCGTCGCGGGACGGGCACCTGATCCGGACCAGCGCCTACTTCCAGGCGCGGCTCTTCCACGATCGAGGCACTCAGATCCTGATCGGCCGCTACGCCGACGACCACGTCGAGGTCGACGGGGACCTCAAGATCGCCCACAAGAACATCCAGGTCCACAGGGTCATGGACGCTCAGCCCGGCCACGACGCCTTCGCCTACGCCGGCACCGACTGACCTGCTCGACAGCCCGATCCCGAGGAGTCATCGGATGACCGTTCCGTCCGGCAGCGCCTTCCCGTCGCTCCTCGATCCGGAGGTCGGGCAGGATCCGCACGCCCACTACGCACGTCTCCGCGAGCATGCGCCCGTGTACCGGGACCCCCGGATGGGTGCCTACCTGGTGACGACGTACGACGCCGTCTGGGAGGCGTACCGGGACACCCGGTTCTCCACGCGCGGGTACCAGGCCACGCTCGAGACCATCCACGGGCGAACCGTGCTGTCGCTGGAGGGAAGCCTGCACGCCAAGAACCGGGCGCTCCTCACGCCGCACTTCCGGGGCAAGGCGCTCGACGCGCTCGACGACAGGATCCACCAGGCAGCTGCGCAGCTGGTGTCCGAGATCGCGCCCCGCAGCGCAGCGACACTGACCGGCGAGCTGATCGAACAGGGGTCGGCCGGGGGCGCGGTCGACATCGCCGCACAGTTCTCCCAGAGGTTCCCGATATCCGTCATCGCCGAGATGCTCGGCCTGCCTCAGGCCGACCGGCCGCAGTTCATCGACTGGTACACGCGGCTGATGGCGTTCGTGACGAACTACGCCGCCGATCCCGATGTGAACGCCCGGGGGGTCCGGGCGAAGCAGGAGTTGACCGACTACCTCCTGCCGCTCATCGCCGAACGGCGCAAGAAGCCCGGCAGCGACCTCGTCTCGGCGATCGTCGAGTCGGAGGTGGACGGTTACCGGATGACCGACGACGAGGTCCGGGCATACGCGAGCCTGCTCCTCACCGCCGGCGGCGACACGACGGACAAGGCGTTCTCCAGCCTGATCCGCAATCTGCTGCTCTACGGCGAGTGGGAACGCGTCCGGGACGACCGTTCCCTGGTCACGCCCGCGATCGCGGAGACGCTCCGGTTCTCGCCCCCCAGCCAGATGACGACCCGGCTCACCGAGGAGGACGTCGAGCTGGCGGGAGCGGTCATCCCGGCCGAGAGCATCGTGTACCTCGTGGGTGCCTCCGCCAACAGGGACCCAGCCAAGTACGAGCGACCCGACGAGTTCCGCGTCGGGCGGGAGGACCTGCTGCACACCCGTGCCTTCAGCGGCGCCGCCGACCACGTCGGCTTCGGCGCGGGTCGTCACTTCTGCATCGGCGCGATGCTGGCCCGGACGGAGATGGACGTCGCGCTCAATCAGTTCCTCGACGCCTTCCCGAGCCTGCGACTGGCGGACGGCGAGACGGGGGCCGACGTCGGTCTCCGCACCCGGGGTCCGGCCACGGTGCTGGTCGAGACCGGGACATGACGGGTACCGAGCGCCGCGGCAGGGTGCAGGGGAAGGTCGTCGTCGTCTCCGGGGCGGGCGGCGGACTCGGGGCAGCGTTCGTCCATGCGCTCGCCGCCGAAGGGGCGCATGTCGTCGCCGCGGACATCGATCCGGCGGCGGCTGCCACGACGGCCGAGAGTGCCGGGTCGGACTGTGCGGCGTTGCAGCTCGATGTGCGCGAGGAGATCTCGTGGCGGACGCTCGTGGCCGAGGTGCGCAGACGCCATGGTCGGCTCGACGGCCTCGTCAACAACGCAGGCATCGTCATCCGTGGCGGCATCACCGACATGCCGCTGGCGGATTTCGAGGGGGTGCTGAAGGTCAACCTCACCGGCACCTTCCTCGGACTGCAGCACTGTGCGCCCCTCATGCGCGAGTCCGGAGGGGGCTCGATCGTGAACGTCGCCAGTACCGCCGGGCTCACGGGAGTTCCGTCGATCTCGGGCTACACCGCCAGCAAATGGGGGGTCCGGGGGCTCACCCGCTCCGCCGCTGTGGAGCTCGCACCGTGGGGCATCAGGGTGAACTCGTTGGCGCCCGGTGTCGTGACCACAGCGATGGCAGCGCGCTCCGCCACAGCCGTCAGGAACCTGACCGGTCGACCCGGATCGGTGGGCGAGGTCGCGCCCCTCGTCGTCCATCTGATCTCGGACGACTCCACCTACAGCACGGGCGCCGACTTCGTCGTCGACGGCGGCGAGACGGCGACGTCGCGGCTGCCCACCCCCGTCGACTGACCGCAGGGCCGGCCGGCCGGTTCGGCCGGGTCGACCTCCGCGAGGCACGTTCGAGGAGCCGACGCGGCCCCTTGCAATCTCACGCCGGGCGCTTACCCTAATCACCATTAGCAGAAATCGGTGATGGGAGCTGCTGTGGTCGACATGATGAGTGCCGAGGACGAGCGGGAGATCCGCACGTCCCTCCGCAAGACCATGTCCGGGTTCACGGACGAGTACTGGATGCGGCACGACATGGACCACGAGTTCCCGTGGGAGTTCCACGACACGATGGCCGAGGCCGGCTGGATCGGGATCTGCATCCCCGAGGAGTACGGCGGCGGCGGCGCCGGCGTCCAGGAAGCGGCCCTCCTGCTGGAGGAGGTCACCGGCAGCGGAGGTGCGCTCAACGCCGGGACCACCGTGCAGGTGGGGCTGTTCGGGCTCGAGCCGATCGTCAAGCACGGGAGCGAGGAGCAGAAGCGGCGCTTCCTGCCGAAGGCCGCCGAGGGCAAGCTGCAGGTGTCGTTCGGCGTGACCGAGCCCGACGCCGGCACCGAGACCACGAACATCACGACGTTCGCCGAGAAGGTCCCCGGTGGCTACAAGGTCAACGGGCGCAAGGTGTTCATCTCCCGGGCCGAGCAGGCCGAGCGGCTGCTGCTGATCACCCGGACGGCGCCGCGCGACGCCGGCGTGAAGCCGACCGACGGCATGACCCTGTTCTTCACCGAGATGGACCGCGAGCACATCAAGGTGCAGCCGATCCCCAAGGTCGGCCGCAACGCCGTCTCGACGAACATGCTCTTCATCGACGATCTCTTCATCCCCGAGGAGGACCGGATCGGTGAGGAGGGCAAGGGCTTCAAGTACCTGCTCGCCGGCCTCAACGCCGAGCGGATCATCGTCGCGGGCGGCTGCCTCGGCATGGGCCGGGTCGCCCTGCGCCGCGCCACCGAGTACGTCAAGCAGCGCGAGGTGTTCGGCCGGCCGATCGGCATGAACCAGGGCATCCAGTTCCCGCTGGCCGACTCCCTGGCCAAGCTCGATGCCGTCGAGCTGCTCATCCGCAAGGCCGCGTGGATGTACGACAACGGCATGCCCTGCGGCAAGGAGGCGAACGAGGCGAAGTACCTGGCCTCGACCTGGGCCTTCGAGGCGTGCGACCGGGCCATGCAGGTGCACGGCGGCTACGGCTACACGAGCGAGTACCACGTCGAGCGGTACTGGCGGGAGTCGCGCGTCCAGCGGATCGCGCCGATCTCCAACGAGCTCGTGCTCGCCTACCTGGCCGAGAAGGTGATGGGCCTCCCACGGTCCTACTGACCCCAACGGGTCACCACGTGATAGCCCGACGTGATCTCGAGGCGGCTCGGTGCCTATGATCGGCACCGTCCAGGCTCGTCTGCGGCGAGGCACCGCAGCCGCCCGCACGGATCATGAGGTCGCAGGGTGGCGCAGCGCACCGAGAAGGTAGCCGAGTCCGTCGCACGGGAGATCGTGCAGGACATCCGGCGCAACAACCTTGCCCCGGGCTCGACGCTGCCCCCCGAGAGCGCGATGCTGGAGCGCTTCGGCGTGGGCCGCGGGTCGCTCCGCGAGGCGCTGCGCATCCTGGAGGTCAACGGGCTCGTCGTCCTCAAGCCCGGCCCCCGGGGCGGGCCGGTCGTCGCTCCGTTCGAGCCGGCCCACTTCGGCCAGATGATGACGCTGCACCTGCAGGCCCTCGGCACGACCTACCGCCAGCTCCTGGACGCGCGCGTGGAGTACGAGGCGGTGCTGGCCCGCAAGGCGGCCGAGCGCGAGGGGGACGACGCGGCCGCGATCATGCGGGCCGCCATGACCGGCGACGCCGGGGTGGCGAACGACGACACGCTGTACTCCGCGGCGACCGGTGGCTTCCACAGTGCCGTCGGGCTCGCCTCCGGCAACCCGGTGCTCGCGCTGGCCGCGGACGCGATCTACGCGATCTGGTCGGTCCGCGTGACGCGGGTGCTCTACCCGCCGGACCAGCGCGACGACGTCCTGCGCGACCACGCGGCGATCGCCAAGGCGATCGAGAAGCGCGACCCCAAGCGGGCGGAGCGGCTCATGCGCGAGCACATGATGCGCTACAAGGAGTACTGCGAGGAGCGCTACCCGGCCCGCATGGACGACCTCGTCGACTGGAGCTGATCCAGCCCGTACACCTCCCGCGCGTTCCCGCGCAGGACGGCCGACCGCTCGGCGGGGGCGAGGGCCGCGCACGCTCGGGCGGCCGTCTGCACGACGTCGGCGTACGAGGCGCGCTGCAGCGAGACCGGCCAGTCGGACCCGAACACCACGCGGGCCGGCGTGAAGGCCTCCATCGCCACGTCGGCGAAAGGCGCCAGGTCGGCGTAGGTGGCGCCCGGTGCGGCGATCGTGTGGATGCCGGAGAGCTTGCACCAGACGTTCGGCTCCGCGGCCAGGGCCCTCAGGCCGGTCGCCCACGGCTCCACCTGTCCGGACGCGATCGGCGCCTTGCCCAGGTGGTCCAGGACGAACCGCAGCGACGGGTGGGCGCGGGCCGACTCGACCGCCGCGGGGAAGTGCTCCGGCCGGATCATCAGGTCGAAGGGCAGCCCCAGCGCGTCCAGCGCCTCCAGCCCCCGCTGGACGGCATCCGACCGCAACCAGCCGGCCGGGTCGGTCTCCGCCAGGGCCTGGTGCCGGATGCCGACCAGCGCCGGATCGCCCGCCAGCGCGCCGAGCGCCTCGTCGACGTCGGGCCGGGCCAGGTCGATCCAGCCGATGACGCCGGCGACCAGTTCCTCGCTCCGTGCGTGCTCGAGGAAGACCCGGGTCTCGTCCGCGTCGTTGATCACCTGGACGAGGACGACGCTCGAGACCTCCGTCCCGGCGACCGCGGACCGCAGGTCGTCGAGGCCGAAGTCACGGCGGATCGGGGCGTCCGGCGGCATCCAGCCGTGGTCGTGCGCCTGCAGGTCCCAGACGTGCACGTGGGCGTCGACGACCATTCCGGGCTCCCCTCTGCTTGACGGCAATCCCTGCGCACCATCATTATGAATCTGTGAGTGACGCCGACGACACCGTGCAGGTCGAGGACCGTGGCGAGACCCGGTGGATCCGGCTCAACGCTCCCCAGCGACGCAATGCCTACGACGAGGCGATGGCCGGGATCATCTCCGACGCGCTGGAGTCCGCGAGCGGCATGCGCACCGTCGTCATCACCGGTGTCGACCGCAGCTTCTGCGCCGGCGGCTCCCTGGCGACGCTCAGCACACCGACGACGGCCCAGATGCGGAAGCTCTACCGCGCCTCGCTGCGCATGTTCGACGCCGTCCGGGCCTGCCCCCGCCCCGTGATCGCCGCGGTCAACGGTGCCGCCGCGGGCGGCGGCAACGAGCTCGTGGTCGCCTGCGACCTCGCGATCGCCGGCCGCTCGGCGACGTTCGGGCAGACCGGCCCCCGGGTCGGCAGCGCACCGGTCACCGGGGCCACGAACGTCATGTCGGTGCAGATCGGCGAGAAGCGCGCCAAGGAGCTCAGCTTCCTGTGCCGGCGCTACACCGCCGAGCAGGCGCTGGAGTACGGCCTCGTCAACGCCGTCGTCGAGGACGACGAACTCGAGGCCGAGGTCCAGCGCTGGTGCGACGAACTGCACGAGAAGAGCCCGCGCTACCTCGAGATCGCGAAGGTGAGTTCCAACATCTGGTGGAACCAGTCCCGGGACTCCTTCAGCACCGGGCTCGGGATGCTCGTCCAGGCGATCGGCAGCGAGGACATGGTCGAAGGCGCCACCGCATTCCTCGAGAAGCGCAAGCCCCAGTTCAAGCTCGCCGAGGACGGATGAACCGATGAAGCCCTACCGCACCGTCATCTCCGTACCCGGGAACAAGCCCTCCTGGTTCGACAAGGCCGTCGTCGCCGGCGCCGACTGCCTCTGCCTCGACCTCGAGGACTCGGTCCCGCCGGCGGAGAAGGAGTCCGCGCGGGAGGCCATCCGCGACGCCATCGGGCGGATCTCCGACGAGCACCCGCGGGTCGGCCTGTTCGTGCGCCCCAACGCCCTGGACACGGGGGAGACGGGCGCCGACCTCGAGGCCGTCGTCGTCCCCGGGCTGACCGGTGTCTTCGCACCCAAGGTCGGTTCGGCCGTCGACGTCGCCAAGTACGACGCCCTCGTCGAGCACTTCGAGCGCCGCAACGGCGCCTCCGGCATCGAGTACATCCTGCCGATCGAGACCATCGAGGGCATCCAGCACTGCGAGGAGATCGCGTTCGCCTCCCCGCGGGTGGGCGCGCTGATCGGGCCGACGGCCGAGCACGCCGACATCGCCATCGCGGTCGGCTACGAGTGGTCGCCGGAGGGAACGGAGTCCCGGTACCACCGCTCCCGGATCCTGCTCGCCGCGCGCGCCGCGGGGGTGCACCCGCTGACCGCGCTGTGGGAGCGCATCCGCGACCTCGAGGGTCTGGAGGCGTTCACCGTGGACAGCCGCAAGATGGGCTTCCGGGGTCAGGTCGTCCTGCATCCGACCCACGTGCCGGTGGTCAACCGCGTCTACACGCCCGACCCCGCGGACGTGGACTTCTACCGCGGCCTGCTCAAGGCGTACGAGGACGCCGAGGCCGCCGGTCTCGGTGCCGTCATGTACGGCGACATCCACATCGACAAGGCGCACGCCGACAAGGCGACCGGGTGGCTCGCCCGGGTGGACGCGCTGGCCGGCCTGCACGGCGGCATCTGAGCCCCGTTCGACCCCAGGGAGAGGACCCCTCATGCGCGGCCTGTACTTCGAGGAATTCGACGATGGCATGGAGATCAAGCACGCGTTCACCCGCACGGTGACCGAGATGGACAACGTGCTGTTCACCTCGCTCACCATGAACGTGGCGCCGATCCACCTCGACGAGGAGTACTCGCGGAAGAACCTGCCCCAGGGGCAGCGGCTGTTCAACAGCCTGTACATCGCGGCGCTGGTCGGCGGCATGATCGTGCCGGAGCTGACCTTCCAGACGACGATCGGCAACCTGGGCTACGAGAAGATGACCTTCCCGGCGCCGGTCTTCCACGGCGACACGATCCGTGCCGAGTCGACCATCCTCAAGAAGCGCGAGTCGAAGAGCCGCACGGACGCGGGCATCGTGTGGTTCGAGCACCGCGGCTACAACCAGCGCGACGAGCTGATCCACCTGTGCCACCGCACCGGCATGATGATGAAGAAGCCGGCCGAGGACGCGGCCGGCTGAGCGCCATCACGATGCGCGCCGGCTCAGCTCAGGAAGCGCTGGTCCCAGGGGATCGTCGTCTCCATGACGTGCGGGAACTTCCGTTCGGCGTAGCGCTCGTAGGCCTCGATGTGCCGGCGCATCCGCTCCGCCGACGCCGCCGCGTCACCGGACTTCAGCGCCTCGAAGATCTCCTCGTGCGCGACGAGGATGGCGCTCCGGTGGTGGACGGGGTAGTCGACGCCCAGCGTGGTCCCGTCCATGATGCCGAGCAGCGACTCGATCATGTAGCCGAAGAGCGGGTTGCCGGACGAGCGGGCGATGACGTCGTGGAACCGCTTGTTGGCGTCGAGGAAGGAGTCCTGGTCGTCCATCTCGCGGTGCATCTGCTCGATGGTGTCGCCCAGCTCGTCGAGGCAAGCGGCGCTGATCCGCTCCGCGGCCAGGCTGCTGATCATCGGCTCGAGGGCGCTGCGCACCTCGACGATCGTGCGGAACGGCGCGCCCTGCAGCTGCATGAGCAGGACGACGGTGCTCGCCAGATGGGAGCCGTCCGGGGTGCGCAGCACCGGGCCGCCGTGGGGTCCCGGCTTCAGCGAGATGACGCCCTGGACCTCGAGGAGGCGGAGGGCCTCGCGCACCGTGCCGCGGCCGGCCCCGTACTTCTCCACCATGGTCCGCTCCGGGACCAGGAGGTCGCCGGGCTTCCGGTTCTCGCGGAGGGCGTCCTGGACGATCCGCTGGGCGACCAGCATCGCGGCCTTCTGCGGGCGAAGTGCGGAACTGGCGTACATGGGCGGTCCGTCCCCCTAGATGTAGAGAGCAACCATGCTAAAGATTAATAACGAACCCGCCAAGGGTCTGAGGGCGTGTGCCCCGATGGGAGGACGGCGAGATGGCGGTTGAGACGGCCCTGCAGGCCGAGGGCCTGGCGCGCGAACTCGGGGCGCTGGTCCGCGACTGGGGCGTGCGCGAGGTCCGTCCCCGGGTCCGCGAGCTCGAGGAGAAGGGGGAGTTCCCGCACGACCTCTACCGGCAGATGGGTGAGATGGGCCTGTTCGGCTGCTGCTTCCCCGAGCGGCTGGGCGGCAACGGGGCCGGCTTCCGCGCACTGGCCGCGGTGGCGGAGAACCTCGCCTGGGTCTACCCGCCGCTGTCGGCGCCGATGAACCTGCAGGCCGCGACGGTCCCGCTGACGATCGCGAACTGGGGGACGCCGGAGCTCGTCGAGCGCTACGTGCCCGGCCTGGTGAGTGCCGAGCTGCTCGGCTGCAACGCGATGACCGAGCCCGATGGCGGTTCGGACTTCCTCGGTGCCATGCGCACGCGGGCGGTCCGGGACGGGGACGACTACGTCATCAACGGCGCCAAGATGTGGATCACCAACGCCAACGTCGCCGACGTCGCCGTGGTGTATGCGAAGACCGATCCGGCGGCCGGGCACAAGGGTGTCACCGCGTTCCTCGTCCCCACCGCAACGCCGGGCTTCGAGGCGACCCGGGTGCCCTGCCGCGTGCTGGGAAAGCTCATGCCGACGAACTCGGTGACCCTGACCGACGTCCGTGTGCCGTCGTCCCACGTGCTGGGCGCCGAGGGGCAGGGCTTCGCCGTCGCCATGAACGCGATGGACTACGGCCGGCTGTCGGTCGCCGCCCGCTCGGTGGGCCTGGCGCAGGCCTGCCTGGACGCAGCGCTGGAGTACGCCGACCAGCGGACGGCGTTCGGCCAGAAGATCGGCGAGTTCCAGATGGTCAAGAAGCAGCTCGCCGACATGACCGCCGAGGTGGCCGCGGCACGCGCGCTGGTCGACGCGGCGGCCGCCGCGTACGACGGGGGATCGGTGGCGACCCGGGAGAGCTCGATCGCCAAGTACTTCGCCGGCGAGGTGTGCAACCGCGCGGCTCAGGCGTGCGCGGAGATCTTCGGCGGGGCGGCCTTCAGCGACGAGCTCCCGGTCAGTATCTACCTGAACTACGCGAAGCTCTGGCAGACCGGTGAGGGCTCGGCGAACATCCAGGCGGTCCTCATCGCGGACGACGCGCTGGGCTGGAAGGACATGGACCGGCACCGGACCCCGCTGCCGGCGCTGGTCTGAGAACGGGGAGAACACCGATGAGCCCGTGTCCCGTCGTCCGGTTCGACCACCACTCGCCCGAGCACGCCGCGGACCCCGTCGCCAGCTACCGGGCGCTGCGGGAGCAGGGCCCCGTCGCGTGGAGCGAGGCGCACGGCGGGTACTGGATCGTCTCCGGGTACGACGCGGTCTTCGCCGCGGCCCGCGATGACGACGTGTTCTCCTCCGCCCGGTCGTCCGACGGTGGTGAGGGGCTGACCGTCGTGATCCCGAAGACCCCGATGCACCTGCACATCCCGATCGAGCTCGACCCACCTGAGTTCCGGAAGTACCGGAAGATCATCAACGCGATCACCGCGCCCGCGGCCATCGAGCGCATGACCCGGATGATCGACTTCTACTGCACCTGGTTCGTCGACCAGGTCATCGAGCGCGGCGAGTGCGACTTCACCGAGATCATCGGCGTCCCGTCGATCGTGACCGTCGACTGGCTGGGCCTGCCGGTCGAGGGCTGGGCGCGCTACGCCTCGGCGCACCGGGCCACGCTCGCGAACCCGAAGGGCAGCGCCGAGTACCAGCAGGCGGTGCAGGTCGACCATCGAGAAGACCTCGTCCTCGGTGAGCGGCCGGCCGTCGACCGACTGCGCCAACAGGAAGCTGATGGCGTCCTCGCGCGGTTCCCGGGCGCGGGCCGCGATCGTCGTCCGCATCTGCTCGGCGAGGTAGGGGTGGTCGACCTGCACCGCCTGCTGGTACTCGGCGCTGCCCTTCGGGTTCGCGAGCGTGGCCCGGTGCGCCGAGGCGTAGCGCGCCCAGCCCTCGACCGGCAGGCCCAGCCAGTCGACGGTCACGATCGACGGGACGCCGATGATCTCGGTGAAGTCGCACTCGCCGCGCTCGATGACCTGGTCGACGAACCAGGTGCAGTAGAAGTCGATCATCCGGGTCATGCGCTCGATGGCCGCGGGCGCGGTGATCGCGTTGATGATCTTCCGGTACTTCCGGAACTCAGGTGGGTCGAGCTCGATCGGGATGTGCAGGTGCATCGGGGTCTTCGGGATCACGACGGTCAGCCCCTCACCACCGTCGGACGACCGGGCGGAGGAGAACACGTCGTCATCGCGGGCCGCGGCGAAGACCGCGTCGTACCCGGAGACGATCCAGTACCCGCCGTGCGCCTCGCTCCACGCGACGGGGCCCTGCTCCCGCAGCGCCCGGTAGCTGGCGACGGGGTCCGCGGCGTGCTCGGGCGAGTGGTGGTCGAACCGGACGACGGGACACGGGCTCATCGGTGTTCTCCCCGTTCTCAGACCAGCGCCGGCAGCGGGGTCCGGTGCCGGTCCATGTCCTTCCAGCCCAGCGCGTCGTCCGCGATGAGGACCGCCTGGATGTTCGCCGAGCCCTCACCGGTCTGCCAGAGCTTCGCGTAGTTCAGGTAGATACTGACCGGGAGCTCGTCGCTGAAGGCCGCCCCGCCGAAGATCTCCGCGCACGCCTGAGCCGCGCGGTTGCACACCTCGCCGGCGAAGTACTTGGCGATCGAGCTCTCCCGGGTCGCCACCGATCCCCCGTCGTACGCGGCGGCCGCCGCGTCGACCAGCGCGCGTGCCGCGGCCACCTCGGCGGTCATGTCGGCGAGCTGCTTCTTGACCATCTGGAACTCGCCGATCTTCTGGCCGAACGCCGTCCGCTGGTCGGCGTACTCCAGCGCTGCGTCCAGGCAGGCCTGCGCCAGGCCCACCGAGCGGGCGGCGACCGACAGCCGGCCGTAGTCCATCGCGTTCATGGCGACGGCGAAGCCCTGCCCCTCGGCGCCCAGCACGTGGGACGACGGCACACGGACGTCGGTCAGGGTCACCGAGTTCGTCGGCATGAGCTTTCCCAGCACGCGGCAGGGCACCCGGGTCGCCTCGAAGCCCGGCGTTGCGGTGGGGACGAGGAACGCGGTGACACCCTTGTGCCCGGCCGCCGGATCGGTCTTCGCATACACCACGGCGACGTCGGCGACGTTGGCGTTGGTGATCCACATCTTGGCGCCGTTGATGACGTAGTCGTCCCCGTCCCGGACCGCCCGCGTGCGCATGGCACCGAGGAAGTCCGAACCGCCATCGGGCTCGGTCATCGCGTTGCAGCCGAGCAGCTCGGCACTCACCAGGCCGGGCACGTAGCGCTCGACGAGCTCCGGCGTCCCCCAGTTCGCGATCGTCAGCGGGACCGTCGCGGCCTGCAGGTTCATCGGCGCCGACAGCGGCGGGTAGACCCAGGCGAGGTTCTCCGCCACCGCGGCCAGTGCGCGGAAGCCGGCCCCGTTGCCGCCCAGCCGCTCGGGGAAGCAGCAGCCGAACAGGCCCATCTCACCCATCTGCCGGTAGAGGTCGTGCGGGAACTCCCCCTTCTCCTCGAGCTCGCGGACCCGGGGACGGACCTCGCGCACGCCCCAGTCGCGGACCAGCGCCCCGAGTTCGCGCGCCAGGCCCTCGGCCTGCAGGGCCGTCTCAACCGCCATCTCGCCGTCCTCCCATCGGGGCACACGCCCTCAGACCCTTGGCGGGTTCGTTATTAATCTTTAGCATGGTTGCTCTCTACATCTAGGGGGACGGACCGCCCATGTACGCCAGTTCCGCACTTCGCCCGCAGAAGGCCGCGATGCTGGTCGCCCAGCGGATCGTCCAGGACGCCCTCCGCGAGAACCGGAAGCCCGGCGACCTCCTGGTCCCGGAGCGGACCATGGTGGAGAAGTACGGGGCCGGCCGCGGCACGGTGCGCGAGGCCCTCCGCCTCCTCGAGGTCCAGGGCGTCATCTCGCTGAAGCCGGGACCCCACGGCGGCCCGGTGCTGCGCACCCCGGACGGCTCCCATCTGGCGAGCACCGTCGTCCTGCTCATGCAGCTGCAGGGCGCGCCGTTCCGCACGATCGTCGAGGTGCGCAGCGCCCTCGAGCCGATGATCAGCAGCCTGGCCGCGGAGCGGATCAGCGCCGCTTGCCTCGACGAGCTGGGCGACACCATCGAGCAGATGCACCGCGAGATGGACGACCAGGACTCCTTCCTCGACGCCAACAAGCGGTTCCACGACGTCATCGCCCGCTCGTCCGGCAACCCGCTCTTCGGCTACATGATCGAGTCGCTGCTCGGCATCATGGACGGGACCACGCTGGGCGTCGACTACCCCGTCCACCACCGGAGCGCCATCCTCGTCGCGCACGAGGAGATCTTCGAGGCGCTGAAGTCCGGTGACGCGGCGGCGTCGGCGGAGCGGATGCGCCGGCACATCGAGGCCTACGAGCGCTACGCCGAACGGAAGTTCCCGCACGTCATGGAGACGACGATCCCCTGGGACCAGCGCTTCCTGAGCTGAGCCGGCGCGCATCGTGATGGCGCTCAGCCGGCCGCGTCCTCGGCCGGCTTCTTCATCATCATGCCGGTGCGGTGGCACAGGTGGATCAGCTCGTCGCGCTGGTTGTAGCCGCGGTGCTCGAACCACACGATGCCCGCGTCCGTGCGGCTCTTCGACTCGCGCTTCTTGAGGATGGTCGACTCGGCACGGATCGTGTCGCCGTGGAAGACCGGCGCCGGGAAGGTCATCTTCTCGTAGCCCAGGTTGCCGATCGTCGTCTGGAAGGTCAGCTCCGGCACGATCATGCCGCCGACCAGCGCCGCGATGTACAGGCTGTTGAACAGCCGCTGCCCCTGGGGCAGGTTCTTCCGCGAGTACTCCTCGTCGAGGTGGATCGGCGCCACGTTCATGGTGAGCGAGGTGAACAGCACGTTGTCCATCTCGGTCACCGTGCGGGTGAACGCGTGCTTGATCTCCATGCCATCGTCGAATTCCTCGAAGTACAGGCCGCGCATGAGGGGTCCTCTCCCTGGGGTCGAACGGGGCTCAGATGCCGCCGTGCAGGCCGGCCAGCGCGTCCACCCGGGCGAGCCACCCGGTCGCCTTGTCGGCGTGCGCCTTGTCGATGTGGATGTCGCCGTACATGACGGCACCGAGACCGGCGGCCTCGGCGTCCTCGTACGCCTTGAGCAGGCCGCGGTAGAAGTCCACGTCCGCGGGGTCGGGCGTGTAGACGCGGTTGACCACCGGCACGTGGGTCGGATGCAGGACGACCTGACCCCGGAAGCCCATCTTGCGGCTGTCCACGGTGAACGCCTCCAGACCCTCGAGGTCGCGGATGCGCTCCCACAGCGCGGTCAGCGGGTGCACCCCCGCGGCGCGCGCGGCGAGCAGGATCCGGGAGCGGTGGTACCGGGACTCCGTTCCCTCCGGCGACCACTCGTAGCCGACCGCGATGGCGATGTCGGCGTGCTCGGCCGTCGGCCCGATCAGCGCGCCCACCCGCGGGGAGGCGAACGCGATCTCCTCGCAGTGCTGGATGCCCTCGATGGTCTCGATCGGCAGGATGTACTCGATGCCGGAGGCGCCGTTGCGGCGCTCGAAGTGCTCGACGAGGGCGTCGTACTTGGCGACGTCGACGGCCGAACCGACCTTGGGTGCGAAGACACCGGTCAGCCCGGGGACGACGACGGCCTCGAGGTCGGCGCCCGTCTCCCCCGTGTCCAGGGCGTTGGGGCGCACGAACAGGCCGACCCGCGGGTGCTCGTCGGAGATCCGCCCGATGGCGTCGCGGATGGCCTCCCGCGCGGACTCCTTCTCCGCCGGCGGGACCGAGTCCTCGAGGTCGAGGCAGAGGCAGTCGGCGCCGGCGACGACGGCCTTGTCGAACCAGGAGGGCTTGTTCCCGGGTACGGAGATGACGGTGCGGTAGGGCTTCATCGGTTCATCCGTCCTCGGCGAGCTTGAACTGGGGCTTGCGCTTCTCGAGGAATGCGGTGGCGCCTTCGACCATGTCCTCGCTGCCGATCGCCTGGACGAGCATCCCGAGCCCGGTGCTGAAGGAGTCCCGGGACTGGTTCCACCAGATGTTGGAACTCACCTTCGCGATCTCGAGGTAGCGCGGGCTCTTCTCGTGCAGTTCGTCGCACCAGCGCTGGACCTCGGCCTCGAGTTCGTCGTCCTCGACGACGGCGTTGACGAGGCCGTACTCCAGCGCCTGCTCGGCGGTGTAGCGCCGGCACAGGAAGCTGAGCTCCTTGGCGCGCTTCTCGCCGATCTGCACCGACATGACGTTCGTGGCCCCGGTGACCGGTGCGCTGCCGACCCGGGGGCCGGTCTGCCCGAACGTCGCCGAGCGGCCGGCGATCGCGAGGTCGCAGGCGACCACGAGCTCGTTGCCGCCGCCCGCGGCGGCACCGTTGACCGCGGCGATCACGGGGCGGGGGCAGGCCCGGACGGCGTCGAACATGCGCAGCGAGGCGCGGTAGAGCTTCCGCATCTGGGCCGTCGTCGGTGTGCTGAGCGTCGCCAGGGAGCCGCCGGCGCAGAAGCTGCGGTCGACACCGGTGATGACGACGGTGCGCATGCCGCTCGCGGACTCCAGCGCGTCGGAGATGATCCCGGCCATCGCCTCGTCGTAGGCATTGCGTCGCTGGGGAGCGTTGAGCCGGATCCACCGGGTCTCGCCACGGTCCTCGACCTGCACGGTGTCGTCGGCGTCACTCACAGATTCATAATGATGGTGCGCAGGGATTGCCGTCAAGCAGAGGGGAGCCCGGAATGGTCGTCGACGCCCACGTGCACGTCTGGGACCTGCAGGCGCACGACCACGGCTGGATGCCGCCGGACGCCCCGATCCGCCGTGACTTCGGCCTCGACGACCTGCGGTCCGCGGTCGCCGGGACGGAGGTCTCGAGCGTCGTCCTCGTCCAGGTGATCAACGACGCGGACGAGACCCGGGTCTTCCTCGAGCACGCACGGAGCGAGGAACTGGTCGCCGGCGTCATCGGCTGGATCGACCTGGCCCGGCCCGACGTCGACGAGGCGCTCGGCGCGCTGGCGGGCGATCCGGCGCTGGTCGGCATCCGGCACCAGGCCCTGGCGGAGACCGACCCGGCCGGCTGGTTGCGGTCGGATGCCGTCCAGCGGGGGCTGGAGGCGCTGGACGCGCTGGGGCTGCCCTTCGACCTGATGATCCGGCCGGAGCACTTCCCCGCGGCGGTCGAGTCGGCCCGCGCCCACCCGTCGCTGCGGTTCGTCCTGGACCACCTGGGCAAGGCGCCGATCGCGTCCGGACAGGTGGAGCCGTGGGCGACCGGCCTGAGGGCCCTGGCCGCGGAGCCGAACGTCTGGTGCAAGCTCTCCGGCATCCACACGATCGCCGCACCGGGCGCCACCTACGCCGACCTGGCGCCTTTCGCCGACGTGGCGATGGAGGCCTTCACGCCGGCCCGCGTGGTGTTCGGGTCCGACTGGCCGGTCTCGCTGCAGCGCGCCTCGTACGCCGACGTCGTGCAGACGGCCGCCCGAGCGTGCGCGGCCCTCGCCCCCGCCGAGCGGTCGGCCGTCCTGCGCGGGAACGCGCGGGAGGTGTACGGGCTGGATCAGCTCCAGTCGACGAGGTCGTCCATGCGGGCCGGGTAGCGCTCCTCGCAGTACTCCTTGTAGCGCATCATGTGCTCGCGCATGAGCCGCTCCGCCCGCTTGGGGTCGCGCTTCTCGATCGCCTTGGCGATCGCCGCGTGGTCGCGCAGGACGTCGTCGCGCTGGTCCGGCGGGTAGAGCACCCGCGTCACGCGGACCGACCAGATCGCGTAGATCGCGTCCGCGGCCAGCGCGAGCACCGGGTTGCCGGAGGCGAGCCCGACGGCACTGTGGAAGCCACCGGTCGCCGCGGAGTACAGCGTGTCGTCGTTCGCCACCCCGGCGTCGCCGGTCATGGCGGCCCGCATGATCGCGGCCGCGTCGTCCCCCTCGCGCTCGGCCGCCTTGCGGGCCAGCACCGCCTCGTACTCCACGCGCGCGTCCAGGAGCTGGCGGTAGGTCGTGCCGAGGGCCTGCAGGTGCAGCGTCATCATCTGGCCGAAGTGGGCCGGCTCGAACGGAGCGACGACCGGCCCGCCCCGGGGGCCGGGCTTGAGGACGACGAGCCCGTTGACCTCCAGGATGCGCAGCGCCTCGCGGAGCGACCCGCGGCCCACGCCGAAGCGCTCCAGCATCGCGCTCTCGGGGGGCAGCGTCGAGCCCGGGGCAAGGTTGTTGCGCCGGATGTCCTGCACGATCTCCCGTGCGACGGACTCGGCTACCTTCTCGGTGCGCTGCGCCACCCTGCGACCTCATGATCCGTGCGGGCGGCTGCGGTGCCTCGCCGCAGACGAGCCTGGACGGTGCCGATCATAGGCACCGAGCCGCCTCGAGATCACGTCGGGCTATCACGTGGTGACCCGTTGGGGTCAGTAGGACCGTGGGAGGCCCATCACCTTCTCGGCCAGGTAGGCGAGCACGAGCTCGTTGGAGATCGGCGCGATCCGCTGGACGCGCGACTCCCGCCAGTACCGCTCGACGTGGTACTCGCTCGTGTAGCCGTAGCCGCCGTGCACCTGCATGGCCCGGTCGCACGCCTCGAAGGCCCAGGTCGAGGCCAGGTACTTCGCCTCGTTCGCCTCCTTGCCGCAGGGCATGCCGTTGTCGTACATCCACGCGGCCTTGCGGATGAGCAGCTCGACGGCATCGAGCTTGGCCAGGGAGTCGGCCAGCGGGAACTGGATGCCCTGGTTCATGCCGATCGGCCGGCCGAACACCTCGCGCTGCTTGACGTACTCGGTGGCGCGGCGCAGGGCGACCCGGCCCATGCCGAGGCAGCCGCCCGCGACGATGATCCGCTCGGCGTTGAGGCCGGCGAGCAGGTACTTGAAGCCCTTGCCCTCCTCACCGATCCGGTCCTCCTCGGGGATGAAGAGATCGTCGATGAAGAGCATGTTCGTCGAGACGGCGTTGCGGCCGACCTTGGGGATCGGCTGCACCTTGATGTGCTCGCGGTCCATCTCGGTGAAGAACAGGGTCATGCCGTCGGTCGGCTTCACGCCGGCGTCGCGCGGCGCCGTCCGGGTGATCAGCAGCAGCCGCTCGGCCTGCTCGGCCCGGGAGATGAACACCTTGCGCCCGTTGACCTTGTAGCCACCGGGGACCTTCTCGGCGAACGTCGTGATGTTCGTGGTCTCGGTGCCGGCGTCGGGCTCGGTCACGCCGAACGACACCTGCAGCTTGCCCTCGGCGGCCTTCGGCAGGAAGCGCCGCTTCTGCTCCTCGCTCCCGTGCTTGACGATCGGCTCGAGCCCGAACAGCCCCACCTGCACGGTGGTCCCGGCGTTGAGCGCACCTCCGCTGCCGGTGACCTCCTCCAGCAGGAGGGCCGCTTCCTGGACGCCGGCGCCGCCGCCGCCGTACTCCTCGGGGATGCAGATCCCGATCCAGCCGGCCTCGGCCATCGTGTCGTGGAACTCCCACGGGAACTCGTGGTCCATGTCGTGCCGCATCCAGTACTCGTCCGTGAACCCGGACATGGTCTTGCGGAGGGACGTGCGGATCTCCCGCTCGTCCTCGGCACTCATCATGTCGACCACAGCAGCTCCCATCACCGATTTCTGCTAATGGTGATTAGGGTAAGCGCCCGGCGTGAGATTGCAAGGGGCCGCGTCGGCTCCTCGAACGTGCCTCGCGGAGGTCGACCCGGCCGAACCGGCCGGCCGGCCCTGCGGTCAGTCGACGGGGGTGGGCAGCCGCGACGTCGCCGTCTCGCCGCCGTCGACGACGAAGTCGGCGCCCGTGCTGTAGG
The DNA here is from genome assembly GCF_004570345.1 of Blastococcus sp. CT_GayMR20. The sequence continues at coordinate 51,654 of NZ_SPQM01000001.1, read as the reverse complement.
TGGAGTCGTCCGAGATCAGATGGACGACGAGGGGCGCGACCTCGCCCACCGATCCGGGTCGACCGGTCAGGTTCCTGACGGCTGTGGCGGAGCGCGCTGCCATCGCTGTGGTCACGACACCGGGCGCCAACGAGTTCACCCTGATGCCCCACGGTGCGAGCTCCACAGCGGCGGAGCGGGTGAGCCCCCGGACCCCCCATTTGCTGGCGGTGTAGCCCGAGATCGACGGAACTCCCGTGAGCCCGGCGGTACTGGCGACGTTCACGATCGAGCCCCCTCCGGACTCGCGCATGAGGGGCGCACAGTGCTGCAGTCCGAGGAAGGTGCCGGTGAGGTTGACCTTCAGCACCCCCTCGAAATCCGCCAGCGGCATGTCGGTGATGCCGCCACGGATGACGATGCCTGCGTTGTTGACGAGGCCGTCGAGCCGACCATGGCGTCTGCGCACCTCGGCCACGAGCGTCCGCCACGAGATCTCCTCGCGCACATCGAGCTGCAACGCCGCACAGTCCGACCCGGCACTCTCGGCCGTCGTGGCAGCCGCCGCCGGATCGATGTCCGCGGCGACGACATGCGCCCCTTCGGCGGCGAGCGCATGGACGAACGCTGCCCCGAGTCCGCCGCCCGCCCCGGAGACGACGACGACCTTCCCCTGCACCCTGCCGCGGCGCTCGGTACCCGTCATGTCCCGGTCTCGACCAGCACCGTGGCCGGACCCCGGGTGCGGAGACCGACGTCGGCCCCCGTCTCGCCGTCCGCCAGTCGCAGGCTCGGGAAGGCGTCGAGGAACTGATTGAGCGCGACGTCCATCTCCGTCCGGGCCAGCATCGCGCCGATGCAGAAGTGACGACCCGCGCCGAAGCCGACGTGGTCGGCGGCGCCGCTGAAGGCACGGGTGTGCAGCAGGTCCTCCCGCCCGACGCGGAACTCGTCGGGTCGCTCGTACTTGGCTGGGTCCCTGTTGGCGGAGGCACCCACGAGGTACACGATGCTCTCGGCCGGGATGACCGCTCCCGCCAGCTCGACGTCCTCCTCGGTGAGCCGGGTCGTCATCTGGCTGGGGGGCGAGAACCGGAGCGTCTCCGCGATCGCGGGCGTGACCAGGGAACGGTCGTCCCGGACGCGTTCCCACTCGCCGTAGAGCAGCAGATTGCGGATCAGGCTGGAGAACGCCTTGTCCGTCGTGTCGCCGCCGGCGGTGAGGAGCAGGCTCGCGTATGCCCGGACCTCGTCGTCGGTCATCCGGTAACCGTCCACCTCCGACTCGACGATCGCCGAGACGAGGTCGCTGCCGGGCTTCTTGCGCCGTTCGGCGATGAGCGGCAGGAGGTAGTCGGTCAACTCCTGCTTCGCCCGGACCCCCCGGGCGTTCACATCGGGATCGGCGGCGTAGTTCGTCACGAACGCCATCAGCCGCGTGTACCAGTCGATGAACTGCGGCCGGTCGGCCTGAGGCAGGCCGAGCATCTCGGCGATGACGGATATCGGGAACCTCTGGGAGAACTGTGCGGCGATGTCGACCGCGCCCCCGGCCGACCCCTGTTCGATCAGCTCGCCGGTCAGTGTCGCTGCGCTGCGGGGCGCGATCTCGGACACCAGCTGCGCAGCTGCCTGGTGGATCCTGTCGTCGAGCGCGTCGAGCGCCTTGCCCCGGAAGTGCGGCGTGAGGAGCGCCCGGTTCTTGGCGTGCAGGCTTCCCTCCAGCGACAGCACGGTTCGCCCGTGGATGGTCTCGAGCGTGGCCTGGTACCCGCGCGTGGAGAACCGGGTGTCCCGGTACGCCTCCCAGACGGCGTCGTACGTCGTCACCAGGTAGGCACCCATCCGGGGGTCCCGGTACACGGGCGCATGCTCGCGGAGACGTGCGTAGTGGGCGTGCGGATCCTGCCCGACCTCCGGATCGAGGAGCGACGGGAAGGCGCTGCCGGACGGAACGGTCATCCGATGACTCCTCGGGATCGGGCTGTCGAGCAGGTCAGTCGGTGCCGGCGTAGGCGAAGGCGTCGTGGCCGGGCTGAGCGTCCATGACCCTGTGGACCTGGATGTTCTTGTGGGCGATCTTGAGGTCCCCGTCGACCTCGACGTGGTCGTCGGCGTAGCGGCCGATCAGGATCTGAGTGCCTCGATCGTGGAAGAGCCGCGCCTGGAAGTAGGCGCTGGTCCGGATCAGGTGCCCGTCCCGCGACGCGATCACATTCGTCACCGCGTGCTGGCACACCTGGAAACCCCGGAGGATGTGCGCCCGGTAGATGTCGAGGAACGCCTCGGTCCCGCCTCGCTCCGCCTTTCCGCCTCGGGTGATGCGGATGTCGTCCGTGGCGAGCTCGCGCAAGGTGTCCAGGTCCTCGCGATCGACCGCATCCGCGTAGAGGTGGTAGAGCAGCGCACTGCGCGTCGTCAGACCCGCCCGGTCGTCAGTGACAAGCATGTGGGTCCTCACGTCTCGGCTCTGACGGGAACGCTGCGTCGAGACGTTCGTCCGCTCGACGGGCGTCGTCAGAACCGTGATAATGGTTCGCTTGGATGTAGCGGCATGCTGTCAGAGCGCTCGACGCTGCGCAAGCGCCCGGCTCAGGCGCCGGTCCACTCCGGGGGCGGTGCCGGCGCCCCCGGAAGCCCCCCGAAGACGTCGGGCAGGTCCGCCGGGACGGTCCGGGTGAAGCGCGCCGGCCGCCGCTCCAGGAACGACGCGACCCCCTCGGCCACGTCCGGGCTCGCGCCCCGCTCGACCATCGCGCGCGACTCGGCGATGTGGGAGTACATGGGATGCGGGAAGGCCAGGCCCTGCCACAACAGCTGACGGTTGAGCGACACCGAGACCGGGGCGGCGGCGTCGGCGATCTGCCGCGCCAGCTCCATCGCCGCCGGCAGCAGATCGTCCGGGGCGTGGACGGCGTGGACCAGGCCCGCGGCGAGCGCCTCCTCGGCGCCGAACACCCGGCCGGTGAGGGTCCACTCCGCCGCACGCTGGATGCCGACGAGCCGCGGCAGGAACCAGCTCGACGCGCTCTCCATGACGATGCCGCGCTGGGCGAACACGAAGCCGAACTTCGCCCGCTCGCTGGCCAGTCGGATGTCCATGGGTAGGGTCATCGTCACCCCGACACCGACCGCGGCCCCGTTGACCGCCGCGATCAGCGGCTTCGTCGAGGCGAAGAACCGCAGGGCCAGCTCGCCACCGCTGTCGCGCTGCCGGGCGCTCTCGTCGTCCCCGGCACGGGCGAAGGCGTCGGGATCGGACAGGTCCATCCCCGCGCAGAAGGCCCGGCCGGCCCCGGTCACCACGACGGCGCGAACGTCGTCGTCCCGGTCGAGGTCGCCGACCACCGCGACGAGGTCGTCCTTCATGGCGACGGTGTAGGCGTTGAGCTGGTCCGGGCGGTCGAGCGTGACGACGGCGATCCCGTCGGCCTTCTCGACCGCGATCGTGCCGGCCACTACCGACCGGGCCGGACCGTCGTCGCGCAGCCCTCGGGGCGCCCGGATCGGCAGTACGGGGGGCTCGGTGGGCGCCGCGTCATGGACTAGCCTTTCCGCAGATAGTTTGGCGTATAATCATATCCATCAATCTGCTGAACGGCTGAGCCGGTGGCCGAAACCATCCCGTCGACGTCCACCGACCCATGGCCGAAGGTGAGCCGAACATGACCCACTCGATCCGACCCCAGAAGATGGCGCTCATCGTCGCCCAGCGCATCGTGCGCGACATCGAGCGCGAGGGTCTGGGGCCCGGCGACAAGCTGCCGCCCGAGCGGGTCATGATGGAGACGTACGAGGCGGGCCGCGGCACGCTGCGCGAGTCGCTCCGATTCCTCGAACTGCAGGGCGTCCTCTCGTTCAAGCCGGGGCCCGGTGGGGGTCCGGTCATCGAGAAGCCGACCGCCGACAACCTCGCGACGACGCTCACCCTGCTGCTCCAGTTCGACGGCGCGCGTTACCAGGTGATCGCCGAGGCGCGCGAGGCCTTCGAGCCCGTGATGGCACAGCTGGCGGCCAGCCGGATCACCCCCGAGCACCTCGTCCAGCTCGAGCAGACGGTCACGGACATGGCCGACAACCTCGAGGACGTCGAGGTCTACCTCGACGCCAACCGCCGGTTCCACAACGTCATCGCATGGGCGTCGGGCAACGCGCTGTTCGGTCACCTGGTCGACGTCATGGGCGGCGCCATGGACATCAGCGGGGCCGCGCAGGGCATCCAGTACCCGCTGAAGCGGCGCCAGGCCGTGCTCAAGGCGCACCAGGAGATCTTCGAGGCGATCCGGAACTCCGAGCCGGAGCAGGCCGAGAAGAGCATGCGAACGCACATCGACGAGTACCTGGTGTACGCCTCCCGCAAGTACCCCGACGCGCTGGACAAGCCCATCCGCTGGTGAGCGAGGCCCCGCCTCAGAGCAGCTGACATCGAGCCCGGACGATGTTGCCCACAGCATCCGGAGGTTCTCGGTCAGGCCGGTGGCCGCCCACGTGGTCGCGCCGTAGACGGTCCCCCGTGACGAGGTTGCTGCGTCGTCCGCTCACCGACCTGCTTACTCCGCCAGCGCGGCCTCGCCGAGGAACGCCCGCAGCACGGAGGCGTGACTGCGCGCCTCCTTGGCCTCACCGGTGTAGACGACCTCGCCTCGGGTCACGGCCACGACCGCGTCGGCGACGTCCAGTCCCGCTTCGGCGTTCTGCTCGACCATGAGGATCCCGATGCCGGCGTCGGCCATCGTCCGGACCCGCTCCAGCACGGTGTCGACGACGACGGGAGCCAAGCCCATCGACGGCTCGTCCATCAGCATGATCTTGGGCTGCGACATCAGGGCGCGGCCGAAGGCCAGCATCTGCTGCTCGCCGCCGCTGAGCAGCGCGGCGGCGCCCTCGCTGCGCTCCCGGAGGATCGGGAACATCTCGTAGACCCGGGCCAGCGTCTCGTCGAATTCCGTTCTCGACGCGGTGTAGCCACCCAGCCGCAGGTTCTCGGCGACGGTCAGGGGACCGAACACCCGACGGCCCTCCGGCACGAGCGCGACACCCCGGCGCACGATGGCGTGCGGGGCCAGGCCGGTGAGGTCGGTGCCGTCCAGCGTCACGGTGCCGCTGGCCGGCGGCTCGAGGCCGGCGACGGCCTTGAGCGTCGTGCTCTTGCCCGCACCGTTCGGTCCGAGTACGAGGGTGATCTTCCCGGGGTGCACCGAGAGGGACACCCCTCGGACCGCCTCGACGTGGGCGTAGTTGACGTGCAGGTCGCTGATCTCAAGCATGCTCGCGGAACTTCCTTCCGAGGTAGGCCTCCTGCACCAGGGGGTTCTGCACGACCTCGCGCGGCTCGCCCTCGGCGATGAGCTTGCCCGTGTTCATGGCGAACACGTAGTCGCACGTGTCGATCATCATCTGCACGTCGTGCTCCACGAGCAGCTGGCAGAGCTCGCCCTCCGAGCGCATGTCCCTCAGCAGCCCCGAGATCTCCGCGCGCTCCGCCTGGTTCATCCCTGCCGTCGGCTCGTCGAGCAGGAGCAGCCTCGGTTCCATGGCCATCGCCCGAGCGATCTCGACCCGACGCTGAGTGCCGTAGGAGAGCTCGGTCGGGTAGTAGGACTCGAAGCCGTTCAGGCCGGTCCGCGCAATCGCGGCGGCGACGGGAGGTGACGGCGGGGTCGTCCCGATCCCGGCCATGCCCTTGACCCGCGAGAGGAGGTCCCCGCGCGGAGCCGCGGAGCCTGACCCGCCGCGGCCGGTCCGCGCGTCCGCACCGACCTGGATGTTGGCCTGGACGTCGAGGTCGGGCAGCAGCCGGACCGTCTGGAAGGTGCGCGCGACGCCCAGGTGCACCAGCTTGTCGGGCCGCACCCCGGTGTAGTCCTGCCCGTCGAACAGGAGGTCGCCGCGCGTCAGCTGGGTCAGCCGGGTGATGGCACCGATCAACGTCGTCTTGCCCGAACCGTTGGGTCCGATGATGCCGTAGATCAGGCCGGGCTCGAGCTTCAGCGTGACGCCGTCGACGGCCTTGACCCCACCGAAGTGGACGGCGACGTCGCGCAGCTCCAGCACCGGTGCACCTGCGCTCTCCTCCCGGCGTCCCTCCTGTGACTGGTCGACGCTCATGCCTTGCCCCCCAGCAGCGACGTGGACGAGGACGCGCCCGTGGCGGGCGAGGTGTTCTGCGCCCCACCGGCCGTCGGACCGGTCATGAGCGGTTCGAGGTCGGGCTCGGGCTCCAGCTCTGCCGGTGGTGGGGCGGCCGGCTTGCGTCTGCGGCGCTGGATCGCACGGGTGATGTCGACGAAGACGCCGTGGATCCCGCGCGGCAGCAGGACCGCGGCGACGGCGACGATGACGCCGTAGAGCAGGGTCTCCCACTCGCCCACGAACTCGAGGAAGGTCGGCAGCCAGGTGAAGACGATCGCGCCGATCACGGCGCCCTTCCACGACATGGCGCCCCCGACGATGATCATCGTGAGTGCCAGGACGATCAGGTGGAAACCGATGTCGAGCGGGCCGATCGTGGTGCGGACCATGACGTTCAGGGCGCCGGCGAGCCCGCCCAGCGCACCGCTCACCACGAACGCGGCGAGCCGGTACCGGCGGACGTTGATCCCCGCGGACGCGGCCAGCTGCTGGTCGTCCCGGACGGCGTGCACCCGACGGCCGACCTTGCCGTGCTCGCTGAGCACCACCAGGCCGAGGACGATCAGCGTCAGGACCCACATCGTCGGCATCGTGAAGTCGGTGAGGACCCCGTAGAGGCCCGTCGACGACCCGGTGAACGTCCCGCCGTTGATCGCGATGACACCGATGATGAGGTCGAACGCGACGGTCGCCATGGCGAGGTAGAGGCCGGCGAGCCGGGCGATCACGAGGCCCAGCAGCAGGCCGATGACCGCCGTCAGGACCACGGCCAGGCCGATGGCGGCCAGGGAGCCCAGTTGCCAGTGGATGGCCATGAGGGCCGCGGCGTAGGCGCCGATGCCGTAGGAGCCGACCCCGGCGAAGGAGAACACCCCCATGCGCAGGGGCACCTGCACCGAGAGCGCCATGAGCAGGCCGGTGAGCGTCGCCTGAACGAGGACCAGGTTGGCGTAGTACCAGGTGCTCATGCCCGTCGAACCTCCTTGCGGCCGAACACGCCGGACGGCCGGACCAGCAGAACCAGGAAGATGAGTCCGAACGCGACCGCATCGGTCCACGAGCCGCTGGTGTTCAGCAGGACCCAGGTCTCGACGGCCGCGAGGGCGAAGGCGCCGAAGGCGACCCCGAGCATCGAGCCGACACCGCCGAGGATGACGATGGCGAACGCCTTGATCAGCAGGATGTCGCCGCTCTCGGGCGTGATCGCCCCGAGCGTGTAGGTGAACAGCACCCCGGCGAGGCCGGCCATGCCGCCGGAGACCGCCATGGTCACCAGGGCGAGCTGCCGGCGGTTGATGCCCATCAGGCTGGCGACCTCGGAGTCCACGCCGATCGAGCGGAGCGCGAGGCCGTGCTTGGACCGGCGGAACCACAGTGCCGTGACGGCCCACAGGGCGATCCCGATGACGATCGTGAGCACCGCGACGTTGGTGATGCGGACGTCCCCGAACTGCCAGACGTTCACGTCGAAGCTGGACTCGGAGAGCCCGAACGGGTTGCTCTTGGTCTGGCGCTGCGCGATCGCCAGGGGGATGGTGGCGATGCCGATGCCGCCGATCAGGATCTGCATCTCCGCGGAGCGCTTGGTCCGCGCGCGCTTGAGGATCTGCTCGAATGCGAGCACCTGGATCAGCAGTGACAGCAGCGCGCCGACCAGGACGCCGACGAGCACCACGCCGAGGATCGGCAGCTGCACGGAGCCGAGCACGAGGTACGCCGTGAACGTGGCGAACATGAAGATCGCCCCGTGGGCGAAGTTCAGGATGTCGATGGTGCCCCACGTGAGGCTCAGCCCCAGGGCGAAGAGCAGGTAGATCGAGCCGAGGCTGATAACGCTCAGTAGTTCCTGCAACAGTCCGCTCCGCTCTGGATGGGATCGGGAGTGGCGAGGCGGCGGGCCGCGATCTGATGTGCGGCCCACCGCCTCGCGTCAGCGTGACAGGTGGAGACTTCCGACGGGAAGGTCAGCCCTCGGCGGCGTAGAGCAGTTGGCTCTCGGTGCCGGTCCACTCGACGGCGGCGCCGGCCACCTGGATGGTGCCGTCCTCCCACGTGAGGTCCTCACCGAGCGCACCGGTCCACGGCTCCGCCGCGACGGCGGCCATTCCCTCGATGATGTCCGCCCGCTCGGCCGAGCCGGCCTCCTTGATGGCACGCGCAAGGAACCAGGCGGCGTCGTAGCCCTCGGCCGCGTAGTTCAGCGGGTCCTCGCCGTACTCCTCGTTGTAGGCCTCGACGAACGCCTGGCTGGACTCGACCTCCTGTGCCGGGTGGAAGTCGGTCGCCCACACCATGCCTGCGCCGTCCTCACCGGCCGGCGACAGGTTGCCGGCGCTGGCGCCGGCGTTGCCCAGGACCGGCCCGTCGTAGCCCGCCTGCCGCAGCTGTGTCATGGCCGTCGGGTTGGCGGCACCGACCAGCAGGAGCGACACCACGTCCGGGTCGGCGTCCAGGACCTGACTGATCGCCGCGCTGAAGTCCTGCGTCGTGGGCGTGGTGCCCACCTCGGCGACCACCTCGAGGCCGAGGCCCGGGATCGACTCCTTGGCGACCTCCTCGAGGGTCGGGGTGGGCGCGTAGATGACGCCCACGGTCTCCCAGCCGTTCTCGTCCACGTACTCCTGGAGGGCCGGGTAGTAGGAGCTCATCAGCGGCGTGGCGCGGTACGTGGCGTCACCGATCACGACGCCCTCACTGCCGGCCTGCGTGTAGATGATCGGCAGACCCGCCTGCTGCGCCAGCGGCGACTGGGCGACAGCCTCCTGGCTGGACACCGAGCCGTACACGGCCGCAACGCTCGGGTTCGCGATCGCCGTGCTGAGCTCGCTCGCGGCAGTGGGGATCTGACCCTTGGTGTCCTTGTACTCCACCTCGATGGTCGTGTTCTCGCCGAGGAAGCCCTGCTCGTTGATCTCCTTGACCGCGAGCTTGAAGCCGTCCTCGGCCGAGAGGCCGGCGAACGCAGCGGGGCCGGTCTCGGGGTTGATGCTGACGAAGTTGATGACCTCCGGAAGGTTGGCGCCCTCGGAGCCACCCCCGCCACCACCACCGGTGCCGCCTCCGTCGTCACCACCACCGCATGCCGCCACAAACAGCAGGCCGGCGGTCGACAGAGCGACCACGGCCCGGCGTGAACGCAGAATCCTCATTCCAGCCTCTCCAGACATATGACAATCATGCGCATCATCGGCATGTGTGACGGTCACCATAGGGCGAGTCCGGAGGGATGTCCATAGCCCGTTCCCGACCTGTGACAGGCGGGCTCAGGCGACCAGGAAACGGTCCAGCGCCTCGTCCCGTTCACGACAGAATCTGCGGGTGAGTGCCGCGTCCGGGGCGAACAGGTCGAAGCCGTGGACGCCGCCGGGGTAGACGTGCAGCTCGGTCGGGACCTGGGCCTCGAGCAGCCGCCGGGCGTAGTCGACGTCCTCGTCGCGGAAGAGGTCCAGCTCGGTCGTCGCGATCCAGGTGGGCGGCAGACCCACCAGCCGGTCCGCTCGCGCCGGGGCTGCGTAGGCCGGCACGTCGTCCCCGGCCAAGCCCCCGAGGTAGGCCGCCCAGCCGATGCGGTTGCTCTCGTGGTTCCACACCCGGGGATCGGTGACCGCGCGGCTGGAGACGGTGCGCTCCCGGTCGTCCAGCATCGGGTAGACCAGCAGCTGGCCCGCCACGGCGGACTCGCCACGGTCCCGCGCGAGGAGCGTCAGCCCGGCCGCCACCCCGCCTCCCGAGCTGGCCCCACCCACCACCACGCGGCCGGGGTCGGCGGCGATCCCCTTCAGGCCGGCGGTCACCGCCGCCAGGACGGCGTAGCAGTCGTGCAGGGCGGCCGGGTACGGGTGCTCGGGCGCGCGGCGCCAGTCGACGGCCAGCGCCACGCAGCCGGTGCGGGCGACGACCGTGTCGAGCAGCGGGTCGTCCTGCTCCGGCGCCCCGAGCACGTGACCGCCGCCGTGCACCCAGAGCAGGACGGCGCCGGTCGCCTCCCCCACCGGCCGGTGCACCCGGACGCGCACGTCGGGGTCGCCCGCCGCTCCGGGGACCCATCGGTCGTCGACGAGCACGCGCCCGCTGGGGGTCCACCGGGCACGCCCGGCCGCGGCCAGCCGGTCACGCTCCTCCCGGGCCCGCGGGATGTCCGTGAGGTCGAGCGAGGGGATCGTGTCGAGCACGGCCTCGACCTCGGGATCGCACCGGCCCGGGAGGGTCACCGGTCCGCGCCGAGACGCGGCCCGGGGGTGAAGGTCGCCGGGATGCGTTGGAAGCCGGCGTTGACGCCCTGGTGCGGATAGGTCTGCAGGCCCGCCTCGTCCACGACGTAGTCGGGCATCCGGCGGATCACCTGCCCGATCAGCTCCTTGGCGATCGCCCGCCCGACATGGGCGCCGGCGCAGCGGTGGATACCCATGCCGAAAGCGGTGTGCCGGTTCGGCCACCGGGTCAGGACGACGTCCTCCGCGTCCTCGAACTGCCCCGGGTCGCGGTTGGCCGAGCTCCAGGCCAGCAGCACCCGGTCGCCCCGCTTCATCGGGCAGCCGCGGAACTCGGTGTCCTGCGTGACGGTGCGCGCGAGGGCCTGGGTCGGGGAGAACGCGCGGAGGAACTCCTCCACCGCCCGCGCCAGGAGGTCGGGGTCCTCCAGCAGCTGCCGGCGCTGGTCGGGATGCCGGCTCAGGTGGACCAGGGTCTGGCTGACGAGGGACGCAGTGGTCCCAACGCCGCCGGAGATCAGCAGCTCCACCATCGAGTAGGCGGCGTCGTCGCTGATCGGCGTCCCGTCGACGTCCTGGGCGAGGAGGTAGCTGATCAGGTCGTCGCGCGGCTGCGCCCGGCGGGCTGCGATGGCCACCGTGATCTGCCCTTCCATCCACGGGATGTCCACCTCGACGGCGTGCGTGTGCGCCGGGCTGCCCGGGGAGTCCGCGAGGACCGAGTGCAGCGCCCGCGAATAGCGGCGCCAGTCGCCGACGTCGAGCCCGAGCCAGTCCAGGGTCACCACGGCGGGCACCCCGATGACCCCGGCGAAGTCGCACTCCCCCGTCTCGATGACCTGGTCGACGAACCAGGTCGTCCAGCGCTCGATCATCGGCTGCAGCTCGGCGACCGCGGCGGGCGACGTCACCGGGTTGAGGATCTTCCGGTAGCTGCGGTGCTCGGGCAGGTCCAGCTCGACCGGGATGTGCAGCCGCACGGGCGCCTTCGGGATGGTGTTCGCGAGCCCCTCACCGCCGTACGGGCTGCGGCCGGAGCTGAACACCGCGTCGTCCCGGGCGGCCGCGAAGACGGCGTCGTAGTCCGACAGGACCCAGTACCCCCCGTGCGCCTCCGTCCAGGCCACCGGGGCCTCGGCCCGAAGCCGGGCGTAGGAGGCCACGGGGTCGGCCGAGTGCCCCGGCGAGTTGTGGTCGAAGGGCACGACCGGGCATTTCCGTGGTTCGGTCATCCGACATCCTCCCAGGAATCAATGCATATGATAGGGAAGGACACCCGCCCTCGACCAGGAAGGTCGACATGCAGATCGGCGTGATCCTCGGTGACGTCCACGGCAGCGTGTCCCCCAGGCAGCACCTGGACGCGCTGCTCCGGCAGGTGGAGGCCGTCCAGCGCAACGGGCTGACCTACGTGACGATCGGCCACCACTACCTCTACGGCGACTACCGCTGGCTCCAGCCGATCCCGACGCTGGCCCGCATCGCCGCCGAGCTGGACGACTCCGTCACCCTGGGCACCGCCGTCATCCAGGTGCCGCTGCTCCACCCCATCGCCCTGGCCGAGGAGCTGGCCACCCTCGACATCATGACCCGCGGCCGGCTCGTCGTCGGCATGGGCGCGGGGTACCGCGAGGACGAGTTCACCGCGCTCGGCGTCGACTTTGCGAAGCGCTTCGCGATGATGGACGAGGCCATCCAGATCATGCGGCAGCTCTGGACGCAGGACGTCGTCAGCTTCGAGGGTCGGTTCTGGTCCTTCCGGGACGGGCACACGCACATCCGTCCGTGGCAGGACCCGCACCCGCCGCTGTGGATCGGCGCCATGAAGGACGCCGGCGTCCGCCGCTCGGCACGGCTGGGCGACGGCTGGCCGGTCACGCCGGAGACCACGGTGCCGGAGATGATCCGTCTCATGGCTCTGTACGAGGACGAGCGCGAGCGCCTGGGCCGGCCGCAGGTGAGGCACCCGCTGCGCCGCGAGATCGTCCCCGCGCCGACCACCGACGCCGCCTTCGACCGCTTCGAGGGCATGGCCAAGGAGCGGCTGCTCGCGTACGCCGCCCGGTCGCTCGAGACCCGGGACGCCGGGGTGCTCAGCCGCCAGTTCCGAGCGGTCGCCGCGAAGGAGACCTTCATCGGCACGCCGGACGAGTGCATCGAGCAGATCCGCCAGCTGGCCGCGATCGTCCCGATCGACCCGATCCTCGTGCGCGCCCAGTGGCCGCGCATGACCAGCGATCAGGTGGTGGCCTACCTCGACGACCTCGGCCGGGACATCGTGCCCGCCGTCCGGGAGATCGAGTCGGTCGACCGCGTCGTGCGCGAGGCGGCCGTCCCGTCCTGAGGTGCCGAAATGGCGGTTTCGGCACCTCGCCACAGGTGCCGAGATCGCCATTTCGGCACTAGGGCTCGGCGACGACGCCCGTCTCGAGCAGCTCGTCCACGGCAGCGCCGTCGTAGCCGCACTGGGCGAGGATCTCGCGCGTCTGCTGCCCCGGCGACACCGCCGGAGAGGGCACCGGGGTCGTGCTGCGGCTGAACCGCGGGGCCACGGCGGGCTGCGGATGCGGGCTTCCGTCGAGCGGTTCGTAGGCCGACCGGGCGACGGCGTGCGGGTGCGCCGCCGCCTCGTCCAGGTCGAGCACCGGCGTGACGCAGGCGTCCACCCCGGCGAAGGCCTCCGCCCACTCGTCCCGGGTACGCGTCGCGAACGCCGCGGTGAGCGCCTCGCGGAGCGCCGGCCAGCGGCTCCGGTCCTTGTGGCTGCCGGCGAGCCGGGGGTCCTCGTCCAGCCCGAGGACGGCGAGCATCGTCCGGAAGAAGCGCTCCTCGATCGTGCCCACGGCGACCCAGCGGCCGTCGGCGCACGTGTAGACGTCGTAGTACGGGCAGCCGGTGTCGAGCAGGTTGTCGCCGCGCCGGGCCGACCACCGCCCCCGCGCGCGCAGCCCGTGGATCAGGGCCATCAGCGTCCCGGTGCTGTCGAAGACATTCGCGTCCACGACCTGCCCGCGCCCCGACCGACCCGATTCCAGCAGCGCGCAGACGATGCCGAAGGCCAGCGACGACGCTCCTCCGCCGAAGTCGCCGACCAGGTTCAGCGGCGGCACCGGCCGCTCGCCGGCGCGCCCGATGGCGTGCAGGGCCCCGGTCAGGGAGATGTAGTTGACGTCGTGGCCGGCCGCCCCGGCGAGCGGGCCGTCCTGGCCCCAGCCGGTCATGCGGCCGTACACCAGCCGCGGGTTGCGGGCCAGGCATTCGTCCGGGCCGAGGCCGAGCCGTTCGGCCACACCCGGCCGGAAGCTCTCCACGAGGACGTCGGCCGTCGCCACCAGGTCGAGCACGACGTCGCGGCCGCGCGGCTGCTTCAGGTCGACGGCGATCGACCGCCGGCCCCGCTCCAGGACCGGGTTCGGGGTGTAGTCGGCCGACGCGGGCCCGGCGCGGTCCACGCGGACGACGGACGCACCCATGTCGGCCAGCAGCATCGCGCAGTAGGGGCCCGGACCGATCCCGGCGAGCTCCACGACGGTGATGCCCGCGAGCGGGCCGGTGTCAGTCATCGGCGGACTCGGCGGCGAGCAGCGCGCGCAGCCGCGCCTTGGCCACCTTGTCGAGGGTCGACCGCGGCAGCTCGTCCACCACCCGCACCTCCCGGGGGCGCTTGAACGCGGCGAGCAGAGCCGCGCAGCGCTCGGTCAGCTGCTCCGGGGAGAGGACGGCATCCGGCCAGGCGGTCACGAACGCCACCGGGACCTCGCCCAGCATGCGGTCGGGCCGCCCGACGACGGCGGCCTCCCGGACGCCGGCCACCCCGAGGAGCACCCGCTCGATCTCCGGCGCCCCGATGTTCTCCCCGCCGACCTTGAGCACGTCCTTGGCCCGCTCGGCGAACGTGAGCGTGCCCTCGACGTCGAGCCGCACCCGGTCGCCGGTGACGAACCAGCCGTCCGAGGTGAAGCACCGCGCCGTCGCCTCGGGGTCGTGCAGGTACTCCTGGAACAGCGAGACCCCCCGCCTGCCCCGCACGCGCAGGGTGCCGTCGGCCCCCGGCTCGACCGGGCGGCCGTCGTCGTCCAGCACCGCCACCTCGTACTCGGGCGCCGGGCGGCCCATCGACCCGGCACGGTCGGGGTGCAGCAGCCCGCCCACGACGGGGTGCGAGACGGTCTCGGTCATGCCGAACCACCCGATCACCGGGACGCCGCCCGTCACCGGCGCCGGATCCAGGCACGCGCTGCCGCCCCAGCCGCGGTAGCGGTGCCCGGACGGCACCTCCCGGTCGGCGAGCGCGCGGAGGCAGAAGGACACCACCGACGTCCACGTGGCTCCGTACCGCACCGAGACGTCCCAGAAGCGGGACGCCGAGAACTTCGGCATCAGCACGACCTGGCCGCCGGACCACAGGCTGGAGAGGAAGGAGTACGAGAGCGCGTTGGTATGGAACAGGGGCAGGTGCACGAGGTTGACGTCGGACGGGCCGAGCCCCTGGTGCGCGGCGCCGACCTGCCCGCCCCACAGGCAGTTGGCCTGGGTCCAGACGACGCCCTTCGGCCGCGCCGTGGTGCCGGAGGTGTACTGCACCGACGCCGGCGTCGACACGGGCAGCACCCCCGTCACGCCGTCCGGCTCCACCGCCAGCAGGGTCGCCACCGCGTCGGCACCGCCCCCTCCCGCGCCGCTGACGGCGAGGAACCGCAGCCCCGGGAGCGCCGTCGCGACGTCGTCGGCACGGTCGGCGGACACGACGGCGGCGACCGCGCCGCTGTGCTCGCCGGCGTAGCGGAGCTCGTCGACCGAGCCCGCGGGGTTGAGGCAGACGGCGACGGCGCCCACGGTCGTGGCGGCGGTCCACGCGAGCAGGAAGTCCGGGTGGTTCGGCAGCACGATGGCGAGGGAGTCGCCGGGGCGCAGCCCCCGCGCACGGAAGGCGGCGACGAGGGACGCCACGTCGCGGGCGAACTCCCCGCGGGTCCAGGCGGCCGGGCCGCCCTCGAAGGGCACCCAGGTGAGGAAGGGGCGGTCCGGCGCCGTGTCGGCCCAGCGTCGGACCAGCCAACCGACGTCGCGGCCCCCTCCCGGGGGCACAGGATCCGTCACGCGGGCCATTGCAGGTGCTTGACGGTGAAGAACTCCCCGAAGCCGTCCTCGCCCATGTCCATGCCGACGCCCGACTGCTTCGCACCAGCCCAGGGCACATCGGGCCGCGACCCGCCGCCCCCGTTGATGGCGACGGTTCCGGTCTCGAGACGGGCGGCGACCGCCCGCGCCTCCCCGGGGTCGCCCCACACGAGCGCGTTGAGCCCGTACCGGCTGTTGTTCGCGACCGCCACCGCCTCGTCGACGGTGTCGTACACGAAGACGGTGGCCACCGGCGCGAACAGCTCGTCCTGGGCGATCTCGTCGTCCGGGTGCACGTCGCCGAGCAGCGTGGGCTGGAGGAAGAAGCCGTCGAGGCCGTCGGGGCGCCCGCCTCCGGCGAGCACCGTCGCCCCCTTGTCCACGGCCCGGGCGAGGTAGCCCTCGACCCGCTCCCGGTGCTCCGCGGTGATCAGCGGGCCCACCTCGGTCGCCTCGGCGTACGGGTCGCCGACGGGGAGCGCGGCCAGCACCGTCCGGGCCCGCTCCAGGAAGGCGTCGGCGTCGTCGCGGTGGACGAGGATGCGGGTGGTCGCGCCGCACCCCTGCCCGGCGTTGCGGCAGAACCGCAGGATCGACGGCGTCACGGCCCGGTCCAGGTCCGCGCCCGGGAGGATCACCGTCGGCGACTTGCCGCCGAGCTCCAGCACGACCTTCTTGGCGGTCGGCGCGGCGGCGGTCATGACGGCGGCACCGACCGCGTTCGACCCGGTGAACGTCACCATGTCGACGGCGGGGTGGGAGCAGAGCCGCTCCCCCACGGCGGGATCGCCCGGGACCAGGTTCAGCACGCCCGGCGGGATCCCGGCCTCCTCGGCCAGCCGGAGGAAGGCCACCGAGCACAGGGCGCCGCGGGGCGACGGCATCAGGACGACGGAACAGCCGGCGGCCAGCGCCGGCGCCACCTTCCAGCTGATCATGTTGATCGGGTAGTTGTACGGCGTGATCGCGGTGACCACCCCGATCGGCTCCCGCAGCAGCACGCTCTCCGACTGCAGTGCCCCCGTCTGCGGCGGGAGCACCTCCTCGTAGCCGCCGCGCGGGCCGCGCTCGGCCATGTCGGCGGCCCACCGGAAGTTGACCGCCGGCGTGGCGGTCTGCAGGGTCCGCGCGAGGGAGATCGGCGAGCCCACCTCGGCGACGACCAGCCGGGCGAGCTGCTCGTGGTCCCGCTCGAGCAGGTCCGCGAGGCGGCGCAGCACGGCCGCTCGCTCCACCGGCGTCCGGCGGCGCCAGTCGCCGGCGTCGAAGCTGCGCCGGGCCGCAGCCACTGCGGCGTCGGCCTGGTCCACGCCGGCCAGCCGCCAGGTGGCCAGCTCGGCGCCGGTCCCCGGCTCCACCGAGGTGAAGGGGGCGCCGGTGCCGGTGGTCCACGTCCCGTCGAGGTAGCAGGTGCGCTCGGCGAGGGTCGGGTCGATCACGGGAACTCCCTGTGCTTACAGATCGATGTCCAGGACGAGGGACTGGAAGGCCTTGCCGTGCGGGTCCACGCGCAGGGTCATGGAGACGCCGCCGTCCAGGGCCCGCTCGAGGACGAAGTTGAGCCCGTGCGCCGCGGGGATCTCGTACCGCGTCACCGGACCGCGGACCAGGTCGCCGAAGTGTTCCTGCACGACCTCGGCGGTCAGCCGCTCCGCCAGCTTCGGGTAGTCGGCGGGGTCGTAGACGAAGACGCAGATGTTGCTCACCTCACCCTTGTCGCCCGAGCGGCTGTAGGCGAGCTCGCGCAGCTTCATGCCGCGACCACCTCGACGTCGAGCTCGACCAGTTCCCGGGGGACGTAGGCCGGGGTGACGCCGAGCGCCGGGACGACGCTGCCGGCGGCTCCCCCGCCGCCGGCCGGGCCGAAGTAGAGGAGCTCCATCTCGTGCACCGCCGCGCGGGCCAGATCGGCGTCCCGGGTGCGCAGCGCCATGCGCAGCCGCACCTCCGTCGGGTAGCCGCCCCGGAGCCGGTCCCCGAACAGCGAGTCGAACCCCTGCAGGTCGAAGCGCAGGTCGTCGATCCGGTCGGCCGCGGGCTCGAGGCGCCGGCGCACGATCTCCTCGGCCCGGCGTGCCCGCTCGACGCATCCGGGGCCGCCGTAGGACATCTCGCCGGTGGCCTTCCAGCCCTGGTCGACGCCGACGAGGACCTTCAGGTGCGTGGGGCGGGGCCGCCCGCGCGCACCGCCGAGGCGGACCCGGTCACCGCCCAGGTCCTCGAACGACACGGTGGAGAAGTCGGCCGTGACGTCGGGGGTGAGGTAGGCCGCGGGGTCGTGGATCTCGTAGTAGACCTGCGTCTTCATGGTCCGCTCGTCGACGGCGCCGCCGGTCCCGTCGAGCTTGGTGACGACGACCGACCCGTCCTCGACCTCGGCCAGCGGGAACCCGAGGTTGTGCGGGTCCGGGACCACCCGGTACGGCGGGTCCTCGAAGTTGCCGCCGGTGGAGTGCACGCCGCACTCGAGCAGGTGCCCGACCAGGGTGGCGTGGGCGACACGGTCCCAGTCGTCGAGCGCCCAGCCGAGCTCGTGGCAGATGGGGCCGACGAACAGCGAGGGGTCGGCGAGCCGGCCGCCCAGCACGATCTGCGCGCCGCCCTCGAGCGCCTCGACGATCGGCTCGGCCCCGATGTAGGCGTTCGCCGAGACCAGTGCGCCGCCGAGGGCGCGCACCGTCGTCCCGAATTCCGGCAGCTCCAGGTCGAGGTCGCGCACGAGGTCGCGGACGTCGTCCCCACGGATCACGCCGATGCGCGTGCCCGACAGGCCGACGGCCTGCAGGTTGCGCGCGAAGTCCGCGCAGGCGGCGTCGGGGTTGGCCGCCCCGAAGTTGCCGACCACCTTCCGGCCGGACGAGAGGTACCGGGCCAGCAGCGGCACCAGCGCGTCGATGCGTTCGTCCTGCCCGGCGGCGGGGTCCCGACGGCGGCGCACCTGCGCCAGTGCCATCGTGCGCTCGGCCAGGCAGTCGAAGCCGAGGTAGGAGACCCGGCCGCTCTCGGCCATCGCCGCCGCCGGCTCGAGCCGGTCGTTCGCGTAGGCGGAGCCGGCCCCGAGGGTGAGCACGCGGCCGGAGGCCATCGTCAGGAGACCTCGATCGCCAGTTCCGGGCAGCTGTCGGCGGCCAGCTGCGCGTCCTCCTCACGGCCCGGGGGGACGTTCTCGTCCTTGACGTATGCGTTGCCGTCCTCCTCGCGGGCGAAGAAGAGGTCCGGCGCACTCAGCCGGCACAGCCCGTGCCCCTGGCACGCCTGGTCGATCACCCTGACCTGCACGACGTCTCCTGTTCCACACCCCGGCGTGCTGCTCGCGGCGTCGACTCGAAGGGCGTCTGGCATTGACACCCGAGGAATCAAATATAACCATCATCACAGTCCCGCGGAACCCTTGGAAGGTGGAGCAATGCCCGAGAACGGACGCTGCCCGGTCGTGCACTTCGACCACAACTCCCAGGAGCACTCCGCCGACCCGGTCGCCTCGTACCGGGCGCTGCGCGAGCAGAGCCCCATCGCCTACACCGAGGCGTGGGGCGGCTACTACGTCCTCGCCGGCTACAAGCCCCTCTTCGAGGCCGCGCGCGACGACGACCGGTTCTCGTCGGCGCGCCTGGACCAGTACGGCGGTGAGGGCCTGTCGGTGGTCATCCCGAAGACCAAGCACCCGTTCCATATCCCGATCGAGATCGACCCGCCCGAGTTCCGCAAGTGGCGCAAGATCATCAATCTGATCACCGCGCCGGCGGCCGTCGAGCGCATGGAGCCGATCGTCAAGCACTACGTGACGTGGTTCATCGACCAGATCATCGAGGACGGTCAGGCCGACATGGCCGACGTCATCGGCGTGCCGGCGATCGTGACCGTCGACTGGCTGGGCCTGGACGTGGCCGAGTGGAAGCGCTACGCGTCGGCGTTCCACGCGACGCTCGTCGCGAAGCGCGGCAGCCCGGAGTACAAGCAGGCCGTCGAGGTGGACTTCCCCTACCTGGAGGAGCGGACCCGCGAGGTCATCGCCGCGCGCCGGGAGCACCCGACGGGCGACATCATCAGCTACCTCGTCCAGTCGGAGGTCGACGGCCGGCCCGTGACCGACGACGAGGTGTTCAGCATGGTCGACCTGCTGCTCTCCGGCGGGGTCGGCACGACGGCGTCCCTGACCAGCAACACCGTGGTCTGGCTCTACCAGAACCCCGAGGTGCGCCAGCGTCTCCGGGACGACCTCTCGCTGCTGGACAAGGCCATCGAGGAGTTCCTGCGGTTCTTCTCCCCCACGCAGGCGCTGGCCCGGACGGTCGCCCAGGACACCGAGCTGCAGGGCTGCCCGATGAAGAGGGGCGACCGCGTGCTGCTGGCCTGGTCGTCGGCCAACCGCGACCCCGAGCAGTTCGAGAACCCCGACGAGGTCGACATCGAGCGGTGGCCGAACCGGCACGTCGCCTTCGGCCTGGGCGTGCACCGCTGCGCCGGCTCGCACCTGGGGCGGGCGATGGCCAAGGAGATGCTCACCCAGATCCTGACGCGGATGGGCGACTACGTCGTCGACGAGTCGGCCCTGAAGCCATACCCGCAGCAGGGCACGAACAACGGCTGGATGAGCATCCCCGCCACGTTCACCCCCGGTCCGCGGGTGCTGCAAGGTTCGGCGGACCCCGAAGCCATCCCGTCGTACTGACGATGGAGCGCTTCGACGTCGTCGTCCTGGGGACCGGGGCGGCGGGGCTGTGCGCCGCGCTGGCGGCGGCCGATGCCGGTGCGACGGTCGGCCTGTTCGAGAAGGGCGAGCGGGTCGGTGGCACGACGGCCCTGGCCAGCGCCGTCGCCTGGATCCCGGACAACAAGTACGCCGCGGCGGTCGGCGTGCAGGACTCACGCGAGGAGGCGCTGGCCTACCTGGCCTCGCTCTCGCACGGGATGATCCTGACCGAGCTCGCCGAGGCGCTCGTCGACACCGGCCCCGAGCTGTGCGACTGGCTGGAGACCTCCACGCCGCTGCAGCTGCGGCTGGTGCCGGGCTTCCCCGACTACCACCCCGAGCACCCGGGCGGGAAACCACGCGGTGGGCGGTCGCTCGAGCCGGAGCTCTTCGCCTTCTCGCGGCTCGAGGGGTGGGGCGACCGGATGATCGGCACGCCGCGGCGCATGCGGGTGACCGAGACACCGATCGGCGGTGGCACCGGCGTCCTGGACGCCGAGACGGCCGAGCAGCGCGAGCGCGAGGGCCTGGAGGGCCTGGGCCGCGCGATGGTGGGCGCACTGCTGCGGGGATGCCTCGACCACGGCGTCGTCCCCCGCACCGAGCACCGCGCGGTCGACCTCGTGATGGACGGCGACGGGGTGGCCGGCGTCCGGTTCGAGACCCCCGACGGTCCGCTGGAGGTCGCCACCCGTTCCGTCGTCCTGGCCACCGGGGGCTTCGAGTTCGACCAGGACCTGGTCCGCGACTTCCTCCGGGGACCCATCCGCCACCCGGCCGGGGTCCCGACCAACACCGGCGACGGTCTGCTGATGGCCATGCGCATCGGCGCCCGCCTCGGCAACATGCGCGAGGCCTGGTGGGTCCCCGTCGCCGCGCTGCCCCGGACCGATGCCGACGACCACCAGCCGGTCCTGCTCGTCCTGCGCGAGCGGACCCTGCCGCGCTCGCTCATGGTGAACCGCTTCGGCGCCCGCTTCACCAACGAGGCGGCCAACTACAACGCCCTGGGCGGCGCCTTCCACCAGTTCGACGCGGCCTCGTTCAGCTACCTCAACCAGCCCTGCTGGCTGATCATGGACCAGGGCTTCGTCGACCGGTACGGCGGCTTCGGTACGGCCGCGGGCGGGCCCCTGCCGGACTGGGTGCTGCGCGCCGACGACCTGCCGTCGCTGGCCGAGCGCATCGGCGTCCCCGCCGACGCGCTCGAGGACACGGTCACCCGGTTCAACGGCTTCGCCGAGAAGGGCCACGACGACGACTTCGGCCGTGGCGACAGCGCCTACGACGGATGGTGCGGCGACCGCTCGGCCTACCCGGGCACCGCGGCCACGCTGGGACCGGTGGACACCGCACCCTTCTACGCCGTCGAGCTGATCTCCTCGACGCTGGGCACGAAGGGCGGCCCGCGCACCGACGTGGACGGCGCCGTCCTGCACGTCGACGGGGCGGTCGTCCCCGGCCTGTTCGCCGCCGGCAACGCCATGGCCGGGCCGACCGGGATGGTCTACGGCGGCGCGGGCGGCACGCTCGGCCCGGCACTGGTCTTCGGCTACCGGGCCGGGCGGGCGGCGGCCGCCCGCCGATCCGCCTGAGGTGCCGAAACCGCCATTCCGGCACCTGGATCCAGGTGCCGGAATGGCGGTTTCGGCTGGGTGCGGGCTAGACGTCGGTGATCTTGACGGCCGCGTGGGCCTTGTAGCGGCGGTTGATCGCGATGAGGTTCGCGGTGAATGCCTCGACCTGGTGGGCGTTGCGCAGCCGTCCGGCGTAGATCCCGCGGCAGCCGGCGATGCGGGCCGCGAGCTCCTGGACCAGGTCGGTGGCGGTCCGGTCGTCGCCGAGGACCAGCACGTCTGCGCCCACCGACGCGACGTCGTCGTCCAGCAGCGTCACCGCCGAGAGGTGGTGGAACGCGGCGACGACGGTCGCGTCCGGCAGGAGGCTCTGCGCCTGCTGCGCGGCGCTGCCCTCCTCGACCGGCAGGGCGTGGGACCCCCGCTCGTCGAATCCCAGCGGGTTGACGCAGTCCACGACCACCTTGCCCGCCAGGTCCTTGGCGAGGGACTCCACGAGCTCCCGGTGACCCTCCCAGGGCACGGAGACGACCACGACGTCCGACGTGCGGACGCACTCGGCGTTGTCGGCCCCGCGGACGCCGGCACCCAGCTCGGCCGCCACCGCGACCGCACGATCGGCGGACCGGGAGCCGATGACGACCTCCAGGCCGCTCTCGGCGAACCGCTTGGCCAGTCCGCGGCCCTGGGGCCCCGTGCCGCCGACGATCCCGATGACCGACCCGTCCAGGCCGGCGGGTACGGCTTCGCTCTGCGCGCTCATGGAACTCCCTCGGGTACTTGCTTGTGGTCCGTCTCTAGACTAATCATATTCATGAATAGCGTGAGGGGTAGAGGATGAGCCGCAGCATCGTGGTGGTCGGAGCGGGACTGGCCGGCCTGCGGGCCGTCGAGCAGTTGCGCGGGGCGGGGTGGACCGACCCCGTCACGGTCCTCGGGACCGAGAACCATCTGCCGTACAACCGCCCGCCGCTGACGAAGGCGGCACTCCAGGGCGGCGTCGATCCCACGGCACTCGCGTTCCGGCGCCGGCCGACGACCGAGGACGTCGAGTGGCGCCTCGGCACCACCGTGGCGGGCGTGGACCTCGACGGGCACACGGTGTCCCTCCAGGACGGCAGCACGCTGGCCTACGACGGCCTGGTCGCCGCCTCCGGCGTCTCGTCCCGGCGGCTCGACCTCGCCGCACCCCTGCACTGGCGGCACGCGATCCGCACCGTCGAGGACGCGCACGCCCTGCACCAGCAGCTCCGGCCGGACGCCCGCGTCGTCATCATCGGCGCGGGCTTCATCGGCTGCGAGGTGGCGGCGACCGCGGTCGGCATCGGCTGCTCGGTCACCGTCGTCGAGCCCTTCGCCGTACCGCTCGAGCGCCAGGTCGGCCCGGTCGTCGGCGAGGAGATCCGCCGCCGGCACGAGGAGCGCGGCGTCCGCTTCCACCTGGGGCGGGTCGTGGTCGCGGTCGAGGGTTCGGACGCCGGCCCCTCAGCGGTGGTCCTGGACGACGGCACGCGCATCGCCGCGGATGTCGTCGTCGAGGCCGTCGGGTCGGTCGCCAACACGGGCTGGCTGGAGGGGCAGGGCCTGGACCTGAGCAACGGCGTCCTGTGCGACCTGGACCTGCACCCCCTGCGGTCCGGCGTCCCGGTGCCCGACCTGGTGGCGGTCGGGGACGTCGTGCGCTTCCCCGTCCCCATGTCGGGGGCCCTGCACCGGATCGAGCACTGGACGATGCCCACGGACATGGCCGGTCACGCCGCCCGGAGCCTGCTCGCCGGCATGGAGGGGGCCACCCTCGAGGGGCCGCCGTTCTTCCCCGTGCCGACGTTCTGGAGCGAGCAGTACGGCGTACGCATCCAGTCCTTCGGGCTGCCGGCGCTCGGCCTGGACGACGTCCGGGTCATGGAGGGCGACCTCCGGTCGGAGGGTGTCGTGGGCTACCACCGGGACGGCGTCCTGGTCGGCCTGGTGCTGTTCGGGATGGGGAAGCAGATGGTCCCCTACCGCCAGCGGCTCGTCGAGGAGACCCGCGCCGCCGTCGCGCACCTCCTCGAGGAGGCCGCGCCCTGATGCGGCGCAGCGACCGGTGACCGAGATCCCCATCCCGGTCACCCAGGAGCCGGATGCTCCGGAAGCGGGTTCGTCCCGTCTGCCAGCGTGGGTCTTCGTCGCGATGGTGACGCTGATCGGTCTCAACCTGCGGGCCGCGCTGGGCTCGGTGCCACCGCTGCTCCCGCACATCACCGACGACCTGCACCTGTCGGGGACCTCGCAGGGGCTCCTGACGTCGGTGGTCATCGCCTTCATGGGCCTCTCGGCGCCGTTCGGCCAGAAGCTCGGGGTGCGCTTCGGGGCCGAACGCGCGACGGCCGCGACCCTGCTGGTGCTCGCCGCGGGCTGCACCCTGCGGCTGGCCGCCACCAGCGAGGCGGTCTTCCTGCTGTCGTCGGCGATCACGGGCATCGGGATGGGCGCGTCCTCCGCGCTGGTGCCGAGCCTGATCGGGCAGCACGTGCCGAGGATCCGCGGCTTCACGATGGGGCTGTACTCGACCGGGCTGGCGCTGGGTGTCGCCGTCGCCGCCTGGGTCGCGCTGCCGTCGGAGCAGTGGCTGTCCGGCTGGCGTCCGGCCCTGGGCCTGTGGGGCGGGATCACCGCACTGACGGTCGCGCTGTGGCTGGTCCTGCTCCCCCGCCTGCGCGGTCGGCCCGGCACCCGGCGTGCCACCACCGCGGTCGTGAACAACCGGCTGCCCTGGCGCTCGCCGACGGCCTGGTGGGTCACCTGGTTCATGACCGCGAACATGATCATCGGTTTCAGCGGACTCGCCTGGATCACGCCGTTCTACGTCGAGCACGGCGTGCCCGACCAGCGGGCCGCCCTGTACTTCGTGGTGTTCCAGGTGGTGCAGCTCGTCGCCATGCTCACCCTGCCCGCGGTCACCGACTTCACGCGGGACCGGCGGCTGATGCTCGCGGCGTGCGTGGCGTCCAGCGGGCTGGGGATCGTCTTCCTCCTGGTGGCGCCGCTGACGCTGGCGATCCCGGCCGTGTGCCTGTTCGGCCTCGGCGTCGGCGGCGCCTCCACGCTCGCGCTGGTGCTGCTCGTCGACACGACCGACACGCAGGCGGACGCGGCACGGCTGAGCGGGATGGTGATGCTGGTGGCGTTCCTCGCCGGCGCCTCCGGCCCGGCCCTGCTCGGCCTGCTGCACGACCTCACCGGCGACTTCGTGGCCGGCTACGCCACGGTTCTGGTTCTGACGGTGCTGACGCTCGTCAGCATCCCGGTGCTGCGACCGGGACGGACCATCGACGACGAACGGCTGCCGGCCGGCCAGGTGGCCGTCGAGCCGGCCGGCTGATCCGCCCGGTCCTCAGCCGTCGTCCTCGAGCACGTCTCGATCGGTCATCGGACGGACTGCATCACCCGCGACGACAGCTGGTCGCGGGCGGCGGGGGCCACCGAGAGAGCCAGGCGTCCCAGCTGGTCGTCGCTCTTGGTCGCAGCAGGGTGCGGAACGACGAGGCTGTGGTAGCCCGGAGCACCTAGATTGACGGCGAACCGGGCGACGTGGGACACGAACACGTCGGTGATGAGCACGGTGGCCGGCACCCCGGCTCGCTCGAACAGCAGCGCATCGTGCAGCGAACAGGCGCTGCACGCACCGCAGTCGCCGAGTCCGGTGACGACGAGGTCCACCCGCTTCGCGATCTCCGAAGCCTCCTCGTCGGCCAGCGGCGAGGCCGCCGACGGCTTGCTGACCATCTCGACGGATCCGAGAGGCAGCAGGCGCCCCAGCTCCTCGGCG
Organism: Blastococcus sp. CT_GayMR20; assembly: GCF_004570345.1. Next base: position 26,130 of record NZ_SPQM01000001.1, on the reverse strand, counting down.
AGCATGCCGAGGAGGTCGCCGGCCCTCGGCTTGCCGTTGTCGACCAGGAGGAGTCGGGCTCCCTCCACCACTCCGGTGCGGGGCGCCAGCTCCACCGGCGCCGCCGGCGCGCTGAGCACCACGGGCCGGTGCACCCGGATCGTGCGGGAAAGGGTCGTCGTCATGGCATTCCTCGGGGGTCTCGGTGGGTCTACCGGCGGGCAGCGGAGAGGGCAGCGAGATCGATCTCGCAGGAGTCGGGGCCGCAGTCGGGCATCGACTCCCCGGCCAGGCGCACCCGCCGGGTGATGGCCCGCGTGTGCTTGACGGGGGCGAAGGCGGGCAGATAGGCCGACCACCCGGCCCCGGGTCCACCGGCGGTGACCAGGAAGACGTCGTCGGCGGACGCCAGGCTCGGCAGACGGCCGTCGCTGCCGGGGGTCATGTCGTGGGCGCTGGCGACCTCCAGGTGCACCCCGTTCTCCACCAGCTCCTCGGGACGGATCCGGCTCTCGCGGGTGAGGAACTCGCACGCCTCGTCCTGCGTCCAGCCCGCCTGGCGCACGGCCAGGGCGTGCTCGGGACCCATGACGACGACGGCCTGACCGCCCTTCCCGACGGAGAAGGTCGCCGGGACCTTGATCGCCGAGACGAACGTCCGCAGGACGTCCTCGGGGTCCTCGGACAGGATGTTGGCGATCTGCCGAGGGCCCTCGGTGGCCATGACGGTGACCGTGGTGTCCTCCGGCGCGAAGCCGAGCCGGACGCGCAGCGGGAGCCAGGGGCTCGGCGGGTCCTCCTCGGCGAAGCACAGCGTGTACTTGCCGGGGTTGCCCATGGAACTGGCGTCCATGTCGCCGGTGGCGGCACCGAAGACGTTGCGCGCGACGAGTCGCACGGCGCGGCCGATCGTCGCGTTCGCCCGGTTGCCGGAGCCCAGGGCGTTGTGCGATGCGTTCATGCCCACCGCAGCGGCAAGTGGGCCGCTGACGACCACACAGGTCGCCGCGCCACCGGTGCTGGTGAAGGCGGCATGGGCGTTGAACGCGGGATCGAGCGCCGCGCCGAGGGCGGCCACCACGATCGGGAAGAACTCGGGGCGGCAGCCGGCCATGACCGCGTTGACCGCTCCCTGCTCGACGGTGAGCCATCGGTTGCGGCGTGGGATGCCGCCGATGACGTCGTCCCGATCGAGGTCGACCGTCGCGATCATCGCGTCGACGGCCTCGGGCGTCGGCGGGACGACCGGCAGGCCATCGGTCCAGCCCCGCTCGAAGAACTCCTCGGCCACCCGATCGGCGTCGAACTCGACTATGTCCGTCATGGGTGTCCTCCGCGCTGTCCCGGGTGTGACAGGGAGCACGCTAACGCGCTAAGCGGACTGGGTCAATCCGCTTTGGTAAGGTCCTCCCATGAGCGATGCCGGAGCCGCTCGACCGACGCGAGGTCCACGTTCCGATGCCGCGCGCAACCGGGCCCGTGTGTCCGCGGCCGCGGACCAGGTCCTGGCCGAGCAAGGCCTCGGCGCCACGGTGGGCGACATCGCCGCGCGGGCGCGGGTCGGCAACGCCACGGTCTTCCGCCACTTCCCGACCAAGGCCGACCTGCTGTCCGAGGTGGCGATGCGCTGGCTGGAGGACTGGCGCGCCGACCTGGAACAGCGGCTGGCGTCCGATGCTGCGGGCACCGCGCTCCGCGACCTCATCGCCGAACTCTTCGAGCGACTCCGCGAGAACCGACTTGCCCTCGACCTGTTCCGCGCGCACGAGTTCGACCGGCTCCGCCAGAGCCGTCCGCCGCTCGATCCCTTCCAGGTCGAGAACCTCGACCACCGCGTGAACGAGTCCCGGCGAGCGGTCGAGGCTCTGCTCACCGAGGCGCTGCACCGCGCGATCCGGGACGGGCTCGTGGCCGCCGACGTCACGTACGCCGATTTCACCGTGCTCGTCCTCGGGACCGCCGGTCGCCTGTCGGACATGGCGGACGCCGAGCCCTCGCGATGGCGTCGCCACGCCGACTTCGTCTGGGCCGCCATCGCGGCCCGCAGGTCGGATCTGCCCTGACGCCAGCGCTGTTCGTCGGCACCCCGCCGCCAGAGCGCTCCGATGCCCTCGCGCAGTTCATCTCACCGGGCGAGGTAACCGCCGTCGACCGGAAGAGCGACCCCCGTGATGAAGGACGCCTCCGGGGAGGCCAGGAAGTGAACCGCTGCGGCAATCTCCTCCGGCTGCGCGGCACGTCCCAGCGGTACCGATCGCACCAGCATCGCGCGCCTCTCCTCCGGTGTCGCCTCGTCATCGCGGGAGACGAACTGCGGGAGCATCGCTGTGTCCGTCGGTCCCGGGCAGACGGCATTGACGCGGATGCCCGCGGGCGCGAGGGACAGTGCCAGTGACTTCATCAACGTGACGATGCCGCCCTTCGTCGCGGAGTACAGCGGGCTGAGGGGCGACCCGACGATCCCCGCCACGGATGCGGTGAAGACGACCGCGGCATCCGGGGCCCCGCGCCGCAGCAATGGCTCCGCGAAGGACGTCGCGTAGAAGGCACCTCGCAGGTTGATCTCGACGGTGGCGGCCCACTCGGCCTCGCTCATGTTCGTCCCGCTCGGACCGGGGACGCCGGCGTTGTTGTACAAGACGTTGATGACGCCGAACTGCTCCGCGATCCGATCGAAGAGCTCGCGGAGCGCAGCGGTGTCGCGGACGTCGACCGCCGCGCCGGAGGCAGTTCCTCCGGCGTCCCTGATCTCCTTCTCCACCGCAGTCGCCCGCTCACCGTCGATGTCGGTGATGACCACGTGCGAACCGGACCGGCCGAAGCGGAGGGCAGCGGCACGTCCCATGCCGTCGCCGCCCGCCGTGATGACGACTACCCGCTGACCGTCCGGCATCTGGTCGACGCCCCCTTCGTTCAACGCGCTTCTCGCTCCGGGCCGGAGCGACGCCTCACGGCAGCGACCACTGCACGTGCTGGGGCTCGAGGAACTCACGGATCCCCCACTCGCCGTGCTCTCGTCCCATGCCGCTGGCCTTGAATCCTCCGAAGACGCCGTCGGGACGCAGGGCACCTCCGCCGTTGATCGTGACCAGGCCGGCCTGGATCCGGCCGGCCAGCCGCACCGCCTGCTCGACGTCGTCGGCGTAGATGTTGGCGGCGAGGCCGTAGTCGGTGTCGTTGGCGATGCGGACCGCCTCGTCGACGTCGTCGTAGGCGATGACCACGGCGACCGGGCCGAAGATCTCCTCTCGCACCACCGCCGACTGCGGCGAGGCCCCCACGAGGAGTGTCGGGGCCACCCAGTACCCACCCTCGTCGCCGGAGGGGAGGTGGCCTCGGGCGACGACCTCGGCACCCTCCTCCTCAGCTGCGGCGATGATCTCTGTGATCCGATCGCGATGTGCCGCACTGATGACGGGGCCGACGACCGTCTCGGGCTTCCACGGATCCCCGACCGGGACCGCGTCGAACACCTGCTGCGAGCGTTCGATGAACTCGTCGTACTGGCTCCGGTGGACGAGCAGTCGGGTGGGAGACGCGCATCCCTGCCCCGCGTTCCGGAGGTATCGCAGGTGCACCGCCGCGGTGACCGCCTCCAGATCGGTTCCGGGCAGGAGGATGTTCGGGGACTTCCCGCCCAGTTCGAGCGTGATCCCCTTCATCCCCTCGGCGGCCTGCTTCATCACCTCGGCGCCGACCCGCAGGGAGCCAGTGAAGCTGATCTTCCGGACCGCGGGTTCACGCGTCAGCGCAATGGCGCACTCGGCTCCCCCGACCACCACGTTGAGCACCCCGTCGGGCAGCCCGGCCTCCCTCGCGGCCTCGCCGATGAGCAGGGTGGAGAGGGGCGCGAGAGGCGACGGCATGAGGACGACGGTGCACCCCGCCGCCAACGCCGCCCCCATCTTCGACACCGCCAGCAGGAGTGGGTAGTTGTAGGCCGTCAGCGCCGCCACCACGCCCGTCGGGCGATGCGCGATGATGCTCTCGCTGCGCGGCGTCGCCACGCTGACGCCGATGCTCTCGGTCCAGTCACGGCCAGCCTGCTCCGCGTACCACCGCATGTGCTCGAGCGGGGTGTCCACCTGCAGGGACCGGGTGAGGGAGACCGGCGTGCCCGCTTCGGCGACGATCAGCGCGACGAAGCGGTCGCGCCGGGCGGTCAGCGCATCGACAAATCGTTCCATCGCCGAGCAACGCGCCTGCGGTGACAGCTGCGACCAGGAGCCGAAGGCGCGCTCCGCGGCCTCGACGGCCTCAGCGACCTGCGCCGTGTTCACCTGGACGACGGTCGCAAGCTCTTCACCGGTGCTGGGGCACTCGACGGACAGGGGGAGGCCTCGGCCGCCCACGGCCTGCCCATCGATGGTGTGCTCCAGGCACAGCGGGCCGGTGGGGGACGTCATCGAGCTCCTCGGTTCCGTTGCGCGGCAGAGCAGTCGCCCCTAGGGTGACGAGACCCATGATAACTATGCACATAGTTCTCGTCCAGGAGTACCGATGAGCCGCACAGGGCTGCCCGAGCTCCGCGTGGGTCTGGTGCTGGACTGGGTGCACGGGCCAGATGTCGACCCGCGGCAGCAGTTCGACGAACACGTCGCACTGCTGGAGACCGGCCGCGCCTTCGGCCTCGACCTGATGACGTCCGGGCAGCACTTCCTGCCCGACGGCCTGCGCTTCTACCAGCCGATTCCCTACCTGGCGAGCCTCGCGTCCGCCTTCCCCGACATGCGGCTCGGCACCGCGATCCTCCTCCTGCCGCTGCTGCATCCCGTGGAGGTGGCCGAACAGGTGGCGACGCTGGATGCGATATCCGGCGGCAGAGTCGTCTGCGGTCTGGGTCTCGGATACACCGACCGCGAGTTCGAGATCTTCGGGATCGATCGCCGGGAGAGAACCGCACGGTTCGAGGAGTCGGTGGCGATCCTCCGCGCTCTGTGGGCGGGCGGTGAGGTGGAACACCACGGCCGGTTCTTCGACGTCCCGGCATCGCAGTCGATCGTCTCCCCCGTCCAGCGGCCCGGGCCGCCCATCTGGATCGCCGGCGGCACCTCGCCGTCCGCCGACCGCGCGGCCCGGATCGGTGACGCCTTCTACCCGCCACCTTTCGTCGACCACGCCCAGCTGCGGGTGCTGCAGACCGAGTACCGGAGGAAGCGTGACCAGCTCGGCCGCGGCGCACCGAGCAGTGTCCCGATCAGACGGGACATGTACATCGCAGAAACGCCGTCGGCCGCCGCCGCCCGCATCGAACCGTTCGTGAGCGGCCGCAGTCGCACGTACCTCACGTGGGGCATGGGGAAAGAAGGCGCCTCCGTGGCCGGGATGGCGGCGGAGAACGAGGAGACCCTGAGTAGGCGCCTCCTTCTCGGCTCCCCCGAGGAGATCGCGGCCGGACTCAACGCGCTGCGCCGCGACGTCGGCATGACCGACTTCGTGCTCCGCGTGCAGTGGCCCGGCATGCCGGTCGAGGAGAGCATCCGGCAGATGGAGCTCTTCGGCGCCGAGGTGCTTCCACTGGTCGACTGACCGGCGTTCCGGACCGCGTCAGCGGTAGTACTGCTCCAGGAACGCGTTCCCGCTGTCGGAGTAGAGGACCTCGGGCCAGTCGCTGGGCCGGTGGTCGCCGTAGGCCCGGACGCTGTTGCGGTCGCCGAGTCCCTCGGGCAGCTCGCTGAACGGCAGGTAGTACATGTAGCCCATCAGCCGGTCGGCGAACTTCCACCGGCCGTCCTCCTTGCGGTAGGTGTCCTTGTAGCGCAGCGCGACCTGCATCGCGACGCCGTTGCGCGACACCTCGGCGTGCGACGCCAGCAACCCGGTGGCGCGGTTGCGATCGGCGTCGTCGAGGCGGACGACGTGCCCGTGGGAGAAGTGGTTCGTCGGCCCCAGGGCGGCGAACCGGCCCAGGTAGGTCGACACGATCTCCTCCAGGCCGTTGGCGGCGAAGACGCCGTCCTCGGAGCGGAGCGTCGCGTCCTCGCAGAAGATCTCGCGGATCCCCTTCTCGTCGCGCTCGTCCATGATGAACCCGTAGAGGACGCCGAGCTCCTGGATCGCCGCCCTGTCCTCGAGCCGGCCGATCCGGTCCTCCAGCGATGCCGACATCTACGTCCCCTTCCTCGTCCTGGATCTCTGCGGAGTGCGTGCGGTCCTCATCGGAGGCGGTAGCGGTTCCGGACGCGCAGCGCGGTCATGACGACCAGCGTGCTCACCACGGTCAGCGTGACGCCGAGGGCGGCGATCGTCGGGTAGCTCCCGTGGCTCCACTGGTCGAGCATGACGAAGCCGACGACCGGCGTCCGCGTGCTCGCCAGCATCGCCGACGCCGTGATGTCGCCGGCCATGAGCACGAAGATCAGCGCCCACCCCGACACCAGGCCGGGCACCATCAGCGGCAGCAGGACGCGCCGGAGCGTCCGGGTGTCCGATGCCCCGGACACCGACGACGCCTCGACCAGCGGCCGGCCGATCTGCTGCAGCGCCGCCGCCGAGTAGAACGTCGCCTGCGGCAGGTACATGACGATGTAGGCCGCGATCAGGATCAGGGCCGTGCCCGTCCAGCCGAACGGCGGCCCGCCGAAGGCGGCGATCAGCGCGAGCGCAAAGACGATGTGCGGGATGGCCGCCGGCGCCTTCACGATGCCGTCGACGATCCGCGGCGCACCGCCGCGGGAGTACTCGGTCAGCCGGGTGATGAGGACGGCGAAGAGGATCACCACGGTGGCGCACCCGGTGGCGAGCAGGAAGCTGTTGCGCATGCCCTCGCGGAGCACCGGGCGGCTGAACATCTCCGCGTAGGCGGAGAAGTCCAGCGAGGCCCAGTCGATCGTGGCGCTCCAGAAGTTCTGCAGGCTCACGAGGACCAGGCCGAGGAACGGCAGCACGGCGGCGGCGGCCAGGTACCCCACCATGAGGACGCGGGCCGGCCACTTGGCCTTCCCGAGCTCGGTGGTGCTCGCGCGGCTGCCCTTGCCCCCGATGGTCGCGAACGCCTGCGCCCGGTGCGCTCCGACGAAGCGGCGCTGCAGGAATCCGGCCAGCAGCACGATCGCCAGAAGGATCGCACTGCGCGACAGTGCCGACAGCTCGTCGACGGGGTAGCTCTGGGTCACGTCCTGGACGATCAGGACCGGCAGCACCTCGATGCCGGCGCGCGTCCCGATGATCACCGGGATCGAGAAGAGCGCCATGCCCATGACGACGACCAGCATGATCGAACTGCCCAGCGCCGGCTTCAGGCTGGGGAGGGTGATCCGGAAGAACGTCCGGGCCGGACCGGCGCCGGCGGTCCGGGACGCCTCCTCCAGCGACGGGTCGAGCGACTGCAGCCCGTTGGCGATGGCGAGGTAGGCGAAGGGCACCAGGAAGACGGCATAGGTCCAGATGAGGCCGTACCAGGAGTAGATGTTCAGCGGTCCCTCGTCCAGCGAGATCCCGAGCGGCGACAGGAGCCCGCGCAGCGCCATGTTCAGCAGGCCGACGTCGGGGTCGAGCAGGAAGACCCAGCCGATCGCGGCGGCCAGGGACGGCACGAACATCGAGATCAGCGGCAGCACCTCGGCGAGCCAGCCGATCCGCGCATTCGTGCGTTCGTTGAGCCAGGCGAAGGCCGCGCCGATGAGGACCGCGATCGCACCGCCGCTGAGCACCAGGATCGCGGTGTTGAGCAGCGCCCGCAGCGTCTCCGGGTGGGTGATGACGCCCCACGGCGAGTCGGCGGTCTGGCCGGGGACGGCGTCGAGCCCGATGAGGCCGAGCAGGGCCTGCACCAGCGGATAGGCGATGAAGAACGCCAACAGGGCCGCCAGCAACCAGGTGACGACGGTGAGCGGGGACAGCCGCCGCAGGCCGCGGCGTACCGGCGGCGGGGACGGCAGCGGCGCCTGGGGGCGCTCGAGCAGCGCCTCACTCATCGTCGACCACGACCACGCAGTCCTCGGGCGAGACCCCGACCCACACGAGGTCACCCTCTTCGAGGTTGCGGGCGCCGTTGCCGTGGTCGTGCCACACGCGCACGAGGGTCCCGCCGACGTCGACGATGAACTCGGTGTACATGCCGAGGTAGGCCGCGCTGACCACGCGCCCCTGCCAGGCGTTGTGCCCCGACGTCGGCCCGTCGGCCCGGATCCACCACGAGTGGGCGCGGCTGGTGACCGCGACCCGCTCGGCCTCCTCGGCCCCGGCGGCGGTCACGGTGATCGTTCCGAGCGCCGTGTCGAACGCGCTCAGCCGGTCGGGCCGCTCGGCGGTCCGCGTGGCGGGGAGGACATTCGAGATGCCCACGAAGTTGGCGACGTACCGGGTAAGCGGAGCCCGGTAGATCTCCTCGGGGGTGCCCAGCTGCACGACGCGGCCGTCGCGCATGACCGCGATCCGGTCGGCCAGTTCCAGGGCCTCCGTCTGGTCGTGGGTGACGTAGACGGCGGTGAAGCCGAGCCGCCGCTGCATGCTGCGAAGCTCGAGCCGGAGCGCCTCGCGGACCTTGGCGTCGATGTTCGACAGGGGCTCGTCGAACAGCACGACGTCGTTGCCGGCCGCGATGGCGCGGGCGAGGGCGACCCGCTGCTGCTGGCCGCCGCTGAGCTGGTTCGGCTTGCGCTCGGCCATCGCGTCCAGACGCATGAGCTGCAGCAGTTCCGTCACCCGCTCGCGGGCCTCCGCCTTCGACATCCGCGCGCTGCGCGGGCCGGTCGAGAGCGGGTAGCCGACGTTCTCCTCCACCGTCATGTGCGGCCAGAGCGCGTAGCTCTGGAACACCATGCCGACGCGGCGGTCGGCCGTCATCTCCGCCCGTGACCCGGCACCGAAGACGGTGCGGCCGGAGAGCCGGATCTCGCCGGAGTCGGGCACCTCGAGGCCGGCCAGGCACCGCAGGAGCGTCGTCTTGCCGCACCCGCTCGGGCCGAGCAGGACGAGGAACTCCCCGGCGGGGACGGCCAGGCTCACGTTGTCGACGGCGGCGACGCGGTTGCCGTGGTCGTCCACGAACTCCTTGCGCAGGCTGTCGACCTCGATGCCCAGCGCGTCCGCGGGGCGGGACCCGCGCCGCTGGTCCGCTGCCGCACCGGTCACCGCACCGGCCTCCTTCGTCCCCGACCGCGCCGTCATCCCAGGCCCAGCGCGGAGAGGATCTCGGCCTTCTTGGCGACGGCCCCGGGGACGTCCGGCGACTCGTAGCCCTCGGGCAGGGGCACGGTGCCCTCGAGGTCACCGAGCACCGAGGACCCGATGTTCTCGTTGATGATCTGCTGGGCCTCCTCGGTGAGGAGGTAGTCCATGAACAGGCGGGCGGCGTTGGGGTGCGGTGCGCTGGTCGAGATGCCGGCGTACTGCTCCACACCCGTGGTCGGCGTCGGGAACACCGTCTCCACACTGGCACCCTGCGCCTTCAGGGGGTTGCTGACCGACAGCAGGCTCGGGTAGACGACCGTCCCGGCGCCGGCCGCCAGCTGCTGGGCACCCGGGACGGCGCTGTCGACCAGCGTCGGGTCCTGCGCGGCCAGCGAGGGGAGGAAGTCCTCGCCGTAGGTGTCGCTCATCATCTGCATGTGCGCCAGCCAGTTCGGCACGTTGGCCGGGTTCACGAGGTAGAGCTGGCCCTTCACCGAGGGGTCGAGCAGCTGCTCCCACGTCTCGAAGTCCTCGGGGTCGGCCTTGTTCGTGTCGATCGTGACGCCGATCGGCTGGATGTTCACCAGCGCGTAGGCGTCCTCGCGCAGGGCGTCCTCCGGCCAGTCGGCGAGCGCCGGGACGTCTTCCTCGTCGAGGGTCTCCATCCACTCCTTCGACACCGCGTCGCCGAAGAAGACGGGATCGGCGACGGTTACCACGTCCGCGGGCGAGTTCCCCGCATCCATCTCGCTGGCGTACCGGGTCGTCATGAGTCCGGACGTGAGCACGATCATCTCCACCGTGATGTCGTACTTCGCCTCGAAGCCCTCCACCGCGGAGGTCGAGATGGCCTCGGGGATGGACGTGTACCAGGTGAGCGATCCCTCCGACTCTGCGGCGTCGGCGATGGCCTCGGGGTCCGCCGCGACGGACTCCGAGCTCTCCTCCGGCGACTCGCTGAGGCAACCGGTGAGGACGAGCGCGAGGGCGGTCATCGAGGCCCCGTACTTCAGGCCCCGGCGGGACGACTTGCCAGACATGGTCCTTCTCTCAGCTCGGGCGCCGCGCGGAGCACGGCAGGGTCACCTGTCCTGGGCCGACGTGACCGGCCTCACGGCGAAGCTAACAAACTCTTCTAATCATGTATAGAGTTTGGACATGACGGCACGTCGTGGGGATGCGGCCCGCAGGTCCGATCCGACGGGCGACGAGCACGTCCGCGTGGCGCTGCGGGCACAGGACCTGGTGGGCGAGGGCCCGTTCTGGGACGCCGCACGGCGGGAGCTGCTGCGTGTCGACATCCGGGCCGAACGGGTGGTCCGCTGGTCCGCCGAGCAGGACGCCGAGACGGCCCTCGACGCAGAGGGTCCGGTCAGCATCGCCGTCCCCGACGGCTCCGGCGGACTCGTCGTGGCCGGTGGCAGCACGGTGTGGCGCTGGCGCCCCGACGGCACCCGGGTGGAGATCTGCCAGGTGGACGCCGGGACGCCCGCCACGACCCTGAACGACGGGAAGTGCGACGCCCGCGGCCGGCTGTGGATCGGGACCTGGGACCGCGAGGGCGGTGCCCGGGCCACGTTGCACGTCGTGGACCTCGACGGCTCCGTGCGCCTCGCCGAATCAGGCCTGTCCTCGTCCAACGGGCTGGCGTGGGACGCCGACAACACGACCTTCTACCTGGTCGACACGCCCCGCCGGGTGATCTGGCGGTACGACTACGACCTCGAGGGTGGCCGGCTGGGCGACCGCGAGGTGTTCGTCCGGATCGACGACGGGGCCGGCCTGCCGGACGGGCTGGCCACCGATCAGGCAGGCGGGGTCTGGGTGGCCCTCTTCGCCGGCGGGGCGGTGCACCGCTACGACGCCGGCGGGGCGCTGACCGACGTGGTCCCGATGCCGGTCACCCACCCCACCAGCCTCGCGTTCGGGGGGGCGCACCTCACCACGCTCTACGTGACCACCTCGAGCGCGCACCTCGGACCCGGCGGGCCGGCCTCGCAGCCCCTGGCCGGCAGCGTGCTCGCCTTCCCGGCCGAGGCGCCCGGTGTGCCGGTCCAGGTCTACCGCGGAGCGGCCTGAGGCGGCTCCTCCTCGCCCTGCGGGCCCCGGGTGAGCTGACGGATCTCGGTGACGACGTCACTGGCGACGGCGCCGAGGGAGTTCAGCGCGCCGGAGACCAGCCGGCGCACACCCGTCATGTCCAGTCCGAGCCCCGCGCCGATGCCGGCCGCGACGTCCATGCCCCGCAACTCGCCCAGGGACGGCTGGCGCTCCGCGAGGTCCGGAGACCAGCGCATCGCGTCCCCGGACATCGACCAGTCGCCGGTCGCACCGTCGATCGCCTCCGCGACGGGGTTCACGGGGTCTGCCATCACGCCTCCTCCGGAGGTGGCGGAAATCGGGGTCGGCTGCGGTCGGGGTCCCACGGTCGGACGTCGGGGTCCGGCGAGTGCACCGGGACGGCCGTCTGCCCCTCGCTCGCGCGGGTGTCGATCTCGCCCATGCCGGCCCCCATCAACGTGTTCAGGGTCGCCACGGCACCCCCGCCGGTCAAGGGGCTAGAGGCGGGTCAGTGCCAGGAGCGCGATGTCGTCGGCGCGGTGGGTCCCGGTCATGTCGGCGAGCAGGCGGTCGCACAGCTCGTCCGGGTCCGACGTGCCCGCTCCGGCCGCCGCGGCCAGGAGGTGGGCCAGGCCCTCGTCGATGTCGGCCGACCGGCTCTCGACCAGCCCGTCGGTGTAGAGCACCAGCGTCGCGCCGACCGGCACCACACCCGCCCATTCCAGTGCTGGCGCCGGGGCCGGGGGGGCGCCGAGCATCCGGCTCGGTGTCACCGGCAGGAACTCGGCGTGGCCATCGGTGAGCAGCAGCGGCGGCAGGTGCCCGGCCGACGCCACCCGCAGCTGCCCGGTCGCCGGATCGAGCGTGGCGAACAGAGCGGTGGCCATGCGTTGCAGCCCGAGCAGCGACCACGAGGCCTGCAGGCGGTCGATCATCGAGCTGGGCGACGGGCGGTCGGCCAGCAGCGCCCGGTAGACGCTGTTCAGCTGTCCCATCGTGGCCGCCGCGGTGATGTCGTGGCCGACGACGTCGCCGACCGCCAGGGCGACGTGGGCGTTCGGCAACTCCACCACGTCGTAGAAGTCGCCGCCCACCTCGACGCCGTAGCTCGCCGCCAGGTACCGGACCGCGGTCGCGATCCCGGTGAGCGCCGGGGGCGCCGGCGGGAGCAGGTTGGCCTGGAGCGTGTGCGAGGTGCGGACGTCGGTCTCGTAGCGCTGCGCCTTCGCCACCACCAGCGACACCTGCAGACCCAGCTGCTCGGCCACCTCCACGTCCGCCGCGGTGAAGCCGCCTCGCTGCCGGTCCGCGCACAGGGTCAGCACCCCGAGCCGCCGTCCGTCGGCGACCAGCGGCACCGCGACGATGCTCACCAGGTCCAGCGCCAGGACCACCTCGGCCTGCCGTTCGTCGAGAGCGGTCTCCCGGATGAAGTCCTCCGGCACGGAGCGCATCCACCGGGTGCCGCCCTCCCGCACCGCCTGGATGCTCGGGTGCTGCTCCCGCCCGCCGCCGCCCAGGTGCCGCTCCCGCAGCTCGTCGGCCATCGGCTGCATCGCGGGATCCCGGTGCCGGACCGTGGCACGGGTGAGCCCCTGCTCCGTGGCCAGGTCGATGACGCAGAGGTCGGCCAGCTTCCGGACGGCGAGGTCGCCCAGCCGCTCCACCGTCTCGGGGACGTCCGCCGCACCCGCCAGCAGTCGGGCCGCCTCCAGCAGGAAGGCCGCCCGCTCCGCCTGCCGCGCCGTCTCCTCGTGCAGCCGCGCGCGCTCCAGCGCCTGCCCGGCCTGCCGGCCCAGTGTCCAGAGCAGGTCGACGTCGGCCGGCGTGGGCGAGCCGGCGTCGTCGGGCTCCTCGAGGCTGATCAGGTCGCCGGGGACGCCGAGTCCCAGGAGCAGCACGCCGAGCCGCCGGCTGTCGGCCGTCACCGGCACCGTGACCAGGCCCGCCAGCCCGTCGGCCTCCATCGCGGCGGCCACCCCCGGCTGCCTCGCCCTGAGCCGGTCATCGAGCGGCACGGAGCGCACCCCCTGCTCCAGTTCCAGCGTCAGCTGGCTCGCGGCGGCGAGCTGGAGTTCCGCCAGCAGGTCCGGAGCCAGCCCGTCGGCGTCCGCGACGCGGAGGGTCGGCATGGCGTCCGGACCGTCATGCGGGTCCTCCACGAGCACCAGCGCCGCGCCCCGGGCGCGGATCGCTTCGCGTCCGTGCTGCACGATCACCGCCGCGACGCCGCGCACCGAGGTCGCCGCAGCGAGGTCGGACACGACCCTCTGCACGATGCTGGACCGGGCCTCGGACTCCTCCGCCGCCCGCTGCGCCGCGAGCAGCTCGCGCTCGTACCGGCGCCGCGCCGTCGCCTCGAAGAGCGTCGCCCGCACGAGGAGCGGGGCGCCGGACTCGTCGCGCAGCTCGACGGCGTTGAGCAGGCACGGCAGCAGGGACCCGTCCACGCGGACGACGTCGAGGGCGATCTCCCGGACCGCTCCCTGCATGCGCAGCAGCGGCGACAGGTGCGTCTCGTGGAAGACCTGGCCGCCGATGCTGAGCAGGTCCTGGAACCGCGATCCGATCAGGTCGTCGGCCGCCCGGCCGGTCCAGGCGCAGAACGTCCGGTTGACCTTGACGATCCGGCCGTCGGGCAGCGTCGACAGGTAGCCCATCGGTGCGTTCTCGTAGAGGTCGGCCGGGTCCTCCTCGAGCAGCCGGCCGAGCTGCGCGCGGGGGTCGCTCCCGGGGTTGCCGACTGGGTCCATACCGCCGTCCCCTGTGCTCATCCCGTCAGGAAGGCGCGGATCGCTGCCGTGGTCTCCTCCGGAGCGCTCAGGTGGGGGACGTGGCCCGTCGCCTCCAGCTGGGTGAACACGCTGTCCGGCACGTGCTCGGCCACGAACCGGCCCACGACTTCCGGGGCGATCGCGTCCTCGCTGCACTGCAGGACGAGGGTGGGGACGGAGACCGTGGGCAGGTCGACGCGGTTGTCCGACAGGAACGTCACACGGGCGAACTGCGCGGCGATCCCTGGGTCGGTGCGGCAGAAGCTGTTGGTCAGCTCGTCGGCCAGCTCGGGGTGCTCGGGATTGCCCATGATCACCGGTGCCATCTGGGCGGACCAGCCGAGGTGGTTGGCGTCGAGGGCGTCGAGCAGCCCGGCGATGTCGGTGCGGCTGAAGCCCCCGACGTAGTCGCCGTCGTCGACGTAACGCGGATTGGGGCCGACCATGACCAGCGCCCCGAACAGCTCCGGTGCCCGCTGGCAGGCCAGCACGCCGATCATGGCGCTGACCGAGTGCCCGACCAGGACGACGTCGGTGAGCTCGAGCTCCCGGCAGACCTCGACGATGTCCTCGGCGTAGCCGCGCAGGGAGTTGTACTTCTCGGGGTCGTAGGCGCTGAGGTCGGACCTGCCGGACCCCACCAGGTCGAGGAGGACGACGCGGTGGTCGACCTCGAAATCGGGCGCGACGAACCGCCACATCGCCTGGTCGCAGCCGAAGCCGTGCACGAAGAGCATCGGCCGGCCTTCGGCGACCCCGCTGACGCGGACGGCGTTCCGCGCGACGACGTTTCCCACCCGACGACCCTATGGGACGGACGTGCAGCGCGGTGCCGCACCTCCGGGTCACAGCGAGAGGGTTCCGTGACAGGCCGGAAGGACGCGCCGCGAGCGTGCCGTGGACCCCTCCCCGACCCTCGGGGCCGCGGCCGGAATCCCCTGTCGCACGGGGCCCCCTGGCCCTACCCTCCCCCGCATCCGCTCCGGCAGGACCGCCGGCGCTGCGCTCCGTCGTTGAAGTGCTGACCGTCGAACGAGGTGTCCGCATGACCGCTGCCGCGGTCCGACCGACCACGTCGATCCCCGCTCCCCGCACCGCCGGGGACGACTCCGTGCCGCCGAGCGCTGGCCACCGCCGCCGGGATCCCGCCGCCTGCCGCGCCGTGGCCTACCAGCGCGTGCTGCACCAGCTGGTGCGCCGCGAACTGCGGCTGCTCGCCGACCTCGCGACCTGGGCGCCGGCGGACGAGGCCGAGCGGACCGTCACGCTGACCCGGCACTCCGAGCTGATCAGCCGGGTCCTGCTGCACCACCACTCCGTCGAGCGGGAGGCCGTCTGGCCGGCGCTGCTGCGCGCAGTCCCGGCCGACGAGGCCGCCGGGGCCCGGCAGCTGCTCGACGCGTGGACGGCGAGCTGCGCGCGGATCGACCACATGCTGCGGGACGTCGCGACCGCCGCCCGCCAGTGGCAGGTCGTCGGCTCGTGCCACGCCCGCGACGCCTTCGCGATGGCCTGCCGTGCGGTGGCCGACGCGGTCGACGAGCAGACCGCCGAGGAGGAGCGCACGCTCCTGCCGATGCTCGCGGAGCACTTCCGCGCGGAGGACTGGACGGCCATCGCGCACTCGTCGCACTGCCGGCTCACCGCGCGCGAGCAGCTGCTGGTGCTGGGGTTGGCGCTGGAGGACTCCTCCGCCGGGGACCGTGCCCGGCTGCTCGAGGGGCTGCCCCGCTCGGCCCGGATGGCCTGGCGGGTGAACGGCGGCCGGTACTACCGCTCGGCAGTCGTGAGGCTGCGCGGCGCGCCGCCGGCCGCCTGAGCCGGCCTCAGTAGCGGGACGTCCCGCAGTCCTTGCACCGCTTGCGGACGGCGGCGGTCTCGCCCTGGCAGTTGTCGCAGACCCATGTGGTCCGCTCCTTGGTGCTCGTGCTCATGTCGCTCTCCCCTCGTCCCGGGCTCACCGAGAACGGTAGGAGCCGCATGTATCCGCGAGGTGTCCCCGGAGTTGCGCTTGCCCGTCGACGAATGAGCGATGACTTCCCGGCGTCCGGGTGGTTCCATCCCCTGTGACGACATTCGTGCTCATCCCCGGCGCCGGCGGGCAGGCCTGGTACTGGCACCGCCTGGTGGCGGAGCTGGAGCGCCGCGGCCACACGGCGGTGGCGGTCGACCTCCCCTCGCACGACGAGTCCGCCGGCCTGGCCGCCTACACCGACACCGTGGTGGCGGCGGTCGACGGCCGGGCGCCGGTGGTCGTGGTGGCGCAGTCGATGGGCGGCCTCATCGCGCCGCTGCTCTGCGCCCGCGTCCCCGTCGAGCGCCTGGTGCTGGTCAACCCGATGATCCCGCGGGCAGGTGAGACCGGCGGCGAGTGGTGGACGGTCACCGGACACGCCCGCGCGATCGCCGAACACGCCGAGCGCGACGGCCTGAGCGGGGACCCCGGGGACCAGGAGACGTACTTCTTCCACGACGTCCCCGCCGAGGTGGTGGCCGCCGCGTTCGAGCAGCCGTTCGCGCAGTCGGGGCGCCCCTTCGAGGACCCGTGGCCGCTGGAGCGCTGGCCCGACGTCCCGACCTCCGTGGTCAGCGGCCGCGACGACCGGTTCTTCCCGGCCGGCTTCGTGCGGCGGCTGGCCGCCGAGCGCCTGGGCCGCACCGTCGACGAGATCCCGGGCGGGCACCTCGTGGCCCTGAGCCGACCCGTCGAGCTGGCCGACTACCTGACGTCGAGGTAGGCCACACCGCCGTCGAGGTCGATCCGGCCGTACGGCGGGGCACCGTCGTCGACGTCGTCGCGGGTCATCTCCCGCACCCGCCGCTGCTCCAGGTCGACCGCCTTGCCGGGGAACAGCGCGGCGGAGAAGACGTCCATCCCCCCGGCCGACAGCGCGTGCCGCTCCCGCCGGTGCAGGGGACTCCGGCGACCGTGTCGCGACCAGGCATGCTCGGCGACGGCCAGGACGACGAGGAGAATGGCCAGACCCGGCAGGACCATCGCGAACAGGACGCCTGCGGCCATGCCCCACGGTAGCGGTGCACCGAGCAACGGAGAGAGATCAGTTTGTCTTCAGCACGACCCGCTCCGCGCGACGACGACGACGAGCTGGCGGCGGAGCAGGGGTACGTGACGGGACTGCACCGCCGCCTGGACGACGTCCGCGCGCGGGCCGCCGCCCGGCTCGCCGAGGCGCTCGGGACCAGGGCGCACAACCCGCAGTCGGTCGGCGAGCGGGAGGCCGCGGTCCAGCTCTACAGCGAGCGGCTGGTCGCTCTCGACGCCGCGGAGAGCGGCCTGTGCTTCGGCCGGCTGGACCGCCGGGACGCCGACGTGCCGCGGTACGTGGGCCGGATCGGGCTGCCCGCCGACGACGGCGTCGAGGAACCGCTGCTGATCGACTGGCGGGCACCGGCGGCGCAGCCGTTCTACACCGCCACCCCGCTGCACGACCTCGGCGTCCGCCGCCGCCGGCACATCCGCACCCGCGGCCGGACCGTCGTCTCGATCACCGACGAGACCCTCGACCTCGACGACCCGGACGTCACCGACCGGTCGGGGCTGGCCGGCGAGTCCGTCCTGCTCGCCGCCCTGAACGCGAACCGCACCGGGCGGATGACCGACATCGTCCGCACCATCCAGGCCGAGCAGGACCGCATCATCCGCGCCGACGCCCGGGGTGCCCTCGTCGTGCAGGGCGGGCCGGGCACCGGCAAGACCGCCGTGGCGCTGCACCGGGCGGCGTACCTGCTCTACACGCACCGGGAACGGCTGGCCCGCAGCGGCCTGCTCATCGTCGGCCCGTCGCCGGCCTTCCTGCGCTACATCGCCGACGTGCTGCCCTCGCTCGGCGAGACCGGCGTGGTGCTCTCGGACGTGGGCGGACTGCGGCCGGGGCTGCAGGCCGCCGGCGTCGAGCGCCCGGAGGTGGTCGAGGTCAAGGGGCGGATCGCGATGGCCGACGTGATCGCCGCCGCCGTCCGCCGCCGCCAGGCCGTCCTCGACGCACCGGTGGAGCTGGAGCTCGACGGCACCGTGCTGCGGTTCACGAAGGCCGACGCCGCCCGGATCCGCTCCCGCGCCCGCTCGGCCTCGCGGGTGCACAACGAGGCCCGCCCCGCGGCAGCCCGCGCGGTGATCGAACTCGTCGCCCGCAAGTACGCCGACAAGCTGGGCGAGAACGTGCTCGGCGGCGCGAACCTGCTCGAGCGGTCCGACGTCGCGGCCCTGCGCCGGGAGGTGGCCGCCGAGACCGTGGTGCACCGCCTCGTCGACCGGTTGTGGCCGCGGCTGACCGCCGAGCGGCTGGTCCGCGACCTCTTCGCCTCGGCCGAGGAACTGGCTGCGGTCACCCCGGGCTGGAGCGACGCCGACCGCGACCTGCTCCTGCGGGCGCCATCGGCACCGTGGACGCCGGCCGACGTTCCGCTGCTCGAGGAGGCCGACGAGCTGCTCGGGGAGGACGACTCCGCGCAGCGGTCGGCGGCCCGGCGGGAGCAGCAGCAGCGCCGCCGGCACGCGCAGGAGACCCTCGACCTGCTGCACGGCTCCCGGTCCACCGACAGCGAGACCGAGGAGGAGGCCGAGGAGCTGAGCGTCGGCGACCTGCTCGACGCCGAGGGTCTCGCCGAGCGGCAGGAGGTCAGCGACTTCCGGACGACGGCCGAGCGCGCGGCCGGCGATCGCACGTGGACCTACGGGCACGTGATCGTCGACGAGGCGCAGGAGCTGTCCGCCATGGCCTGGCGGCTGCTGGTGCGCCGCTGCCCGACCCGGTCGATGACGGTGGTGGGCGACGTCGCCCAGACCGGTTCACCGGCCGGTGCCACCAGCTGGTCGGCGATGCTCGATCCGCACCTCGGCCCGAGTTGGCGGCTGGAGGAGCTCACCGTCAACTACCGCACGCCGGCCGAGATCATGGACGTCGCCGCCGCGGTCCTGGCCGCGGGCGGCTCGTCGGCGTCCGCCGGCCGCTCGGTGCGCACGACCGGCATCCGGCCCTGGGCGCTGGGGGTGACCGACGAGACGCTGGCCGACGCCGTCGCCGACGCTGCCGCCGCCCTCGACGCCGAGGACGGCACGCTCGCCGTGCTGGTCCCCCGGTCGCGGCTCGACGCGGTGGCCGCCGCCGTCCGGGCACGGATCCCCGCCACGTCGGAGGACCTGACCTCCGGACCGGTCGTCCTGCCGCCGGAGGGCGCCAAGGGCCTGGAGTTCGACTCGGTGCTGGTGGTCGACCCGGCCGGGATCGTGGCCGGCGGCGTCCGCGGCCACAACGACCTCTACGTCGCCCTCACCCGGGCGACCCAGCGGCTCGGCGTGGTCCATCCGGGCGAACTCCTGCCGGAGCTCACCGGGCTCGAGGCCCGCGCATGACAGGAGGGCCCGGCAGCGAGTTCGCTGCCGGACCCTCCCGGTGCTGCGTAGGGATCACAGGCGCGCCCAGATCTCGTCGCGCATCTTGTAGACGATGACGCCGGCCCACGCCATGCCGATCGCGACCAGGCCGCTGCCGAGCGAGGGCAGCCACGCGTCACCGGAGAAGAAGGTGAACACCAGCCAGCCGACGACGCTGAGCACCAGCGGGAACACCGGGATGGCCCGGGCCCTCCAGGCGACGTACATCGCGAGGTTGATGCCCAGGGCCATGCCGATCACCGACGGGGCCGCGACGAGGCCGCCCTGGCCGTAGCTGCCGGCCAGGTCGAAGATGCGCAGCGCCTCGTCGGCGGGCAGCGCGTTGGCCAGGGCCACGTCGTAGAAGTCGACGACGACGATGCCGGACAGGCCCATGCCGAGGCCGCTGAGCACCGTTGCGACGATCGACGTCCTCGGGTTCCGCCGGCGCGCCAGGCGGATCAGCGTGAACGCCGCCGGCACCAGGAGCAGGTAGCCGAAGTGCAGGACGACGGCGGCCCACAGGATGTTCGTCCGGTGGTCCACGCCGGTCTGCAGGTACTGGGCGACCGTCTGGTTCTCGTAGGGGATCATCAGCAGGCTCGCGAAGACGAGCGTCCCCGAGGCCATCAGGGAGAGGGCGCCGCCGACCCGGCGGAAGCGGGTGTCGGGCGTGAGCTCGGTCTCCGGTGCGGCGGCCGGCAGCTCGGTCGAGGTGGTCATCGTTCGGTCCTTCCAGGGTGTCTGTCGTCCGGGATTCCCAGGGGGTCTGGCTCCGGGGAAGAGATTCGCCCGCCCCGCGTCCCCGATCCCAGGGACGGCCGTCCCGATCTCCCGGGCGCCCCGTCCGGGGCGGCGCTCTTTCGCTGCAGGGCTCTCCCGGATCCGGGCAGAGGCAGGCAGGATGTCGGCCGTGCCGGGTGCGACCGACCGCCGCTCCCCCGCGCCCGGCGTGCCTCGCTGGGTGCCGGGGATCCTCGCCGCGCTCGGCGTCGGCTGCACGCTGGTCGCGATCGCCGTGGGCGCCCTGGCCGAACGTGGGCGACCGGTCGACGCCGGTGACGCCACCCTCGGCCTGCTTTATCCGCTGGTGGCCGCCCTCGTGCTCGGCCGGCAGCCCGGCAATCGCGTCGGCTGGCTGCTCATGGTCAGCGTCGTCACGGGGCCCTACCTGCTGGCGAGCGAGTACGTGGCGCTCGCCGGCACCACCGCCGGCCCAGGCGCCTCGTTCGCCGCGTGGCTGGCCGCGTGGGGCTTCGTCCCGTACTACGTGATCGTCGCGCTCGTCCCGCTGTACTTCCCCGACGGCACGCTGCCCTCGCCGCGGTGGCGCCGGATCGCCCGGGTGCTCGGCACCGTGGTCGTCGTCGGCACCCTCGCCGCGATGTTCCGGAGCGGCCCGCTGGACTACGCGCCCGCGTTCGAGAACCCCCTGGCCGTCGGGCTGTGGATCAACCTCGTGCTGCTCCTGTGCTCCTTCACCGCCTTCCTGGTCGGCGGCGGGGTCGGGGTCGCCGCCCAGCTGGTGCGGATGCGGCGGGCCGAGGGCACCGAACGGGCCCGCCTGCAGTGGCTCCTGCTCGGCGAGTCCGTCCTCTTCGTCTGCGCGATCGCCTCCGTCGTGCTCGACCTGCCGGTGATCTCCAGCACGCTGTTCGCCGTCGGGTTCGCCGCGCTTCCCCTGGCGGTCGCCGTCGCGGTCCTGCGGCACGGCCTGTTCGACGTCGGCCAGGTCATCAGCCGGGCGGTGGTGTTCAGCGTCCTGTCCGGCATCCTGCTGATCGCCTACGCCGTCGTCGTGGGCCTGCTCGGCGAACTGACCGCCGGGCAGCGCCGCATCGCCGTCGCGCTGACGGCGCTGGCCGCGATCGGCGCCGCGGCGGGCTGGGAACGGGCGCAGCGGGCGGTCGACCGGCTGCTCTACGGCGAGCGGCGCGACCCGTTCGCGGTCGCCACCCGGCTCGGCTCGACCCTGGACTCGGCCGCGGCTCCCAGCGAGGCGCTCCAGGCCCTGGCCGACGAGGTCGCCCGGGTGCTCCGGCTGCCCGCGGTGGCGATCGAGCCGGCCGACCCGCGGCTGCCCTCGGTCGCCTGCGCCACCGACGCCCGGCTCACCGGCGACGTCGACACCTGGCCGCTGACCTCCCTGGGCCAGGACGTCGGGCGGTTCGCCGTCACTCACCGCCATCCCGGCGAGCGCTGGCGACGGTCCGAGCGGGACGCCCTGGACGACGCCGCCCGCCGCGCCGCCGCGCTGGCCTGGGCGGCCGGGCTGGTCGCCGACCTGCAGGCCAGCCGGGAGCGGATCGTCGCCGGGCGGGAGGAGGAGCGCCGCCGGCTGCGGCACGACCTGCACGACGGCGTCGGCCCGGAGCTCGCGGGCATGGCGCTGCAGCTGGAACGCCTCACCGGCCGGCTGTCCGGCGAGCCGGAGATGGCGGCCTTCGCCGGCCGGCTGCGCGACCAGATGCGCCGGACCGTCGCCGCCGTCCGCCGGGCCGTGGACGACCTGCGGCCGCCGGCCCTCGACGAGCTCGGGCTGGTCGACGCGCTGCGCGAGCACGTCGCCGCCTACCGGCTGCCGGTGACGACGGGCGGTCCCGGCGGGACGGCGGACCCCGCCCGCGTCAGCGTGTCGGCCGAGGCGCTCCCGACGCTGCGGGCCGCGGTCGAGGTCGCGGCCTACCGGATCGCCACCGAGGCGGTCGCCAACGCCGTCCGCCACGCCGGGGCGGCGACCTGCACGGTCGCCCTCGGGCTCTCCGGCGACGATCTGCTCGTGGAGATCTCCGACGACGGCCGCGGCGTGCCGGCCGACGCCGTCCCCGGGGTGGGGTCGACGAGCATGCGGGAGCGGGCGGCCGAGCTCGGCGGCAGCCTCGACGTGACGACGGCGTCCGGCGCCGGCACGACGGTCCGCGCCCGGCTGCCCCTGGCGGCCCGGTGACCGCGCCGATCCGGGTGGTCGTCGTCGACGACCACCCGGTCTACCGCGACGGTGTCGCCGACGCCCTCGGGGACGCCGACGACATCGACGTGGTGGGCACGGCCGCGGACGGCGAGACGGGGGTCGCGGTCGTCGCTGACCTGCGGCCCGACGTCGTCCTCATGGACCTGCGGATGCCGGGCGGCGGCGGAGTCCCCGCGACCGCCACGATCGCCGCCACCCAGCCGGAGACCGCGGTCGTCGTCCTGACCATGAGCGACGACGACGACTCGGTGTTCGCCGCGCTGCGCGCCGGCGCCCGCGGCTACCTGCTCAAGGAGAGCGAGGGCGCCGACATCGCCCGGGCGGTGCGCGCCGCCGCGCGCTCCGAGGCGGTGTTCGGCCCGCGGATCGCCGACCGGGTGCTCGCCTTCTTCGCGTCCTCCCGTGGCCGGTCGAGCGCCGTGCCGTTCCCCGAGTTGACCGACCGCGAGCGCGAGGTGCTGGACCTGGTCGCGCACGGGCTGCCGAACGCCGCGATCGCCACCCGCCTGTTCCTCTCGGAGAAGACGGTGCGCAACCGGGTGTCCGACGTCCTCACCAAGCTGCACGCGGCCAGCCGCGCGGAAGCGGTGGCACTGGCCCGGGACGCGGGCCTCGGCCCGTCACCCGGCGCCTGACCACCTCGCCCTCCGGACGCTCGTGCTCTGCCCGCACCGGCGGAGCAGAGCACAACTGTCAGGAGGAGGTGCCCCACACCTTCAGGCGGACGCCGCCGGCCGGCCTGGCAGGGATCCGGTGCAGCGCGATCGTGAGGTCCTGCTCCGGGACGTCGTACTCCAGGCGGGACAGCCGGACGGCGAGCGCGGACAGCAGCGAGACCGTGATCTGCTCGCCCGGGCAGCGGTGCCCGGTCCGCGGGTCTCCCCCGCCCTGCGGCACCAGGTCGAATGCCCCGATCTCCCGGCCGAGGAAGCGATCCGGGCGGAAGGCGTACGGGTCACCCCAGAGTTCGGGGTCGTGGTTCTGGCCGTAGAGGTCGAGCAGCACCATCGAGTTCTCCGGGATCCGCTCGCCGTCCCACTCGACCTCCCGTGGGGCGCGGCCGCCGATGAACGGCGCGAACGGGTAGAAGCGGCGCACCTCGTGGGCGAACGCCTCGGCGTACGCCAGATCGCCGTCGGCCAGCCGCTTCCGGTTCTCCGGCCAGCGGATCAGCGCGTGCCCCGTGAAGGCCACGAACCAGCTGACGGCCGTGGTCGGCCGGACGACGTTGAGCAGCTCGACCGCGGCCACCCGCGGCTCCAGCAGCTCGCCCCCGGCGTCGCGGTGCCGCGCGACGACGTCGACCGCCGACCCTTCCTCGACCGTCGCCGTGCCGGCGCGCACCTCCTCGACCGATCGGGCCAGCCACTTCTCGCGGCGGCCGCGCGCCCGCCGGGCGCGGAAGTGACGGGGCCCGCCGGTGGCGAACCCGTCGACCATCGCCTGCAGGTCGCGCGCGAGAGCGGGCACCTCGTCGTCGCTCACGGGCACGCCCGCCCAGCGGGTCACCGCGCCGGCGAGAACCTGGGCGGACTCCTCGAGCAGGACGATCTCCGGCCGTCGGGCCCACTCCACGACGGCGTCGTCCCACGCCGTCGTCGCGCGCTGCACCAGGGACGCGATCCCGTCCTCGCGCATCAGCAGCGCGACGAACATGGCCTTGCGCACCCGGTGCGCGTCGCCGTCGAGCGTGTGCACCGCACCCTTGCCGAAGAGCGTGCCCTGCACGGGCTCGGGGATGGCGTGCGCCCGCTGCACGTGGTCCTCGTCGTAGAGGAACCGGGCGGCGTCGGGCCCCTCGATCGCGGTCACCGGCAGTCCGCCGAGGCGGGCGGTCACGGTGCGCCGGCCCAGCGCCCGCCGCCTGTCGGGCAGCCAGCCGTAGCCCTTGGCGAGCAGCTGCAGGCCGTTCTCCGGTCGCGCCATGCCCGCTGCGTGCCCCGGACGACCACCGGGCAACCTCCGGCTCAGCCGGGCCGCTGCTCCTGCACGCGGTCGTCCCGGCCCCGCGTGCCGCCGTCGGCGGGCGGTCCCTCCCCCGGTGCCGTCGAGCCGCCGTGCCCCAGCCGCCGGAGCAGGGCGGCGACCTCCGCGGCGGCCCACGAGCCGGCGTCCTCCGGCAGCGATCCCGCCACCCGGGCCAGCGCCGCCGACAGCGCCCGCTCCTCCTCGCTCAGCAGCCCCCGGTACGCCGGGTCGAGCAGGTAGCCGGTCGGTGGTGTCGACAGGCAGCCGATCAGGTCGAGCAGCACCTCCAGCCGGCGCGCCGCCTCGGCCGGGGACGTGTCGGACGAGCCCATCGCCACGGTCTCGACGTCCCGCTCCCAGAGCCGGGCGCGCGCGGCGTCCTCGCGGAGGGACAGCACCGTGCCGTTGCGACGTCCGGACGCCGAGCCCTGCATCCGCAGTGCGCTGCGCACCTGGTGCGCGATCCGGATCAGGTCGTCGTCGAGCATCGACGTGCCGACGAACAGGACGTGCCGGGTGAGCAGCAGCGAGTGCAGCACGCCGGCCAGTGCCGCACGGGTGTCGCCGAACTGCAGGTACTCCTCGCGCGTGAGCACGACGCTGTCCGGATGGGCGGCGTCGCCGTGCAGCTTCAAAAGCCACGGAGCTCCGGGCGCCGCATCCTCGAACGGCAGCACGCGGACCTCGCGTCCGATGTCGGTGGCCGCCAGCTCGACGAGGGGGTCGTAGTTGGTGGTCACGAACTCCTGCACGGGCAGGTCGGCGATCAGCGCATGCGCCAGCGCGTAGGAACCAGGGCCGAACCGCTCCTTGACGAACGCCTCGAGCCGCTCGCGTCCGAGCTCCCGGGCCAGCAGCGCGGCGGAGTCCTGCGGGGGCAGCCGCGACAGCCCCTCGCGCAGCTCGTCGTCCAGCCCTGACCGCTCCGCCAGCTCCCCGAGCAGCTGCTCCCAGGTGGGCAGGCCGGCGGCCGCGCTCACCCCGGCGCCGATGAACACCGCGAGCTGCCCGCGCCGCGCCTTCTCCCCCAGCTCCTCGGCGACCTCGAACAGGTGCGGGGGCAGGTCCCACCCGCCGTCCTCACCGCGCCGCACCCGCTGTGCGGCAGCCAGGTCGCTGGGCCCGCGCAGCACCAGCGCCACGTCGAACCCGTGCTCACCGGCCGCCTCCCGCAGGACCGGCAGCAGCCGCTGCAGCAGGGCTCCCCGCTCGCCGGCCGCACCACCCCACCCGGTGCCCAGCGCCGGCAGGCCGACCAGCCGCCGGGCCCGCCCGTGCGCGGGCGTGCTGACCTCCCGCTCCGCGACCGCCGCCAGCGCCTGCCGGGCGCCGTCCAGCAGCCAGCCGAGGCCGTCCTCGCCCTGGCGGTCCGCGTCGTCCACGGTGTCGACCAGCCAGATCCGCCGGTCGCCGTCCCCGGGCACCGCCAGGACGCGACCCGTCCCCGACCACTCCAGCTCCACGCAGGCGCCGTCCTCGTGCTGCTCGCGCACGAGGTCCGCCGGCAGCAGGGGGCACCAGCCCGGGGCGACGCGCAGCGTGCGGTCGGTCGGCACCAGGACGTCGTCGCACGCGAGCCGGGTGAGGTCCCCGCCGACCACGAAGACGTGTCCGCTCACACTGTCCCCTTCGCTACCGCGGGGGCTCCGCTCCTCGCTCGCTGGCGCTCGCTGCGATGCTCACGCCCCTGTCCGCTCACATCCCGCCCCGTACCCAGGAGCGGGCCGGAACCGATCCGGGATCAGGCTCCGCAGCCGCCGGCCCCGCAGGCGCACCCGGCACAGGCCGCCGGACGGGCCGGCGCGGGAGCCGGGGTCGGCTGGGTCGCGACGGACCGGAGCCCGGCGGCGGCGACCAGGAGCGGCACA
>NZ_SPQM01000019.1 GCF_004570345.1 Blastococcus sp. CT_GayMR20 | reverse complement strand
CGTTCATGTACCACGCCCACGTCGGCGTGCAGCTCGACCGCGGGCTGTACGGGCCGTTGATCGTCGAGCCGCGGAACGAGCCCCTGGCCTACGACGGCGAGTACACGCTCATGCTGGACGACTGGCGGGACGGCGTCGACGACCACGCCGACCACGGCACCCCGGCCGGGGAGGGGGTCGCGCAGCCCGACCTCGACCCCACCGACGTCGTGTCCTTCGGCGGCCGGGCCTATCCCCTCCTGCTGATCAACGGGCGGCCGCCGGACGACCCGCCCGTGCTGCAGGCGCGGCCCGGCGACCGGCTGCGGTTGCGCGTCATGAACATCGCCGCCGACACCGGCTTCCGGTTCGCCGTCGCCGGGCACCGGCTGACCGTCACCCACTCCGACGGGATGCCGGTCGAGCCGGTGACCGTCGACGCCCTGCGGCTGGGGATGGGCGAGCGGTACGACGTCCTCGTCGACGCCGTCCAGCCGGGAGGCGCGTGGCAGGTCGGCGTCGAGCCGGAGGGACGGGCCGGCTGGGGCCGTGCGGTGCTGCGCTACTCCGGCAGCGGGTCGTCCGGGCCGCCGGCCGTGGCCGAGCGGCCCGTCGAACTCGACGGGCGCCTGCTGCAGTACGCCGACCTCCTGGCCGTCGAACCCCTGCAGCTGCCGGCCGGCGCGCCGGACCGGCTCTACGACCTGACCCTCACCGGTACCCAGATCGGCGGCCAGAGCTACCCGGATGCCAACCCGCTCCCGGTCACCGAGGGCGAGTGGGTGCGGATCACGATGCGCAACACCAGCAGCAAGTGGCATCCGATGCACCTGCACGGGCACCACTTCCAGGTGCTGGCGCCCGGTGGACGCGGCCCCGTGAAGGACACCGTGGCCGTCCCCGCGCGCGGCGGCGAGGTGACCTTCGACTTCCTCGCCGGCAACCCGGGCAGGTGGCTGTTCCACTGCCACAACCACCACCACATGGAGGACGGGATGCTGCGGCTGGTGGAGTACGTCAGGCGCTGACCTGGCGGCCGCTCGATGAGTTCCGGCTTCCGGCCAGGTCCCAGCCCCCAGGACCACTCAGCGACCGCGCGCCCGTACCCGGAGGAGACGCATGGCCAGGCTCATCTACTCGATGATCACCTCGCTCGACGGCTACGCCGAGGCAGCCGAGGGCGACCTCGGCAGGGGGGCCGAGGACGAGGAGGTGCACACCTTCATCGGCGACGCCTTCCGCCACGTCGGCACGTACCTCTACGGCCGACGCATGTACGAGACGATGGTCTTCTGGGAGACCGCGCACACCGACCCCGATGCGCCGCCGCACATCGTGCAGTACGCGCGCGACTGGCAGGCCGCCGAGAAGGTCGTCTACTCCACCACCCTGGAGTCGGCGTCGAGCGGGAGGACCAGGATCGAGCGGACCTTCGACCCGGACGCGGTGCGCCGACTCAAGGCCGAGGCCGATTCCGATCTCAGCGTCGACGGCCCGAACCTGGCCGCCCAGGCGATCGCTGCCGGCCTCGTGGACGAGTACCACCTCTTCCTCACGACGAGCGTGGTCGGTGGCGGCAAGCGGTTCTTCCCCGACGGCGTCCGCCTCGATCTCGAGCTGGTCGAGCAGCGTGCGTTCGCCAGCGGGCTGATCTACGCGCACTACCGGACCCGCTGAGCCGCACCGGTGGGTGGCGTCGCAGCCCGGAGACGACGGAGGGCCGGACGCCCCGCGGGGAGCCCGGCCCTCCGATCCGGTGGGCGATACTGGGATCGAACCAGTGACCTCTTCGGTGTGAACGAAGCGCTCTACCGCTGAGCCAATCGCCCGGATCGCCTCTGATTGTGCCAGACGCTCAGCGCCAGAGCGGGACCCACCCCGGCACCCAGGTCGGCACGCCGACCATGTGCAGGGTGACGACCAGGACGCCGTAGACGAAGGCCGCCGTGGCCGCCGCGATGAGCAGCCGGATCCACATCGGGCAGGTGCCGACCCAGTCCGTCCAGCGCTTGACGTGCTTCTTCGTGAACTCCAGCAGGCGCTCGGCCCAGAGGAACTCGGTCGCGAGCACGAACAGGCCGGCGATGACGGTCAGCCACCCGGGGCCGGGCAGCGGGATGGTGACGATGCCCAGCGCGACGATGAGCCCGCCGATCACTCCCACGGCGATCCGGTACGGGTGGTTGATCGACCGTCGCGCGGCGATCCGTCGGCGCCAGCGGGTCTCGGCGATCCGTTCGCGCAGGCTGCGCACCTCGTCGGCGTCGTACCGTGCGCGACGCTCGCCGGAGGTCTCCCGGTGCGAGCGCTGCGGCACGTCCGTCGCGCCCTGTCCGCTCAGCTGGCCACCTCCCCGGCTGCGACGACCTCCGTCGGGACCGACGGAGCCGCACGACCGGGCTCGATGCTGATGCGGTACTCGGAGTAGTCGTCGAGGCCGGTCCGGTCGGAGCCTACGGTCCGCAGGTCCAAACGATCGTCTACCACGTCGAAGGTGCCGATGGGGTCCGGAACTCCGTCGCGCATGCCCCAGACGACGTAGACGGAGTCCGCCGTGTCGTTGGTCGTCAGCCCGTCCGCGACCACCTGCATGCGGTCCTCGCGCGCGATGACGGTCGCCACCGTCCGGCCGTCGTCGTCGGCGACCGGCGCGACGGCCGCCCTGCCCGGTTCCAACAGTGCATCGACGATCTCCGCCTGCGCGGCCGCCGCGGCGACGGCCTCGTCCCGCTCCGCGTTCAGGAAGACGCTCCAGAGGCCGAGCGCCACGATGGCGGCGAACGCGGCCGCGACCAGGGCGCCGGGCAGGAGGCGGCGCCAGGTCGCCGGGTCCGCCGGGGAGCCGACGGGACTGGTGACGGAGGGCTCGACCGGAACCTCGCCGCCGGTGGCGGTGGCGGCGGCCGGGGCCGGTGCGGGGACGGCGGGCCGGCGCACCTGTTCCGTCTCGGCCACGGCCGAGCGCAGCCGGTCCCGCACCTGCGCGGACGGCTCCGCGGCCGGCAGGTCCGCGGCCATCGCCGCCATGACCTCGGCGGCCACCGCGACGGTCTCCGCGCACCGGGCGCACCCGGGCAGGTGCACGGCGAAGGCGTCCTCGTCCTCCGGCTCGAGGGCGTGCAGCGCCCAGCCGACGGCGAGCTCGTCGAAGCCCGCGTGGTCGTCGTCCAGCGGTCCACCGCTGCGGCCGGCGCTCATCGCCGTCCCTCCTCTGCGGCCGCGCTGTCGAGGGCGCCCCCCAGGTCGCCGCTCCCCGACCCGCCGAGCTCCTCGCGCAGTCGCCGCATGCCGGCCAGCATCCGGGTCTTCACGGTGCCCAGCGGCGCGCCGGTCAGGGCGGCCACCTCCCGCTGGGTGTAGCCGCCGTAGTAGGCGAGCGTCAGGGCCTCCCGCTGGGGAGCCGACAGGGCGCCGAGCGCCGTCCGCACCCGCTCGGCGACCACCCGGGCCCAGGCCTCGTCCTCGACGTTCCGCGTCGCCGTCGGCGCGTCGAGCGCCATCTCGTCCTCGGCTCTCGCCTGGCGGCGGCGCTGGGACTCCTCGCGCCGGACCGCGTCGACCGCCTTGTGGTGCACCACGGCCAGCAGCCACGAGGCGACGCTCCCCCGGCCCCGGTCGAACGCGCCGGGATCACGCCACACGCTGAGGAACACCTCCTGGAGGACGTCCTCCGCCATCGTGTCGTCGGCGAGGATCCGACGGGCCAGCGCGAAGGCCGGCCGCCGGAAGCGGTCGTAGAGGTCGTCGACGGCGCTCCGGTCGCCCGCCCGGATGCGCCGCATGATGTCGGCGTCCCCCGCGGCGTCCTCCGTTCGTCGCGGCGGGGAGGTCACGGCTCCCATGGTCACACGTCCGGTTCGCATCACCCGTTCCAAACGGTTCACATGGGCGCCGCGGGGGCATGACACGGAGGACAACGGAGCCGCCCGCGGTACGGGTGTGACGGATGTGAAGGAAGTGCAATGCCACGTCACTTCGAGACCCGACGGTCGTTGACCTGACATGCCGAGCCGATGGACCCCCGGGTACTCCTCCCCCATCACCCTCCAGCTGGTCGGTCCGCAGTCGTGGACCGAGGTACCGGCGCTGCTCTGCTACGACGGGGCGGACCCGTTCGCGGTGCGCATCGCGTTCGGTGACGTCGGTGACGAGAACGGTGTGGTCGACGTCGAGGACGGCGGCATCGCCTGGCTGCTGAGCCGCGAACTGCTGCAGGCGGGGCTCGAGGGGCCTGCGGGCGAGGGCGACGTCCGGCTGTGGCCGGCCCACGCGGCCACCGACGTCCTGTTCCTCCACCTGCGCGCGCCCTCCGGCGAGGCGCTGTTCGAGCTCTCCCGCGCGACCGTCGCCGCATTCCTCCGCCAGACGGAGACGCTCGTGCCGTCGGGGACGGAGAGCGCGCTGCTCGACCTGGACGAGGAGCTGCACGCGCTGCTCTCCGGTGGGGCCGACCCGGGCCGCTGACCAGCGGGGACGTGTCCGGCGGACCTCCGAGGAGGCGGTCGCCGCACCCCCCTGCTTGGAGGGCTCGGAGGCGTCGGTTAGAGTTCTGCACGCAACGCGGACGTGGCTCAGCTGGTAGAGCATCACCTTGCCAAGGTGAGGGTCGCGGGTTCGAATCCCGTCGTCCGCTCGGAACCTCGGGCGCTGGTCGAGAGACCGGCGCCCGCGTGCGGTGGAGTGGCCGAGAGGCGAGGCAACGGCCTGCAAAGCCGTCTACACGGGTTCAAATCCCGTCTCCACCTCGGCTCCGCGGAGCACGAGCGCGGAGGAGGGTCCGGCCGCGAGGCCGGGAGGGGCGATTGGCGCAGCGGTAGCGCGCTTCCCTGACACGGAAGAGGTCACTGGTTCGATCCCAGTATCGCCCACCAGCAGAGCCCCAGGTCACCGACCTGGGGCTCTCGTCGTTCCCGGGACCGCCCGCCGCGCCGCCACCCGGTCACCCCCGGCGTCGCTGCACTCGAAGCCCAGCCCCCGGAGGATCGCGAGAGCGCCCTGGTTGCCGCGACCGGTCTCCACCCGGACCTCCCGCCCGCCCAGGACCGCGGCCTGCGCGAGGACGGCGGCGATCGCCCGGCGGCCCGCCCCCCTCCCCCGGACGCCCCGCGCGAGCCAGATGCCGGTCTCCAGGACTCCCGGCTCGGCCGTGCGCTTCAGCCGCACCGCCCCGGCGACGTCCCCGTCGACCTCCACCGCCCAGGTGGCCTCCCCGGCCGGCCCGTCCAGGCCGGCCCGACGGTCGGCGTGGAAACGCGTCAGCCACTCCACCCGCTCCGGCGTCCAGGTGTTGCCGGGCGTGAGCATCGGGGTCACCTCGTCCGGAGCGGCGTCCCCGAGTGCTGCCCGCACCATCTCGGCGAGGACGGCGTCGTCGACCGGGCGCAGCCGCACCGTCGGCGCACGCTCAGCCATCGCCGGCGGTCATCCCAGGGCCGGGATCACGCGCTCGGCCCAGACGCGGTCGACCTGCTCGGCCAGCTGCTCCGGCGTCCCGGTGTTGTCGAGGACGACGTCGGCGACGGCGCGCCGCTCGTCGTCGGTGGCCTGCACCGCGATGCGGGCCCGGGCGTCCTCGGCCGTCAGACCGCGCCGGACGAGCCGCGCGACCCGGGTCTCCACGTCGGCCAGGACGACCAGCACGAGGTCGTAGGAGGCGGCCTGGCCGGTCTCCACCAGCAGGGGCACGTCGTGCACCACGACCGATCCCGGCGGTGCGGCCGACTCCAGCTCGCGTCCGCGCGCCCGCACCAACGGGTGCACGATGCCGTCGAGGGTCCGCCGGGCCGCCGGATCGGTGAACACCAGCGCGGCGAGCGCGGGCCGGTCCAGCGCCCCGTCGGGGGTGAGCACGCCGCTGCCGAACGCCTCGACGATCGAGGCCAGCCCCGGGGTGCCCGGCTCGACGACGTCGCGGGCGATGCGGTCGGCGTCGACGACCACCGCGCCGCGCTCGGCCAGGAGGGCCGAGACGGTGCTCTTCCCCGATCCGATCCCGCCGGTCAACCCGATGCGCACGTCCGGACAGTAGCGACCCGCCGATGCGCCGCGTGGAAGGTCACGGGCGAGTAACACCGGCCCGTCCTGCCCGGCGCGTCGCTCCAGTCACACGCGTAACAGCCCATAACGTCCGCCTCGGCGATCTTCCCCGCCGAGAGAGGCAGAACCGAACATGTCCCGTCCCACGCCCGTCGGCGCTCCGTCGTCCCGTGCTGCCCGCCGCGCTGCCGGCCGTCACCGGCTCGGCTCGGCCACCGGGGTACGCGTCACCGACATCCCCGCCGTGCGGGAGCGGATGCAGTTCCAGCGGCCCGCCGTCGCCCGCCGCAGCTCGTTCACCCGTTGGCTGTTCCAGGCCCCGCCCGCCGGGCGCCACACCTGGAGCTTCCTGGCCGGTTCCGGTGGCCGCCCGCGCACGGCGTTCGCGATCATCCTCAGCCTGTAGCACGCCGCGGCGACTGAACGCCAGAGGCCCAGAACCGGATCGGTTCTGGGCCTCTGGCGTTCAGCGGTCTAGCTGAGGATCACTCCCCGCCGGCGAGCTTGGCCCGCAGCGCGGCCAGGGCCTCGTCGCTGGCCAGGGTGCCACCGGTGGCCGGAGCGTCCGGACCGGCAGCGTCGTCGCTGGAGTAGCTGCCACCGGCAGCCGCCTCGGCGTCGGCCTCCTTGGCGGCCGCGATCTGCTTGCGGTGCGCCTCGAAGCGGGCCTGGGCCTCGGCGTACTGCTTCTCCCACTCCTCGCGCTGGGCGTCGAAGCCCTCGCGCCATTCGCCGGTGTCGGGGTCGAAGCCCTCCGGGTAGAGGTAGTTGCCCTCCGCGTCGTAGGAGGCGGCCATGCCGTAGGCGGCCGGGTCGAACTGCTCCTCGTCGCCGACGACGCCCTCGTTGGCCTGCTTGAGCGAGAGCGAGATGCGGCGACGGTCGAGGTCGATGTCGATGACCTTGACCAGGATCTCGTCGCCGACCTGCACGACCTGCTCCGGGATCTCCACGTGGCGCTCGGCCAGCTCGGAGATGTGCACCAGGCCCTCGATGCCCTCGTCGACGCGCACGAACGCGCCGAACGGGACCAGCTTGGTGACCTTGCCGGGGACGACCTGACCGATCTGGTGGGTCCGGGCGAACTGACGCCACGGGTCCTCCTGCGTCGCCTTCAGCGACAGCGAGACCCGCTCGCGGTCCAGGTCGACGTCGAGGACCTCGACGGTGACCTCCTGGCCCACCTCGACGACCTCGGACGGGTGGTCGATGTGCTTCCAGGACAGCTCGGAGACGTGCACCAGGCCGTCGACGCCGCCGAGGTCCACGAACGCACCGAAGTTGACGATCGAGGAGACGACGCCCGTGCGGACCTGGCCCTTGGCGAGCTTGTTGAGGAACTCGCTGCGGACCTCGGACTGGGTCTGCTCCAGCCACTGACGACGGGAGAGGACGACGTTGTTGCGGTTCTTGTCGAGCTCGATGATCTTCGCCTCGAGCTCGCGGCCCACGTAGGGCTGCAGGTCGCGCACGCGACGCATCTCGACCAGCGAGGCGGGGAGGAACCCGCGCAGGCCGATGTCGAGGATCAGGCCGCCCTTGACGACCTCGATGACGGTGCCGGTGACGACCTCGTCGGCTTCCTTCTTGGCCTCGATGGTGCCCCAGGCGCGCTCGTACTGAGCGCGCTTCTTGGAGAGGATCAGCCGGCCTTCCTTGTCCTCCTTCTGGAGGACCAGGGCTTCCACCTCGTCGCCGACGCTGACGACCTCGTTGGGGTCGACGTCGTGCTTGATGGAGAGTTCACGCGAGGGGATGACGCCCTCGGTCTTGTAGCCGATGTCCAGCAGCACCTCGTCCCGGTCGACCTTGACGATGACGCCTTCGACGATGTCGCCGTCGTTGAAGTACTTGATCGTCTGGTCGATCGCCGCGAGGAAGTCCTCGGCCGAGCCGATGTCGTTGACGGCGACCTGGGGGGTGCTGGAAGGACGGACCTGAGTGGAGGTCATGTGGTTGGTAGCTCCGGACGGTTTATGCGTAGGGACAGGGCAGCCCGCGGTCGGCGACCACGGGGATGATCAGCGGGGAGAGCCGGTTCTGGCGTTCCGTGTGGGGAAAACCACGACAGACCTCTGGCGCATTCCCCATCGTACGGACGCCGAGACCGGCGGGTCCACCTGGGTGGCAGGTCACTAGGTCACGTTCCGGCGTGTCACCATCGGCGCGCCATGAGCTCTCCGTCGTCCCCATACCCCTCCCTCCCGCTCGGCAGCGACGGCTATCCGGCGGCGGGTGGCGTGGCCCGGCGACCGGCCGGGGACGAGGAGTCGGCCCGGGCGAACCGCCGCTGGTGGGACGCCGCCGCGCCCGCCTATCTCGCCGAGCACGGCGCCGACCTGGGCGACGTGGACTTCCTCTGGGGACCCGAGGGCCTGCGCGAGGACGAGGCGCACCTGCTCGGGGACGTCGCGGGGCGGCGGGTGCTCGAGATCGGCTGCGGCTCCGCGCCGTGCGCGCGATGGCTGCGGCGGGCCGGCGCCGACGTCGTCCCCTTCGACCTCTCCGCGGGGATGCTGTCGCGCGCGGCGGAGCTCAACCGGTCCACCGGGATCGCCGTCCCGCTGGTGCAGGCCGACGCCGGCGCGCTGCCCTTCCTCGACGGCAGCGTCGACGTGGTCTGCTCGGCGTTCGGCGGGCTGCCCTTCGTGGCCGACGTGGAGGGCGCGCTGCGCGAGGTCGCCCGCGTGCTCCGCCCCGGTGGCCGGTTCGTCGCCTCGGTGAACCATCCGATGCGCTGGCCGTTCCCCGACTCCCCCGATCCCGGCGACCTCCGCGTCATCTCCTCCTACTTCGACCGGACCCCGTACGTGGAGACCGACGACGAGGGCCGCACCGTCTACGCCGAGCACCACCGGACGGTCGGCGACTGGGTCCGCGCCGTCGTGGGCGCCGGTCTGGTGCTGGCCGACCTCGTCGAGCCGGAGTGGACGCCGGGCCGGACCCAGGAGTGGGGCCAGTGGTCGCCGGCCCGCGGCGCCCTGATCCCCGGCACGATGATTCTCGTCAGCAGCAAGCCGGCCTGAGCCGGCACCGGCGACGGCCCTCTGGCAGGGGCCCGCCGCGAGCTTGCGAGCGGTGGGGGGCCAGAGGGTCCTCTTTCAGTGCGCGGCGGCGTCCCAGCTGTCGCCGAAGCCGACGGACACCTCGAGCGCCACGGACAGCTCCGCGGCGCCGGCCATCTCCCGGCGCACCAGCTCCTCGAGCTTCTCCCGCTCCCCCGGCGCGACCTCGAGCACGAGTTCGTCGTGCACCTGCAGGAGCATCCGGGAGCGCAGCCCCTCGGCCACGATGGCCTTCTCGACGTTGAGCATCGCGACCTTGATGACGTCGGCCGCCGAGCCCTGGATGGGCGCGTTGAGCGCCATCCGTTCGGCCATCTCGCGGCGCTGCCGGTTGTCGCTGGTGAGGTCGGGCAGGTAGCGCCGCCGTCCCAGGGTCGTCTCGGTGAAGCCGGTCATCCGCGCCTCGTCGACGACGCTGTCGAGGTAGTCCCGGATCCCCCCGAACCGCTCGAAGTACGCGTGCATCTGACCGCGCGCCTCCTCGGGGGTGATCTTCAGCTGCTGGGCGAGCCCGTACGCGCTGAGGCCGTAGGCCAGCCCGTAGCTCATCGCCTTGATCCGGCGGCGCATCTCGGGGTCGACGTCCTCGATCGGGATGTCGAACGCCCTGGACGCGACGAAGGAGTGCAGGTCCTCCCCCGACGTGAACGCCTCGATCAGCCCGGCATCTCCGGAGAGGTGGGCCATGATCCGCATCTCGATCTGGCTGTAGTCGGCCGTCATGAGCGACTCGTAGCCCTGGCCGACGACGAAGGCCTGCCGGATCCGGCGGCCCTCGGCGGTGCGGATCGGGATGTTCTGCAGGTTCGGGTCGGTCGAGGACAGCCGCCCGGTCGCCGCGATCGTCTGCTGGAACGTGGTGTGGATGCGGCCGGCGTCGTCGACCATCGGCAGCAGCCCGTCGATGAC
Organism: Blastococcus sp. CT_GayMR20; assembly: GCF_004570345.1. The sequence goes on along the minus strand of NZ_SPQM01000019.1, from coordinate 38,340 downwards.
CGTCCGCAGCCGCGTCACGTCGCGGTGCCGGAGCAGGTGCTCCATGAACGGGTGTCCCGTGGTCTCCAGCAGCCACGTCAGGGCGTCGGCGTCGGTCGTGTACCCGGTCTTGTTCCTCTTGGTCTTCGGCAGCCCGAGCTCGTCGAACAGCACCGCCTGCAGCTGCTTCGGCGACCCGAGGTTCACCTCCCGGCCGATGACGGCGTAGCACTCGGCCGCCGCGGCGGACACGCCGTCGGCGAACTCGCGCTGCAGCTGCTGGAGGTAGTCGACGTCGGCAGCGATGCCGCGGTACTCCATCGCGGCGAGGACCCGCGTCAGCGGCAGCTCGATCCCGCCCAGCAGGGCGTCACCGCCGCGCTGGCCCAGAACGGTCTCGAGGGCGTCGGAGAGGTCGTTGACGGCGACGGCCTTGAGGACGTCGGCGTGCGCGGCCTCCCTGGCGACGTCGTCCTCGCTCGGCCCGAGCCCGTCGAGGGTCAGCTGGCCCTCGGGCTCGGCGGCGTCCTTCAGCTCGCGCTTGAGGTACCGGACCGCCAGGTCACCCAGGTCGAAGGACCGCTGCCCCGGCAGCGCGAGGTAGGCGGCGAGCGCGGTGTCGCTGACGACGCCCTGCAGCTCCCAGCCGCGGGCCCAGATCGCGAGGTAGGGGCCCTTCACCTCGTGCACGACCTTCTGGGTCGTCGGGTCGGCGAGCCAGGCGGCGAGGGCCTGCTCGTCGGAAGGGTCCAGGTCCGGCCCGAGGTCGACGAAGGTGGCGTGGTCGTTGGCCGCGGCCAGGGCGATCCCGGTCAGCTCCCCGCCGCCCCGGCCCCAGCTGCCCCGGAAGATCAGGCCGGTGCGGCCGGTGCGGGCGTTGGCCGCCAGCCACGTCCCGAGGCCGCCCGCCGGGATCTCGTCCTCGGCGACGTCGAAGCCGCCCTCGACCTCGGGCTGGGCGCTGGTCAGCGTCGCGAACAGCCGGTCCCGCAGCACCCGGAACTGCAGGTTGTCGAAGAGGGTGTGCACCTCGTTGCGGTCCCACGGCTGGACGGCCAGGTCGCCCGGACCGAGGTCCAGGGGGACGGCGCGGTCCAGCTCGGTGAGCCGCCGGTTCTGCATGACCGAGGAGAGGTGCTCGCGGAGCTTCTCCCCGACCTTGCCCTTGACCGTGTCGACCTGGTCGACCAGCGCGTCGAGGGAGCCGTACTCGCGGACCCACTTGGCCGCGGTCTTCTCCCCCACGCTGGGGATGCTCGGCAGGTTGTCGCTGGGGTCGCCGCGCAGCGCGGCGAAGTCGGGGTACTGGGCCGGGCTCAGCCCGTACTTGGTCTCGACCTCCGCCGGCGTGAAACGGGTCATGTCGGACACGCCCTTGCGCGGGTAGAGCACGGTGACGTGGTCGTTGACGAGCTGCAGCGCGTCGCGGTCGCCGGTGGCGATGAGGACGTCCATGCCCTGCTCGACCGCCTGGACGGTGAGTGTGGCGATGACGTCGTCTGCCTCGTAGCCCTCCGCGGTGATGACCGGCACGTGCAGGGCCGCGAGCACCTCCTGGACGAGGCTGACCTGGCCGCGGAAGTCGGTCGGGCTCTCCGACCGGTTGGCCTTGTAGTCGGCGAAGATCTCGCTGCGGAAGGTCGTGCGCCCGACGTCGAACGCGACGGCCAGATGGGAGGGCTTCTCGTCGCGCAGGATGTTGATCAGCATCGAGGTGAAGCCGTAGACGGCGTTCGTCGGCTGGCCGGTCGTGGTGGAGAAGTTCTCGACGGGCAGGGCGAAGAACGCGCGGTAGGCGAGGGAGTGCCCGTCGAGCAGCAGCAGCCGCGGGCGCGCCCCGGAAGTCGTCGGGACAGCGGGCGCTGAGGTGGAGACCGGTGCGGACATCGCAGCCGATCCTAGTGGGGCTGCACCCCACGCCCCGCGGCCGAGACGGGCTGCCCGCCCCCGCGGTGAGCGCGGTGCCGGCCTTGTGCGACCAGCCTGATCGAACGATCATTAACCTCATGCCATCCGCTCCGGTGCGCACAACCCGCACCGGATCTGCTCCCGCGCCCACCGGAGGTTCCCCGTGCCCACCTGTTCCTTCGACTTCACCGGGCGCTCGGTCGTCGTCACCGGCGCAGCGCGTGGCGTCGGCCGTGCCCTGGCCGAGGCCTTCCAGCGGTCCGGCGCCGCCGTGTTCATGATCGACGCCGACGCGGCCGAACTGGACGCGGCGGCCGCCGACGTGGGGGCCATCGGCCTCCCGGCGGACGTCACCGACACCGACGCGGTCGAGGCCGTCGTCGCGCGGGTCATCGAGGACACCGGTCGCCTGGACGTCCTGGTCAACAACGCCGGCATCCTGCGGGACGGCGTCTCGTGGAAGCTGACCGACGCCGACTGGGACGCCGTCCTCGCGGTGCACGTCGGAGGCACCTACCGCTTCACGCGTGCTGCGACCCCGCACTTCCGGGGCCAGGGTGGGGGGCGGGTCATCAACGTGACGTCCTACACCGGTCTCCGCGGGAACCCGGGCCAGGCCAACTACGCCGCGGCGAAGGCCGGGATCATCGGCTTCACGAAGACGGCCGCCAAGGAGCTGGCCCGCTTCGGCGTCACCGTCAACGCGATCTCACCCAATGCCGACACCCGCATGATCGCGTCCATCCCGGAAGAGCGCCGGGCCGAGATGGCAGGCGGCATCCCGTTGGGCCGCTTCGCGGACCCCGCGGAGATGGCCGGTGCCGTCTGCTTCCTGGCCTCGGACGAGGCCGCCTACATCACCGGGGTCGTGCTCCCGGTCGACGGCGGCATCTCCATCTAGCCGATCGCAAGGCCACCCGCAGGTAGCCGCCCACGCCCCTGGAGCTCGCATGCCCCCGATGAGCCGCTTGATGTCCCGGAACGACCTCGCGTTCCTGCTGCACGACTGGCTCGGCGTCACGTCGCTGACCTCCCGCGACCGCTACGTGGACCACGACAGGGGCACCTTCGACGCTGTCCTGCAGCTCGCCGAGGAGGTGGCCACCAGACACTTCGCCCCCCACAACAGGCGCAACGACGCCGAGGAGCCCACCTTCGACGGCGAGACCGTCCACATGCACCCGGAGGTCCGGGTGGCCCTCGACGTCCTGGCCGGCACGGGGCTGATCGGCTCGAGCGCCGACGTCGAACTCGGCGGCATGCAGCTCCCCCATGTCGTGGCGACAGCGGCGGCTGCCTGGTTCCAGGCCGCGAACATCGGCACCTGGTCCTACGCGCTGCTCACCGTGGCGAACGCGAACCTGCTCATGGCGCACGGGTCCACCCAGCAGGTGGACACCTGGGTCCGGCCGATGCTCGAGGGCCGCTTCCACGGGACGATGTGCCTGTCCGAACCCCAGGCCGGCTCGTCGCTGGCCGACATCACCACGCGCGCCGTGAAGCAGGAGGACGGGAGCTACCGGCTCACGGGCACCAAGATGTGGATCTCGGGGGGTGACCACGATCTCGGCGAGAACATCGTCCACCTCGTGCTGGCCCGTACACCCGATGCACCACCAGGTGTCAGAGGGATCTCCCTCTTCCTGGTTCCCAAGTTCCTCCTCTCCGACGACGGCTCGATCGGCGAGCGCAACGACGTCGTCCTGGCCGGCCTCAACCACAAGATGGGATACCGCGGAACCACGAACACCGTGCTCAACTTCGGCGAGGGGCGGCACACGCCCGGCGGCCGCACCGGCGCCGTCGGCACCATGGTGGGCGCAGAAGGCCAGGGCCTGGCCGCGATGTTCCACATGATGAACGAGGCCCGGATCGCGATCGGGGCCGGCGCTGCCGCACTGGGCTACACCGGCTACCTCAAGTCCGTCGACTACGCGCGCACCCGCACACAGGGCCGCCCGCTCGGAGCCAAGGACCCTTCACAGCCTCCGGTCGCCCTGGACCAGCACCCGGACGTGCGCCGCATGCTGCTGGCGCAGAAGAGCTACGTCGAGGGCGCGCTCGCGGTGGTGCTGTTCTGCAGCAGGCTGGTCGACGAGCAGCTGACCGGCGAAACGGCCGAGTCGCGTCACCGGGCCTCGCTGCTCCTGGAGATCCTCACGCCGATCGCCAAGAGCTGGCCCTCGCAGTGGTGCCTGGCCGCCAACGACCTGGCCATCCAGGTCCACGGCGGGTACGGCTACACCCGCGAGTACGACGTGGAACAGCACTACCGGGACAACAGGCTCAACCCGATCCACGAGGGCACGCACGGCATCCAGGGCCTCGACCTCCTGGGCCGCAAGGTGTCGATGCACAACGGTGCCGCGTTCACCGCACTGTGCGAGCTCATCGAGGCCACGCTGTCCCGTGCCCGCGGCGGGGCTCCGCACCTCCAGGAGCTGGCCGGTGCCGTCGGCGACACCCTCGGCCAGCTCGTCGACGTCACCTCTGTGCTGCTGGACGAGCCGGACGCGCAGGTGCGGCTGGCGAACTCCTCGCTCTACCTCGAGGCCGTCGGGCACCTGGTGGTGGGTTGGGCCTGGCTCGACCAGCTGCTGGCCCTGGGTGAGCGGGAGGACGGCTTCGCCGCCGCGAAGCGCGCTGCGGCGCGGTACTTCTGCCGCTACGAGCTGCCCGACGCACGCACCCGGCTGCGGCTGCTGGAGACCCTGGACAGGACGACCGTCGACCTCGACCCGAGCGTCCTCTGAGGACGCTCGGGTCGGGCGAGGTCAGGCCCGGGTCCGCTGGAGGAAGCGGTGCATCCCGATGTCCTGGCTCCAGACGCGGCGCTGGGCCTCGGCCATGTAGGGCAGTGCGCGCTCGCGCGAGCGCACCACGGCGTCGTAGTCGTCCACGAAGTGGCGCATGAGACCGGCCACCTCCTCGCGCAGGGCCTGCTCGTCCACGGTGGTGACCGTGCCCCGGTCGACCACCATGCGGCCGGCGACCATGACGCTCTCCACGCCCCGGCCGGTCTCCGTGTAGACCAGCTGACGGGCGGCGCTGTTGTACGGCAGGTAGGCGATGTCGTCCAGATCGATGAAGACGAGATCGGCCTCCCGCCCGGACTCGATCGCGCCGATCCGGTCCCCCAGGCCCACCGCACGCGCGCCACCCAGCGTCGCGTGGCGGAGCGCCTCGTGCGCGAGGGGCGGCCCCGGCTCGGGGTCGCTCACCGCGGCGAAGAGGCAGAACAGCTTCATCGCCTGAAAGAGGTTCTGCACGTCGGTCCCGCTGCAGTTGTCGCACCCCAGAGCCAGGCGGACCCCCGACTCCCGCAGGTCCAGCACCGGCGCGATACCGCTCTTCAGCTTGAGGTTGCTCAGGAAGTTCAGCACGATCCCGGCGTCCGCAGCGGCCATCTGGTCCATCTCCCCGCGGGAGATCCACACGCTGTGCACGATGTTCAGCAGCGGGGTGAGCAACCCGACGTCCTCCAGGAAGTTGATCAGGGAACCGCCGTGCTCCCCGAACAGCTCCCGCGCGATCAGCACCTGGCCGCGCGTCTCGTAGACGTGCGTGAACACGGGCAGGTTGTGCTCCGCTGAGAGCTTCGCGCAGCCCCGCAGCAGCTCCGGCGTGCACCGCTGCGGCGCGAAGGGCGCGAGCGCCCAGTGCTGCGCGCCGACGGCCGGGTGCCGGTCCAGCTGTGCCTGGAGGAAGTCCAACTGCTCCTCGGCACCGAGCGCCCGCGTTCCGAGCATCTCCTGCACGTCGTCGGGCAGGGTGTCCCGGTGCCGGACCATGGCCACCGGGGGGATGTCCCACACCATGGGCGAGAAGACGCTCCGGATGCCGGCCTCCCGATACGCCGAGAGGACGACGTCGACGTTGTCCTCCGTCAGCGGGACCAGCCCCAGCATGTCCTGCACCGTGGTGATGCCCGACCGGAGGCATTCCAGGGCCCCGACGAGGGTGCGGGCCCGGATCTCCTCCTTGCTCCGCCCGGCGCCCATGGGCAGCGTGTACAGCAACCAGGTCTCGAGCGTCTGCTCCTCGAACATGCCGCGGCAGAGCGTGTCGTGCGAGTGGTAGTGCGCATTGACCAGGCCGGGGACGAGGAGCTTGCCGGAGGCCTCGATCACCGCCGCGTCCTCCGCCCTCAGGTCAGGGCCGACATCGACGATCGTGCTGCCCTCGACCAGCACGTCGGCGGTACGAGGCCGGTGGATGTCCCCGCCGTGCTCGTACACCTGGCCACCACGGATGAGGGTCCTGCTGGGCATCGTCGTCCTCACTGTCGGAAAGGATGGTCATGCGTCACTGCTGGTCGTGCCGGTATGGGGCTGCCGGACGCCCGGCACCGGAGTGGTCGCGGCTCAGGGCTCACCGGCCGCCACGGCGTCGGGATCGATGACGAGCCGGCGCATGACGTCCACCATCTGCTCGGGGCTGGTGCCCGCGTTGAAGATGGCCCGGACGCCCAGTTCCTTGAGGGCCTGATGGTCCTCGGGCGGGATCACCCCACCCACGACCACGGGCGGCGGATCGTCGTCCTCCTCGGCCAGCAGTGCGCAGACCCGCTCCACCAGTGCGACGTGCGAGCCCGACAGGATGCTCAGCCCGACGATGTCGACGTTCTCGTCGATCGCCGCACGGACGACGGCCTCCACCCGCTGGCGGATGCCGAGGTAGACCACCTCGAACCCACTGTCGCGCAGCAGCCGAGCGACGTACTTCGCGCCGACGTCGTGCCCGTCGAGTCCGATCTTGGCGACGAGGACCCTCCCCGCGGACCCAGGCGCCTCCCCAGGCCGGTCGAGGTCACTGTCCCGGAATGTCGTCATGTCACTCCTCCCCCGTGAAGACCGGTGTCCGCTTCTCGGCGAACGCGGCACGCGCCTCGGCGCAGTCGGGGCTGCGCAGGGCGGCGCGACGCAGCTCGTGCAACTCGGCCACCTGCGCGATCGGCAGGCCGCGGGACGACTCGATCGACGCGATGATCCGTTTGCTGCCCGCCACCGACAACGGCGCCCTGGCGGCGATCCTCGTCGCAAGCGCGTAGGCCTCCCGCTCGGCCTCCTCCGGCGAGTCGAGTGCCTGGGTGACCAGCCCGAAACGGCTGGCCTCCTCGGCCTGGACCAGGTCCCCGGTGAAGAACAGCCGTCGCGTCCAGTCCGGGCCCACGAGCCGATGGATCCGTGAGCTGCCCTGGACGGTGTACACGATGCCGAGCTTGGCCGGCGTGATCCCCAACCGGCAGGTCCGCTCCGCGAACCGGAAATCACAGGAGGCCGCCACGTCGAGGCCGGCACCTACGGCGACGCCCCGCAGCAGCGCGATGACGACCAGAGGCGAGCGTTCGATCGCCTGGCACAGCTCCTCGATCTCGTCCTGGACCGCGAGCTCGTCGGGTTCGGGGAAGCGGTCGAGGGCATAGCCGCTGGAGAAGACCTCTCCGCCGCGCAGGACGACGACGCGGGTCAGTGGACGCTTGAGCTCCAGGACCCGCAGCTCGCGGCGGAGGTCCCGCAGCAGTTCGGGCGTGAGGGCACCGTGCTGCCGTGGGTTCGTGAACGTCAGCGTGGCGACGTGCTCCTCGACCGTGCACGTCACCCCCGCGAGTGCCTGGCTCACTCGACGAGCACCCGGCCCTCGCGGTACTCGCCGAAGACCTCGCGCAGCACCGAGCAGATCTCGCCGACGGTGCACAGCGCGCGGACGCAGTCCACCACGGCCGGCACGACGTTCGCGTTCTCGTCCTCCGCGGCCTCCCGGAGGGCGTTCAGCGTCCGGGTGACCTCGGCGCCGTTCCGCCGCCGGCGCAGCTCGGCGAGCTTCGCCAGCTGACGGGACTCGGCGGATCTCATCTGCTCCGTGCCGTAGACCCGCTGGGAGTGCAGACCGACCTTGACGTCGATCTCCTCCGGGGTGGTGAAGGCGTTGACGCCAACCACGACGCGCTCCCCGGTCTGCAGCGCCATGGTCCGCTCCACCGCGCTGCGCGAGACGGCTTCCTGCATGAAGCCGGCCTCGATGGCTCCGACCGAGCCGCCGTAGGACTCGACCTCCTCGACCACTTCCCAGGCCGCGGCCTCCGCCTCGTCGGTGAGCGCCTCCACGTAGTACGAGCCCGCCAACGGATCCCGGACCTCGGTGAGCCGGGCCTCGTGCTGCAGGATGCGTGCCGCGTCCTCCGACAGCTGCATCCCCTCTTGACTCCAGCCGAGACCGAGTGCCTCGTCGAACGGCGGCTCGCAGTTGGGCCCGTAGCCGCTGAGCGCACTGGCGATGCCTCCCACCACGGCCCGTGTGAGGTTGTTGAGCGGCCGGTTCACCGTGGCGTTGTAGTAGCCCATGTGGGCGCCGTTGGGTTGCCGGAGGACCCAGCTGCGCGGGTCCTTGGCACCGAACCGCTCGCGGACCGTACGCGCCCACATCCGGCGGGCCGCGCGCTGGTGGGCGATCTCCGGGAACATCTCCAGGCTGCCGCCGAAGGCGTTGAACGTCACGCGGGAAGCCAGCACGTCGATGTCGATGCCCGCGGCCACGCCGGTCTCCAGGTAGGCGATCCCGTTGGCGATGGAGAACCCCAGGTCCTGGGCACGCGTCGCGCCCGCCTCGCGCATGTGGTACCCGCCCCCGCTGACGACATTGAGCTTCGGCAGGTGCTTCGTCGTGAAGAGGAACAGGTCCCGGACCAACCGCATCGAGGGCCGGGGCGGGAAGATGTACGTCCCCCGTGCGATGAACTCCTTGAGGATGTCGTTCTGCGGGGTGCCCCGCAGCCGGGAGGGGTCGACGCCCCGCTCCTCCGCCAGGAGGTAGTACATCGCGACGATGATCACGGCGGGTGCGTTGATGGTCCAGTTGGAGCCGACCCGGTCGATCTCCAGGTCGCCCTGGAACGGCTCGTAGAGCGCCCGGAAGTCCTCGAACGAGTCGATCGCCACGCCGGCCCGCCCCACCTCGCCGAGCGCGTTGGGGTCGTCCGAGTCGTATCCGCACTGGGTGGGCAGGTCGAAGGCGACGTTGGGCCCGGCCCGCTGACCACTCTTGATCATCAACGCGTAGTACGCGGCCGTGTCCTCGGAGGTCCCGTACCCGGAGTACCGGCCGGCACGGGCCAGTCCCTTGCCCTGAGGGATCAGGCCCGTGCCGCGCGCACCCGCCGCGAATGGCTGAGTCGGATAGGGCCCCGCGGTGAACGGGTACTCGCCGGGGAACCCGACATCCCGGAGGAAGTCGAAGTCGGGGGCGTCGTCGGGCCCGTAGAACCGGTCCCCCGGGCGCTCCAGGTCGAACCGCTTGACCGCGGGCGCCAGCACCTCCTGCTCCCAGCGCGTGCGCTCGGCGGCAACGGCATCCGGCCCGGTCGAGCCCCTCGACTTCTCCTGCGCCATCCGTCCTCTCCTTCCGCTCAGCGAACCCGGACCCAGCGGGGCGTCAGCCGAAGGGCATCGGACGCGGGCCAGGCGTGCGGACCGGGGTGTTGAACTTGTGCGCGCGGTTGTACTCGGGCATGTCGATGGCCCCGAGCAGCCGGGCCATGTTCTTGCCCAGCATCAGGTCCACCTCGTCCTGGGTGAACTCGACGTCGTACTTGGCAGCGCGCTCGGGCAGCGTCCGCCACCAGTCCACGATCCACTTGTATCCGCGGCCGTCGTAGAGCTTGTCGGTGTGCATGGACGGGCCGCAGTTGTTGTCGGTGCCGAAGACGATGCGGTGCGCGCCGGTGATCTTGCGAGCCCGGTCCAGCATGTTGATGATCATCGGCTCGCTGTTCATCGCGTGCAGGAAGCCCTGCTGCTGCGGGGTGAACGACGGGAAGATCCAGGCGTCGAACTGCAGATACACGTTCATCGACGCGACCGAGAGCATCAGGCACTGCTCGAACCACGACGGGATGGGGAAGCCGACGTGGAAGATGATCACGTTGAGGTCGGGGAAGTCGACGAGGACGTCACCGATGTGCAGCGGCTCGTTGAAGCGCGTCCGGCAGGTCGTCCACTCCATGTTGGTGCAGATGGCGACCGGGATGCCGAGCTCCTGGCACTTCTCGTAGTACGGGTAGAGCATCCGGTCCGACGGGTAGTACCCGAGGTGCGGCATGACCTTGTAGCCCTTGAGGCCGTACTCCGTCACCGCCCGCTCGAAGTCCGCATAGGCGTTCACCCGACGGGCGTCACCGCCGGCGAAGCCGAAGAAGCGATTCGGGTACGCGCTCTGCAGCGAGGCGATCCCCTGGTGGATCTCGTCGACCGTCATCGGCTGGTCCTCGCCGACCGCCAGCCCGTAGTCGGACGGGATGAGCACCGCGCCGTCCACGCCGCCCTGGTCCAGGGTCGCGATCGTGTACTTGCCGTCCCGGTCGGTCATCCGCGGCTCGACGCGGTCCAGGAAGGAGTTGGGATCGCGGTTGTACGGGGGCTTCCCCCCGTACGCCCACAGCATGGCGAGGATCTTGCGGTACCGCTCGGGGAGGTTCTCGTGCCCCGGCTCGCCGAGCAGGACGTGCATGTGGGCGTCGATGATCATTAAGGGTTTCCTTTCGCCTCACGGGAGGGGTCGCGGACTCGTCCGGCGGCCCTGGACAGTGGCCTGCCTCCCACGTCGTTCCTATGTGAATGAATGTTCATTGTCAAGCTGACCGGCGAGTCCGCGGGTCCGGTTGCCGCGCGGGTCCGGTTGCGGCGAGGGGGCAGCGGCGCAACCGGACCCTGGGCTCACTCCTCCGGCTCGTAGAGCAGTTCTGTCGGGTCCGGGAGTGCTTCCTCCTCGAGCATCCCGTACTTGACAGCCGCGTCGTAGATGCCCTGGAGCGAGGACTCCTTGGGCAGGCCCTCGGGCCACTCGCCCAGCTGGACCTCCTGAGCGAGCTCGGGATCGACGTTCATGAAGCCGGGCAGGAAGGAGCGGATCTCATCGGGGTTGTCGGCCGCGTACGTCCGCGCGGCGTCCATGCAGGCGATGAAGCGCTCGACGACATCGGGGCTCTGCTCCAGGAACGTGTCGGTGGTGAACCACGAGGAGATGTCGAGCCCGTCCTCGATGGCCAGGTACGAGTCGGCGATGACGCGGCTCCCCTGCTGCTCGGCGACCGTCACGAACGGCTCGCCCGTGTGGCCGGCGTCCACCCGCCCCTCCTGGAGGGCCACGGGGATGTCGGGCAGCGGGATCTCCACGAACTGCACGGTGGACAGGTCGACACCCGCGTCCTCCAGCGTCGCCTGGACCGCGGCCTGCTGGAGGCTGTTGAGCGTGTTGACGGCGATGGTGGAGTTGGCCAGATCCGCCGGCGACTGGACGTCGCTGTCCGGCCCCACCATGAGTGCCTCCACGAACCGGTCCGGCGGCCGGGTCTCCCGACTGGCGGCGGCGACGATGCGGAGGGGCAGACCCTGCCCGCGGGCCACCATGAGCGACAGGTTGTTGGAGAAGCCGAACCCGTACTGGCCGCTGGCCACCGCCGGGACGAGCGCGGACCCCCCCTGAGCCAGGTGGAGCTCCACGTCGAGGCCCTCCTCTTCGCACAGGCCCTTGTCGACGCCCATCGCGAGCGGGGCGAGGGTGACGATGGGGAGGATGCCGACGTCGAGCTTGGTCAGTTCGCCGCCGCCCTCCCCCGCGCCGGCGGAACCGCCGCCCCCGCCGTCTTCGCCGTCCCCTCCGCCACATGCGGCGAGGGCAGCCGCCAGGAGGAGCGCAACTGCGCTGCGTCCGGCTCTCGTCCGAGGACTACCACGACCTGGTGAACGAACGGTGATGCCGTGCATCTCTCACGCCTTTCTGGAAGAGGGAGGATGTGGGCCCGCGACGACGGCGCCGGGACCGCGACTGCGCGAGGTCAGTCGTGCGGACCTCGTCGGAGCTGTGCGTTCTCGTCCGGGCGCTGGTCGCCACCCATGATCGCCCGGAAGACATGGCCCCTGAGGTGGACGTACTCGGGCAGTTCCTTGGTCGTCGTCTGGTGGCGCGGCCTCGGCAGCGGCACCCCTAGGACTTCCTGCACGCGCGTGGGTGAGCGGGACAGGATGACCACCCGGTCGGCGAGGTAGACCGCCTCGTCGATGTCGTGCGTGACGAAGAGGACGGTCATGCCGAAGCTGTCGCGGACCTTGAGGATGAGGTCCTCGAGCTCGATCCGCGTCTGCGCGTCCACCGAGGCGAACGGCTCGTCCATGAGCAGGATCTCGGGCCGGTAGGAGATCGCGCGGGCGATCGCCACGCGTTGCTGCATGCCGCCCGACAGCTGCCACGGGTACTTGTCGGCCGCGCCCGAGAGCCCGACCGCGGTCAGCGCGTCGTCCGCGGCCGTCCGCCGCTCGGCCTTCGACCGCATCTTCTTCTTCAGGGGGAACTCGACGTTCCCCCGCACGGACATCCACGGGAAGAGGGACCGGTTGTACTCCTGGAACACCAGCGCCATCTCCTCGGGCGGCTGACGCACCACCCGCCCCTGCACCTCCACCGATCCGCTGGTCGGCGGCATGAGGCCGGAGAGGCAGCGGAGCAGCGTCGTCTTGCCGCACCCCGACGGGCCCACGATGCAGAGGAATTCCCCCTGCTCCACCGAGAAGCTCACGTCGGCGATCGCCAGGTGGGCGGTCTCGCCCGCCCCGTAGGACTTGCGGAGCCCGCTGACTTCCACGATCACGCTGCACACTCCTTCGCGTAGGACCCAGAGACCTGCATGCCCGGCCTACCGGGAAACCGCGGCTCGACGGGACCGCGGCGCCCTGGTGGGCGCGGCGACTCCCAGCACGCTGCTGCGGAAACCGCGGTGCCAGGCGAGGACGCGCTTCTCGATGAGGACGAGGAGCAGGTTGATCACGTAGCCGAGCAGCCCCAGGAGCAGGATTCCGGCCCACATGTCCGCCGTGGCGAACAGCCGCTGGGCCTGCAGGATGGAGTAGCCGATCCCGTTGGTGCTGGCGACCATCTCGCTGACCACCATCAGGATCAGTGCCAGGGCGAGGCTGGTCCGCAGGCCCGCGAAGATCTGCGGGCTCGCCGACGGCAGCGTCACCCGCCAGAGCCGCTCGGCCCGGGTGAACCCGAAGCTCCGTGAGACGTCCATGAGCGTGGGTTCCACGGACCGGACACCGTCCGCGGTGTTCAGGACGACCGGGAAGCAGGACCCCAGGGCGATGATGAACACCTTCATCGTGGTGTCGACGCCGAAGACGACGATCCCGAAGGGGATCAGGACGACAGCGGGCAGCGCGCGGAGGAACTCGACGGTCGGCCCGAGGAGCCGCCTCGCCCACCGGGACAGACCCAGAGCGGTACCGAGCACGATGCCGACGACGGCACCGACGAGGTAGCCGGCAGCCATGCGTCCGAGACTCGGCAGCGCATGGTCGACGAGACCTTCGCCGAGCCAGACCTCGCCGAAGCGCTCGAGGATCCGCGACAGCGGCGGGAAGTAGAAGTTCGTCGAGTCCGCCGAGAGCACGTACCACAGCGTGAGCAGGACGAGTGGAGACAGAATCTCGACCGAGAGAAGGACGACCCTGCGGCTCACGCGGACGTCACCTCCCGGTGACTGACGTGCCACCGGAGGGCGTACCTCTCGGCCCGCCTCAGCGCCGCACTGAGCCAGAGGCTGATCAGCCCGGTGGCCAGGATGAGGGCGTACATGAGGTCGTACGCACCACCACTCTGCGCCAGCAGGATCGCCTGGCCCAGTCCGGGCACACCGGCGACCAGTTCGGCGGTGATCGCGAGGATGATCCCGAGGGCCGATGCGACGCGGAGGCCGGTGGCCAGGTAGGGGGCCGCACTCGGCAGCGTGACGCGGAAGAAGATCGCGAGACGGCCCACGCCGAAGGACCGGGCGGTGTCCCGTGCCACGGGGTCCACGTCCTGCACCCCGTAGATGGCCTGGACGAGGAGCGGCCAGAAGGTCGCGAAGGCCACGAGGAAGATCTTCATGTCCATGCTGATGCCCAGAACCAGGATGGCGAGCGGCAGCAGGGCGACCGAGGGCACCGGTCGGAGGAACTCGACCGTCGCCCGGGTCGCACGGTCCAGGTACACGTTGCTGCCGATCAGCAGTCCGAGCGGTATGGCCAGCAGGATGGAGATGCCCAGTCCGATCGCCCAGCCCTGCAGCGTGAAGCCGACGTTCGACCAGAAGGACGCGTCACCGAGCAGGCCGGCGAATCGGGGAAGGACCTCGGAGGCCGGTGGGATGTTCTCGGCGGGAAGGACCCCGAGCCGGGGCAACAGCTCCCACAGCGCCAGAGCGACGAGCACCCCCGGCCAGTTGGCAGTGGTCCGACGCAGGGTGTGGACGACGGCGTGCATTCGGGACGGCCCGCTACGCCGGGACGGGGCAGTGAGCGCCACCTCGCGCTCGGCCGGTGTCGATCTGACGCCCGCGCTCGTTGTCACGCGTGGGATTCCTCCTGGATGCGATCGCACGGAACCCCGTCCCCACGGGCTCCGGGGGGACGTGTTCTGCGAAACCTTACTTATGAACATTCAGTTGTCAACGGTCCGGCGAGGGTGGTTGGCTGCCTCCTGTCATGGGAGCCGAACAGCGACCGGGCGCCCCGGTCAGGCAGGGGGTCGCCGTTGCGGCGGCGCTGACGGTGGTCGTCGTCGCCCTGAACCTGCGCGCCTCGATAGCGGTCGTCCCTCCGGTCCTCGGCGAGGTGCAACAGGCGCACGGCCTCTCCCTCACAGCTGCGGGGCTCCTGACGACCCTGCCCCTGCTCTGCTTCGGTCTCGTGGCCCCCGTTGCCGGGTGGCTCGGGAACCGCTGGAGGCTGGAGCCGGTCCTCGCGGGGGCCATGCTGACCCTGGCGCTGGGACTGGTCGGCCGGTCCTACGCGGGTACCCCCGGGCTCTTCGCGGGGAGCCTGGTGGTCGGCGCTGCGATCACGGTCGGGAACGTCCTGGTGCCCGGCATGGTGAAGCGCGACTTCCGCACCACCTCGTCGATGATGACCGCGGTCTACGTGACGACGTTCACCGGAGGCGCCGCCGTCGCGGCCGGCGTGAGCATCCCCCTCGCCGGTTGGTCCGATCTGGGGTGGCAGGGAGCCCTCTCGGTATGGGCCCTGCCGGCGGTCGTCGCCGCGGCACTGCTCGTCGTGCGCGCTCGGCGAGGTGGCCGGGCGCTCCCTCCGTCCGCCGCGCCGGGCGCGACCACCGAGCAGCTGCCCCCGGTGTCGGTGTGGCGGTCCCCGGTCGCGTGGTTGATCACCGGATACACCGGGCTGCAGTCACTGCTCTTCTACGCCGGCCTGACCTGGCTCCCGACGATCCTGGTGGACGCCGGGCTCACGCGCCGCGATGCCGCCCTCGCCCTGGTCCTCTACACCATCGTCGGGGTGCCTGTGTCGCTGCTCGTTCCCTTCCTCGCCCGGGGGACCGACCACCGCCTCCCGCTGGTCCTGCCCGGGCCGTTCGTGGTCGTCGGGCTCGTCGGCCTGGGTGCCTGGCCGCAGCAGTGGCTGCTGTGGACCGTCGTGATGGCGGTGGCCCTCGGCTGGGGACTCAGCATCGGCCTGTCCCAGGTGGTCCTGCGAGCCGGTTCGCCGGCCGTCGCCGCACGGCTCTCGGCGATGAGCCAGTTCGCGGGCTACCTCCTCACTGCCTGCGGTACGTGGGCCGCGGGCGCCACGGCGGAGGCCACGGATGGGTGGACCCTGTCGCTGGCCGGCCTGGTGGCAGTCGTCGTGGCCATGCTCGGCTGCGGCCTCCTGGCGGGGCGACCGACGGCGACCGTGCGCGGCCGTGGTCCGGCAGCCCCGTCGGTGCCCATGCAGGAACCGCTCCGTCCGCTGCCGTGAGGGGCGGTCAGACGTTGCGCACGCCGCCGTCGACGCTCATCGCCGTGCCCGTCACCCATCCGGCGCCGGGCGACACCAGGAAGGCCGCCGCCGTCGCGACGTCGTCGGGAAGGCCCAGCCGGCCCAGGACGATGTGCCGCTCCAGCTCGGCGACGTCTTCCGGTGAGCGGTTGCGGTCGGCCCGCTCGGTGCTGATGTGCCCGACCAGGAGGCAGTTGACCCGTACGGCCGGTGCCCATTCCAGCGCCATGGCCTCCGTGAGGTTGGTGAGGGCCGCCTTGGCGGCGGAGTAGGCACCGAAGTTCTTCATCGGCGTCTTCACGACCACGGAGGAGACGTTGAGGACGGCGCCCTGACCGCGCTCCAGCATGGCGGGGACCACGGCCCGGGTGCACCGGAACGCCGTCAGGACGTTCATCCGGAAGGCTCCCAGCAGGTCCTCCTCGGTGAGCTCGAGCAGCGGGCCGCGCCGGAAGTCGTCGCCGAAGCTGGCGCCGGCATTGTTCACCAGGATGTCCACCGGGCCCGCCTCGTCGGCCGCCCGCGCGAAGGCGTCATGGACACCCGTGGGGTCACGGACGTCGAGGCGGATGCCGGTCGCCGAGCCCCCCGTCATCCGCAGGTCCTCCACCGCCCGGGCGACGGCGCCTTCCTCGCGCCCCGTCACGACGACGTGGCAGCCGAGGGCGGCCAGCCGGCCGGCGATGGCGCGGCCGATCCCCTTGCTGCTCCCGGTGACGACGGCGACACGGCCACGGAGTCCCCACTGGTCGGCCGTGGATCCACCCGCTCCGGCAGCGGCGTGATCGGGCCGGCTGCCGGTGGGACGGCCGGCCTCCTCGGCTGTCAGGTGAGGACTCCCGAGGACCCCCCCGCTCGGATGGGAGCTCATCGCACGGCCCTGGTCATCGTTCTCCGCTCAGGTCGCCGAATCAGAGGTCGAGGGTGCTGGGTGCCAGGAACTCCGACGGCTGGATCGGCCGGGACGTGAGCCCCTGCTCCGCCGAGTGCTGGGCGATCGCGGCGAGCAGGTCCTTGTTCTGCCGCACGCCGTAGGGGTAGAGCTGGGGCTCGGGACCACCGTCGCCGTAGGCGCCGGCAGCGCCGAGCTGCGCGTACAGGCTCAGCGCGCCGCGCACGGCTTCCTCGTTGCGGCGCTTGCTCTCCTCGAACGCCTCGTAGAGGTTGAGGGCCACCCAGGGATGTTGCTCCAGGACGCTCGTGCGGATGACGACGCAGTGGTTGGCCGGCACGTAGCCGAGCCGGGCGTGCAGCCGCTGGCACTCGGCCGCGCGGTCTGGGAACAGCCACGTCGCGGCGTCCTCGGGAAGGTGCGCCGGGCTGCGGTCCACGGTGGTGGGCTCGTCGTTGAGCAGCAGGGCCGGCTCGTACACGATCGCTGCGTCGAGCTGCCCGTCGATCAGCATCGAGCCGATGCTCTGCGCCTCCGGGATGTAGTGCAGTTCCACACCCGCGGGCGGCTCGAAACCCACTCCCCCGCCGTGACTCAGCGCGGGGCCCCGCTCCATGTGCCACACCATGTCCTGGGGCTGCACGCCGAAGTCGTGCATCAGGGCTGCCCGCGTCCAGAGTGCCGCTGTCTGCTGGTAGTCGGGCACCCCGACGGCACGGCCACGGAGGTCTTGCGGCGCCTCGATGCCTGCGCCCTGCCTGACCATGGCGAAGGAGTGGAAGAAGCGCCGGTCGTGGAACACCGGGATCGCCGTCCACTCTGTCCGCCCCCGGTCGATGAGCATGAGCAGCGACGACAGGGACATCTCCGAGACGTCGAACTCGGCGAAGCGCAGCTGGCGCCAGAAGATGTCGGGGGCCTGGAGCTCGGAGGTGTACAGATCGATGCCCGGGGTCGTCACCCGGCCGTCGAGGATCGCCTCGGTGCGGGGGTTGCGGGACATGGCGAAGGTCAAAGGCACATTCATCGGTCAACTCGTTCCAGGTTTCTGGGGCTGGACATTGCGTGACGGCGGCTCGGGACGGAAGCGCCTAGGGGCGGAGTGCGCTGCGCAGACTGGTGGGTCGGTGGAACACCGCGGTCGCCAGACGTCCGACGACCGTGACGGATGCCGCGAGGAGGATGAGCAACGCCAGGGCGCTTGCCGCGACGAGCGCCCGGGGCGTGGCCGGCAGGATGACTGCGACGACGGTGCGAGCGGGTTCGTGACGCGACCGGCCGCCACCTGTTCCGGTCCAGTGCCGTCACCGCACGCCGTGCGGTAAGGGGCACGCGGACTTGCGGAGTGAGCAGCACGCGCGTCACGACCATCTGTCTCCTGCCGGGCTTGAGCATCTCCGTCGTCGCCGAGCTTCTGAATGAACGCTCAGAGACCTATGGTGAAGCAAGTTTGCCCCGGCAGGAGGAGGCGCACAAGTGGTGGACCCCTCCGCCTCGGGGACGCGAGGCGGCGTCAACGCGGTGGGTGCAGCCGTGGGCAGCACGACCGTGGGATCGCTGCCGGTCTTCCTCGTCGGCGGTCTCTCGGTGCAGATCGCGGCGGACCTGCGGCTCCCGGCGGACACCATCGGCACGATCGTGGCCGCCTTCTGGGCGACGTCGGCGCTGTTCTCGGTGTTCGCGGGCCGCCTCGGTGACCGGTTCGGCGCGCGGAAGAGCCTTGTCGCATGCGTCCTGGTGGCGGCCGGCAGTCTCGCGGGCGCAGCTCTCCTGGGGTGGTCGTGGCAGTCGCTGGCGCTGTGCCTCGCGCTCGGCGGCGTCGGAAATGCGGCAGCGCACCCGGCCAGCAACGCCTTGATCAACCATGCCGTCGCCGCCGGCCACCGGGGGCTCGCCTTCGGCGTCAAGCAGGCCGCCATCCCGATGGCAACACTTCTCTCCGGGCTGGCCGTCCCCGTGCTCGCCCTGACGGTGGGCTGGCGGTGGACGTTCGTGGCCGCTTCGGCGCTCGCGTTGATCCCACTGTTCCTGCTGACGCGGGTCCGCGCACCGGCCGGGCGTCCGGCGACGATGGCTCGATCTTCCCGGCGGGAGGCGCTGCCGTCGCCGCTGCGGCGGTATCTCGGCTTGACCACCGCAGCCACCGCACTCGCAGCCGCGCAGACGAGTTCCATCGCCGCCTTCGTGGTGTTCTCTGCGGTGGAGCACGACATCACGCCGTCCACGGCCGGTTTCCTGCTGGCGACGGGCAGCGTGGTCAGCGCGGTCTGCCGCCTGGGCGTCGGCGCAGCGGCCGACCACGGCATCGGTGGGTCCATGAGGACCGTCGCCCTCATGCTCGCGATCGGCGCCGTGGGACTACTGGCCATGGCGGCGCCGGGAGCGTCGACGTACGTCGCCGGCTGCCTGCTGGCCTTCGGTGGAGCGTGGGGCTTCCCCGGCCTCGTCCACTACGTCGTCACCCGGGCCGCGGGTCCGGTCACGGCACGGGCGACGGGCATCGTGCAGGCCGGCACGTACGCAGGCGGGGTCTTCGGTCCACTCCTCTTCGGCATCGCGCTGCAGGAGGGCGGTCAGTTCCTCGCTTGGTGCCTGGCGGCCGCCGCGGCGGGCCTGGCGGCGACGCTCGCCCTGCTGGCGTCCCTTCTCGAGCCGCAGTTCAACGGAGGATGAGGCTGCATGAGGCGACGACGGCACCTGCCCGTCCCCCTACGGGGTCTTGCCCCCCCGGTGGGACTCTGCTATCACACACAACTTGCTGGAGGGCGACCGGTACGCTGTGCCGGCTGTTCACCCTGCCGAGACGTTTCTGTCAACTCCTCCCCGGGTCCGGCCGGGCTCCCACGACATGAACGGTGACCCGAGGATGACCATCAATTCCAGAACCGATGCCTTCCCGCCCGGCTCGGAGGATCCGGCCGCCAATGGTGCGAGCGCGGCCTTCCGGCAGCGGGACCGGATCCGACTGGCGGCCGTACAGCTGTTCACGCGCCAGAGCTACGCCGGGACGAGCATGAAGCAGCTGGCCAGCGAGCTGGGGATGACCCCCGCCAATCTGTACAACTACTACGCCAGCAAGGAGGCCATCCTCTTCGAGGTCCTCAGCTACGAGCTCGAGAGCCTCCTCCGGCGGGAACACGCCATCGTCGACAAGTACGACGACCCGTCGGAGCGGATGGGTGCACTTGCCTACGACCTGGTCGTCGAAGATCTCAAGAACCCCAAGGCCGCCTTCGTCGGGCGGCACGGCGTCAACGGGCTCACGGAGGAGGGCCGGACGGAGATCGCCCGGCTCATGTCCCAGGTGCGGACCATCTGGATCACGACGATCGACGACGGCGTCGCCAGAGGCGTCTTCGACGTCGAGGACGTCCGCCTCTCGGCGCTGTCGGCCTTGACGCTGTGCTCGAGCACCGCTTCCTGGTACAGCAGCGCGGGGAACATGTCGCCGGAGCAGGTTGCGGACCACACCGCCGCGGTGGTGCTCCGGATCCTCGGCCGGTCGGAGCGTCCCACCGCGGCCCGGAGTCGGAAGAGCCGCGCGGTCAGCTGAGCAAGGAGCCGATCAGCCGGTCGGCCGCGGAGTACGGATCCGAGCGGCCCCCGGCGACCTCGGCGGCCATCCGTCGGAAGGCCTCGCCGCCTCGCAGTCCGGCGAGGCGACGGGTGACCGCTGCCCGCACGAGCGCGTCGAGCTCCTCGCCCGCACGCCGCGTCCGGCGGTGCTCGATCTCCCCGGTCGTCGCGCTCCACGCGACGTGCCGGTCGACGGCCTCCAGCACCTCGTCGTAGCCCTCGTGGTCGACGGCGTTGGTCTTCAGCACGGGCGTGCGCCACCGCTCGCCCCCTCGGCGGTGGTCCAGCGACAGCATGCGCCGCAGGTCACGGACCACCTGCTCCGCGCCCGGCGTGTCGGCCTTGTTCACGACGAAGACATCGGCGACCTCCAGGAGGCCCGCCTTGGCCGCCTGCACGCCGTCGCCCAGCCCCGGGGCGAGCAGCACGAGGGTCGTGTCGGCCATGCCGGCGACGCTCACCTCGGACTGGCCCACGCCGACGGTCTCGAGCAGGACGACGTCGAAGCCGGCCGCGTCCAGCACGCGCAGGGCCTGCGGTGTCGCCCGCGACAGGCCGCCCAACTGCCCGCGGGACGCCATCGAACGGACGAACACGCCCCTGTCGCCGGCGTGCTCCTGCATGCGCACCCGGTCGCCCAGGAGCGCGCCACCGGAGAGCGGGGACGACGGGTCGACGGCCAGCACCGCGACCCGCGCACCGCGACGGCGGTAGGCGTCGACGAGCGCGCTCGCCGAGGTGGACTTGCCGACGCCGGGTGCGCCGGTCAGCCCGATGACGTGTGCGTGACCGGGTCGTTCCGCCAGGGCGGCAGTGATCCGGGGCAGGTCGGGCACGCCCTCCTCGACGAGGCTGAGCAAGCGGCTGACGGCACGCAACTGCCCCGCGCAGGCGTCCTCGACCAGCTTGTCGACGTCCGGCGCACGCAGCGAGCGGCGCACCGGCGTTCCGGGATGCGGTGTCACCCCCACCCGAGTTCTCCGCGCAGCTGCGCCTTCAGGATCTTCCCCGAGCTGCCCCGGGGCAGCTCCCCCGTGCGGAGCACCAGGTGCTCGGGCAGCGCGTACGGCGGCAGGCGGTCACGCAGGAACGCGAGCAGAGCGTCCTCGGTCAACGAGGCATCCCTCGCCACCACGACGGCTCCTACCTTCTCGCCCATGACGTCGTCCGTCACGGGCATGACGGCGGCCTCGTCGACGCCCGGATGACCGGCGAGGGCGTTCTCGACCTCGAGCGAGTAGATCTTCTCGCCACCCCGGTTGATGACGTCCTTGGCCCGGTCCTTGAGGTAGACGAGGCCCCGACCGTCGATCGTCGCGATGTCGCCGGACCGGATCCATCCGGAACCGAAGGTCTCGTCGGTCATCGCCGGCTTCCGCCAGTACCCGGCAGCCATGTTGGGGCCTCTCAGGCGCAGTTGCCCCTGCCCAGCCGCGTCCTCGTCCTGGAGGTCCACCTCGACGCCGGGAACGGCGAAGCCGACGCTGTCGTGGTCGGTGACGGCGTACTCGTCGGGCAGGAACAGCGCCATGTTGCTGATCTCGGTCATGCCGAACGCGTTGCCGAGCCGCACGTCGGGGAGCAGCTCACGCAGTTCGTCGATGAGCGACTTCGAGATCGGAGCCGCTCCGTAGATCAGCCACCGCAGCGAGGCGACTGCCTGGAAGCGCACCGGCTCCCGCTGGACCAGCAGCTTGTACACGGCCGGCACGGCCAACATCATGGTCGGCTCGTGCTGGACCGCCATGGCGACGATGTCCTCCGGCCTCGACGACCGGCTCAGAACGGCCGTGCCCCCGAGGGCGAGGGTCGGGAGCAGCTGCGCGTTGCAGCCCGCCGCGTGGTACAGGGGGATGGCCACGAGATTGCGCAGCGGCGGGGAGCCGGGGGCGCCGATGCGGAAGACGCGACGGGTGATCTCGCTCAGGGCGGCCAGGTTGCGCTGGCTGACCATGACCCCCTTGGGTTCGCCGGTCGTGCCGCTGGTGTAGAGCAGCTGGCCGAGCTCTGCGGGGTCCGCGTCATGGACGAACGGCGAGCCGCTCGGCAGTCCTCCGGCGTCGTCGAGGACGGCGGTCGGCGCGGCGTCGGTCAGGCAGGCCCGGCGGGTCTCCGCGGTTCCGCGCTGGTCGAGCGGTACTGCCACCCCACCGGCCAGGACCACACCCAGGAAGGCCGTCACCCAGGCCAGCGAGTTGGGCAGGTCGATGGCGACCCGGTCCCCCACCGCGACGCCGTCCTCCCGCAGCCCCCCGGCGACGCGCGAAGCCAGTTCCCACAGCTCGGCGTGGGTGACCGGCGTGCCGTCGATGTCGATGACCGCCACGGAGTCACCACAACGGTCAACGGTGCGGCTCAGCACGGCCGTGAAGGTGTCCGGGTGGTCGCGGTACCACAGCCTTCCGTCCGGCTCCCTGATCAGCCCGTCGGTGTCGAACGGGGAGTCGCCGCCCCGTGCGTCGACGGGCTGGTCGACGGGCGAGTCATTGGGAAGCGCCATGGGGACATGTCCTCCAGCAGGCCGGTGGGGAGCGGGACGGCGGCCGCGATCGCGATCATGGCCGCCCCCGGGGCCGCTCGGGGACCGAACCGGTGTGCGGTTCCCGAACGGCCCCTGCGGGGACCGGAGCGACCGGTGGTCGTGACGCGCGACCGCCTCAGTGTGCCGTCGACGCCGACGCCGGCGCCTTCGGGTGGTCGTACTGGTGCCGGTAGACGACACCCTCGAAGGGGATCGACTCGCACTCGCCCACGAAACGGTCGTAGGCCGCGAGGAACGCGTCCTCGGCCTCGTAGTCGAAGGCGTCGCTCAGCTGGCGCTCCTCCTCCCCACCCGGCTCCGGAGAGTTCTCGAGGTAGAAGTTCACCGTCCGCTCGATCGCCCCGGGGAAGTCGACGAGGTCCCGGTACCCGAGTTGCTCCTTCATCTTCGCCATGTCGATCAGCGAGTGAGTGGTCGGCGGCGGGGTGCCGTCCTGCCCCCAGCGCAGGCTGCGGCCGATCCCCCAGTACCACGCCGGCCGGCCGGCATTCGGGGGAAAACTGACCAGTTCGACCTCGGCACCCATCACCGCGGCCATGGCGTGGACCCGGTCGGCGTCGGACGGCGTGTACTCGTCCACCACGCTGTACGCCTGACCGGCAGCCTCCTCGGGGTGGTCCACCGTGAGCAGCACCGCATGGGCGGCGTTGTCCACGTACGAGCGGCTCTCGAGCGTGAGCCCGGCGTCCAGGATCGGCAGTCGACGGCGACCGTCGCGGATCCGGCGGATGATCGACCACTCGCGAGGGGCGAGCTGACGGGGCCCGTAGAGGTTCGGGTAGCGCAGGTGCGTGACGTTGAAGACGCCCGCGGCGTGGGCGTCCATGAGCACCTGCTCGGTCTCCACGATCTTGACGTAGATCTTGTGGTGCAGATCCCGCGGGGAGTCCTCCGTCGCGGCACGCGAGTACTTGGTGTCGTAGATCGTGCCGCCGACGGTGATCAGGCGCGGCGTGCGGTCCCGGAGCACCTCGGGGAGCAGCCTGAGCCGTCCGTACGTGGCGATCACCAGGTCGAACGTGCGATCGCCGATCCCCTCCGTCAGGGTCTCGGCGAAGTTCGCGTCGGTGTGGATGTGCTCCAGCTTGTCCGGCCCGACCTCCTCGACCTCGTGCTTGCCGCTGTGGAGCATGACGGGCCGGTAGCCCCGCTCCTGCAGGCCGCGGATGATCGGCGGGCCGGTGGGCCCGGTGCCGCCGATGACCAACGCTGTCTTGTCCACGTGCGCTCTCCCTCGTGGTCCGGAAAGAGTCCTCATCGTATGACTGAACGTTTAGAAGTCAACGGCAACCCGGAAGACGCCCCGGCTTGACACCTGAACGGACGTTCACCACAGTGGCTGGCCATGAGGTGCCCACGATGACGTACGAGCACGTGCTCTTCGAGCGCCGGGACCAGGTCGCGGTGCTGACGCTGAACCGCCCCGAGCGACGCAACGCCTACAACCTCGCGACCGTCGACGAGGTGCATCGGGTCTGCGACGAGCTCGAGGCCGACCTCACGGCGCGCGTTCTGATCCTCACCGGCGCCGGCCCCGCCTTCTGCGCCGGCCTGGACATGGGCGAGGGTGTGGAGGGCTGGCCCGAAGCGGTGGGCAAGGTGCAGGCGCGCTATCGGCTCCAGCGGCGGCTGGCCTCGATGGTCCTGCGTCTGCGGGACATCCCCCAGCCGGTGATCGCCGCCGTCCACGGGCCCGCGGTCGGTGGCGGTCTCGCTCTCGTGGCGGCTGCGGACCTCCGGATCGCCGACACGACGGCCCGCTTCAACGCCGCGTTCATCCGCCTCGCGCTGTCCGGCGGCGACGACGGCGCATCCTGGTTCCTGCCGCGGCTGGTCGGTCCGACGCTCGCCGCCGAGATCCTCTACACGGGGCGCTTCGTCGAGGCGGAGGAGGCGGCGAGGATCGGACTGGTCAACCGCGTCGTCGAGGAAGGCAGGCACCTGGAGGCGGCCGAGGAGCTGGCGGGGCAGATCCTCCAGAACTCACCGTTCGGCATCCGCATGACCAAGGAACTGCTCAACTACACGCTGGACGCGCCGGCCCTGCGCCAGGCGATGGAGATGGAGAACCGGACGCAGACGCTCTGCATGATGACCGAGGACTTCGACGAGGCGATCCGGGCCTACGGCGAGCGCCGGCCGGCCGACTTCCGGGACCGCTGACGGCCACGGACATCCCGCCGATCCGGCCGGTCGCCGCAGGGCGGGCCGAGGACCTGCTCGGTGACCTCGCCGCCGGTGGTCCGCCCGACCTCACCGTCGAGGCCCGTGCCCTGGTCGCCCGGCACCGCGGCGAGCCGGATCGGCTCGTGTGCGAACTGGGCCGGCTGCTGTTCCGTGCCGGCCGGGCGGACCTGCTGGAACGCCACGGGTTCCCCTTCCCCCGCTACGACTTCCGCCAGGACCTGAAGCAGAACGAGAGCGGACCGTTCAGCGGCGGCTCCGTCGTCGACGACCACCGGGCCCCCGCGCCGGGCGGCCCCTGGACCGTCCTCGGGCAGCCCATCGGCGTCCCCATCGGCATCCCGGCCTGCCCCCTCACCATGAACGCGCGGTGGGTGTCCTTCTACGCGCGACAGGGATTCAACCTGCTCACGTACAAGACGGTGCGTTCTGTCCCCCGCCCCGCGCTGCCGGATGCCAACTGGTACTTCGCCGACACCGACGCGGCGCCGTGGGAGGAAGCCGACATCGGTTCCGCCGAGGTGACCGCCGGACCCACCGTGTGGCCCCGCTCGGCGCACCGATTCTCGACGGTCAACTCCTTCGGGGTGCCGTCCCACGACCCGGCGGTGTGGCAACCGGACGTGCGGAGGGCGATGTCCGCCCTCGACGCCGACCAGCTGCTCCTGCTCAGCGTCATGGGCAACTTCGAGGACCACCGGGGCGAGGAACTCGCGAGCGACTTCGCCCGGACGGCGGTGCTGGGCGCAGAGACGGGCGTGCGCGCGATCGAACTGAACCTGTCCTGCCCCAACGGCGTCGCCGACGGGCGGCCGCTCCCGGCGATCTATCTCGACGGCGACAGCGTCCGGTCGATCGTGGGGGCCGTCCGCGCCGCGCTCGGCGACTCGGTCGCCCTCGTCGTCAAGGTCGGCTACATGCCTGCCGAGCGTCTGCGCCTCTCGCTCGGACCGGTGGCCCACCTGGTGGACGGCGTGGCGGGCATCAACGCCCTGCAGCTCCCGGTGCGCGATCCGACCCGGTCCCGCCCCACCTTCCCCGGCCGGCTGGAGGCGGGCGTGTCCGGTCATCCCATCGGTCACCTGGCCGTGGACTTCGTGCGCGGCCTCGCCGCGCTGAGGGAGGACGTGGGTGTCGCGTTCGACATCCTGGCGATGGGCGGGGCGACCGGTGTGGACGAGGCGCTCAGGCTGTTCGACGCGGGGGCCACGGCGGTGCAGAGCGCGAGCGGAGCCTTCTTCAACCCGCTGCTCGCCGATGAGCTCGCCGCTCGGGTCGACCGGATTCCCCAGGGTGCACCCGCGCACGAGGCGCATCCACCGGACTGAGCACGGGCCGACCAGCGCACGTCATTCCTCACCACGAGCGACGTCCTCATCGAGCAAGCGGAACGTCGGGATGCTGCGCATCGTCCTCGGACGTCGTCGAGGACACGCCCGACCTCTGGTACGGCACCTGCAGCCACGGACGCCGGCAGTGGGCGATCGAGCACGGCGTGGCCGCGCAGACCTGTCTGCGCGGGGACTCGACGGTCTCGCTGGCGGACGTCCCCGATCACCGATGCTGGGACGACCTCACGGCGGCCCTGACCGGCTACTCGGTAGGGCCGTGGACATCCCGAGCCCTGTCACATCGTCCAGAACATGGACATCGACGGCACGACCGGCGTCATGCGGTACACCGGGTCCGGCCGGGGTCACCGGCACAGGTACGGCTGATCGCCCTCATCGACTGCCTGGGGGGGCGGGGGGCGTCACCGCTCGCCGTCCGGCGAGCGCCGCGACCTGTCGCCGACGTCCACCACGTCGGCGACGTGGCCCCCCATGTCGAGAGCTCCACATCGCCCGCGCGCCGCAGCTGCACCATGACCAGCCGGCCCTACATGCCGTTCAGGTCGGCGCGGCGCACCCAGTACTCCCACGCCCGGCCCACGGTGTGCGGTGCGTTCCTGTACAGCTCATCGATCGCCTCCAGCTCTCTCGGCTGGAGATAGGACACGTCGCCGCCGAAGCGCATGGCCTCGCTCTGGACTCGCGCGTTGACCTTCAGGTAGACGCTGGCGTAGATCGTGCTGACGACCGAGTCCAGGGCAACGACGAACCCGTGGTTGCGCATCAGTGCCACGGAGTTCTGCCCCAGTGTGGCGGCGAGATCATCGCCCTGCGTCATGTCCAACACCAGCGGTGTCCCGTTCGGGAACCTGTCACGGAAGTCCCACACCGGCGCCTCGGTGCCGATGGTGTAGGCGGGGTGGACGACGGCCCTCAGCTTCGCGTCGTAGGCGACGGTGAACGGCAGCAGGTCGTAGGCGTGCGCGTGTGCAACCGAGTTGACGTCCGGCCGGGCCCGGTAGATCGCGGCGTGGATGAAGCGCTCGACATACATGGGGTGCGGCGGTCCATCGGTCGGAGTCCCCGCCAGATCGTATTCCTTGATATCGCTGGGCGTGACCAGTTCGGGACTGCGCGACTGCGACAACAGGAAACGGCTCGGATCTTCCGGGTGGCGAGCACTGATGTGGCCGAGGTGGTCGACGACATCCTCTCGGGCGAGGATTCGGTTGGCGATGGCCAGGTCGCGGCGATGGGTGTCGATGTCGATCATGTGGTGTCTCCCTGGAGAGTGGTGGTCAGCCCGTGCCGAGGAACAGCGGTCCGCTCGATCAATGACCGTTCATTCAACGATAGCGGGAACTGGAACCGGGCACAGCGACGAGATCCAGGACCGTTCTGGCGGCCCCGGTGACGCGACTCCCGCCGTCGACCGGAAAGGCCTCGGTCGGCTGAACGGTGGCCTGATCGGCGGGTCGGTGGTCGGGACCCAGGGCTACGCATCACGCCCGGGTGACAGTGAGGGGTCGCGGGTCAGCGAGCACCGCGACGAGGTCTCCGACGTCGACCGCATCGGCAGATTTCGCCCCCATGTCGATCAACTCCGCCTCGTGGGAGAGCTGGGAGCGGTCCGCCACGCACTCGAGGGGGACGACGGTGTGGAAGTTCAGCATGAAGGCGTCGTTCACCGTCGCCCGCACGCAGCCGCTGGTCGTCATGCCGGTGATGATCACCGCGGGGCGCTCCCCCGGGGGGCGGGCCTCCGGCAGGTCGCCGGACCACATCGTGCGCAGCGCCGCGACGTCCTGGTCGGGAATCCTTGCGAGCTGATCCAGGGCCGAACGCATCCGGGTCATCCTCCGGGGAACGAGGCGGGGGGTGGAGCCGCACCGGCGGTGACCGCCTCGGCGACGACCGATGCCACGAGCGAGCGCGCCAGCGACCGGGCATAGGGGGTCTGCTTGTCACCGAGCATGCGGTCGGCGACCTCGGCCACGGCAGTGTGGGCGACGTCGTCCGCGGCGTCGGCGGCCTCCGCCGACGACCGCCCGACCAGTTCTGTGGCGGCGGCGAGCGCCACGGGGACGCCGGTGACCGACCCCAGGACCACGCGCGCCCCGTCGATCCGGCCGTCGACCGTGGTGACGAACGCGCAGCACGTCACGTCCGGCCGCTCACCGAAGGCCAGCTTCCGGTGCACCACGGAGGTGCCCTCGGCGGGAAGGGGCAGCAGGATGCTCTCCAAGAGCTCCTCCCCCTCGCGCAGAGCCGGGCTGTACGCATCCACGAGGAAATCCGCGACGGGCATCGTCCGCCGCGGCCCGGCGGAGGCGCAGACCACCGCGGCCTCGCCGGCGACCAGGAACGTCGCCGGGTCGGACTGGGGGTCGGCGAAGCAGAGGTTGCCCCCGAGCGTTCCGGTCGCCTGGACGCGGAGGTTGCCCACCGTGCGTTCCATGGCGGCGAGCGCGGGCCACCCGGCACGGACGGCGGGGGCGCCCTGGAGCGCCCAGTGCGTCGTGGCCGCGCCGATCCGGAGCACTGTCCCGGTGTCGGGCTCGCCGTCGGCGAGCAGACCGACACCGGTGAGCTCCGGGATGCCCCGTACGTCGACGAGGTGCTGGGCCGACGACAGCCCCAGCTTGAGCACCAGCACCAGCTCGGTGCCGCCGGCGTAGAGAGTGGCGTCCTCGCCGTACTCCTCCAGCAGGGCGAGCGCCTCCTGGATGCCGTGCGCCCGGTGCACGTGCAGGCCGCGGCGCAGCATCAGGCCAACGCCCGGAACGTAGGTGGTCCGTCCGCCGGCTGCTCCTCCGCGTGGAGGCTGGTCCAGATCCGCTCGGGCGTCGCCGGCAGGTCGTGGACCCGCACCCCGGCGTCGAGCAGGCCGGTCATGATCGCCGCGGGGATCGCGCCGAAGGCCCCTTCCCCGCAGCCCTTCGCGCCGAAGGGTCCCGGGCCGTCCTGGTTCTCCACCAGCTCGCAGTCCATCCGGTGCGGGATGTCGTCGGTGGTCGGCACCCGGTACTGGACCAGGGACGGCGTCAGCAGCTCACCGTCGTCGCCGAACTCGAGTTCCTCGAGCAGCGTGTGACCGAGTGCCTGGATGCTGCAGCCGGAGTCCTGGACGGCGACCAGGCGTGGGTTGATCGCGCGTCCCACGTCGGGGACCCCCACGGTGTGCAGGACGGTCACCTTGCCGGTGCCCTCGTCGACGGACACGACCGCTCCGGCGGCACACACCTCCCAGTAGACCGGGAAGTTCGGCTTGTCCTCGCCGATGCCCACGCGCCCGCGTCCGACGATCTCGTCGCCATTGGGCCCCAGCAGTGCCACGACCTCGTCGAAGGACACACCCAGGCCGCCCCGGGAGAACGTGCGGTCGGCGTAGGTGACCTCGCCGCTGTCGGCAGGGAGCAGCCGCACGGCCAGCGCGGACAGCTGGGCGACCACGTCGCGTGCCGCGCGTTCCACCGCCAGCCCCACCAGCGTCGTCGAGCGACTCGCTCCGGTGGAGCGGTCGAACGGCGTCATGCTCGTGTCCGCGCCAGGGACCTCGATGCTCTCCACGGGCACGTCGAGCACCTCCGCGGCGATCTGCGCGAAGACGGTCCTGGCTCCCTGACCGATCTCCGTGCTGCCGACGAGGAGCTTGACCCGGCCGTCGCTGCGGATACGCGCCAGGGCGTTCGCCGACGGATCGGCACCGGCGGGGATGACCCCGAACCCGACGCCGACGCCGACCCTCGTCCCCGGAGCGGCGTCGGGACGTGCGGGCAGGCCGGCGAGCACCTTCTCGAAGCTGTCGGCGAGGTCGGCGTCCAGGGGCCCGAGCCGCGGGTGCACGAGATCCCCCCGCCGGAGCAGATTGCGCCGGCGCAGCTCCATGCGGTCGAGGCCGGCCATCGCCGCGACCTCGTCGAGCTGCATCTCGCTGATCCACTGGGTGTGCGAGGCCCCGAAGCCGCGGTACGAGCCGGACGGCGAGCGGGTGGTGTAGACGCACTTGGCGTTCACGTCGACGGCGCCCCAGGCATAGGGACCGGGAGCCGCCACGCCGGTGAAGAAGGTGATGGTCGGCCCGTTGGTCGCGTAGGCGCCGGTGTCCATCAGGATGCGCGCGCTGCGTACGAGGAGCTCCCCGTCCCGAGAGATCGCGGTCAGCATCCGGCAGCGCATGTTGTGCTGCCGGCTGGTCTGGATGGACTCCTCGACCGTGTTGACCAGCTTGACCGGTGCGCCGGTCAGCCAGGCAGCCGTGCAGACCAGCGGCTCGACCGTGGTATAGGACTTGCTGCCGAAGCCCCCGCCGAGGAACGGCACGTGCAACCGGACGTCGTCCAGGTCCAGACCGAACAGTCGCGCGATCTCGCGACGCACCAGGAACGGGTGCTGGCACGCCGCCCAGAGCTCCAGCGCGTTCCCCTGCCGGACAGCGATGGCGCTGTGCGGTTCCATCGCGTACTGGTAGGTGCTCGGGAACGTGTAATCCCGCTCGACCACGTGGTCCGCGCGGGCCAGCGCGCCTTCGATGTCGCCCCGGACGTCGGCGTACTCGTAGCACACGTTGCCGGTCACCTCCGCGCGCACCACGGCGCTGGGCAGGAAGCCCTGCTCCACCGGCTCCGCGTGCACGAGCGGGGTGTCCGGAGCGAACGCGTTGCTCAGCTCGACCGTCGGCAGCGGGTCGTAGTCCACGTCGACGTGCTCCAGGGCCTCGAGGGCGGCACCGGGATCACGGGCGACGGCGATGGCCACCGGTTGCCCCACGTACCTGACCGCATCGCGGGCGAGAACGGGCTGGTCGGCCAGGATGTGGCCGTACCGGCGGTCCCCGAAGGGCAGATCCGCCGCCGTGATGATCCGCACCAGCCCCGGCACGCCCGCCGCGCCGGACGCGTCGATGCCGACGATCCGCGCGTGCGCGACGGGGCTGCGAAGGACCTTGGCGTGCAGCATGCCCGGCAGTGCGATGTCGCCGACGTACTCGGCCTCA
Source organism: Blastococcus sp. CT_GayMR20 (assembly GCF_004570345.1). The sequence continues at coordinate 7,121 of NZ_SPQM01000019.1, read as the reverse complement.
CCGCGGCACTTCAGTCGGGCGTCCGTGCGCCCGTGTGACGTCCCGACGACGGTCGTCGCGCCGGCGGTGTCGACGACGGCTGGACCGGTCACGCGCCGTCGCCCCGTGCGCCCGCGAGTGCTCCCACGGCCGCGGATGCGGCCGCCAGGATGGGTTCGTATCCGGTGCAGCGGCAGAGATTGCCCTTGAGCAGGGTGCGCAGCTCTTCATGGGTCGTGCCGGGGGTGAGATGGCCCCCCTCGATCAGGAACCACAGGGTGACCATGAACCCGGGTGTGCAGTACCCGCACTGCACCGCGGCGTGCTCGACGAACGCGTTCTCGAGCGCGGTGTAGATCGGGTCCGCATCCTCCAGACCGCGCAGTCCCTCGGCCGTCAGGACGGACTTCTTGTCGACGTCCACGGCGAGGTAGCAGCACGAGCTCACGGGGAGGCCGTCGACGAGTACGGAGCACGACCCGCACAGCTGGACGTCGCAGGACCGGCGCGCACTGCGCACCCCGACCTCCTCCCGGAGGAAGTCGATCAGCAGCGTGTGGCAGGCGATGTCCGCCGTCACCGGCTGCCCATTGGCCACGGTCGACAGCTGCGCCGTGCACACCGGATCAGCCGCGGAGCCGGCGCTCCGTTCGTCCTCGCTCACGTCCACGGGTTCCCTCCGCTCAGCCGAACGTCACCAGGCGCGGCGCCCGGAGCCCGGCCGGGCGCCGTGCGCGGACCCAGCCGGCCCGGTATCCGTGGACGGAGGCGTCCTCGTAGGTGAGGTAGGACCGCCACGGGATGCACCTTTCGCTCGGGGTGTAACGGATCAGTTGCCCCGGGGCAGATGCGCGAGGAAACCCACGACCTTTCTGCGCCGGACGGAGCGGCTACCGGACGGGCTGACCCACCCCCGTCGGGCCGGCCAGCGGGGAGCCGCGACGGCCGTTCCGCGTCCGGAAGCTCCTGCGTTCGCGGGGGATGGCCTGCTCGTTGCGGGTGAGGACGTAGTTGACCAGCCCGGCCAGGACGAACGTCAGCGCGATGTAGGCGTAGAGGTCCTGGGACCTGAGCAACTGCGCGTTCGTCGAGATCAGGAAACCGATGCCGTCCCGTGAGGCGAGCATCTGGCCGGCCACCACGCCGATGAGGTTCAGCGACAGGCCGATCCGGATGCCGGAGAGGATCAGGGGACGGGCTGCGGGCACCATGATGGACCACTTCAGCTGGTTCGGTCGGGCGCCCAGGGCGCGGGCGGCGTCCAGGAAACCGGGCTGGACGACCATGAGCCCCCGGATGGTGTTGGCCGCGATCGGGAAGAACCCGTACAGCCCGGCGAACACGATCTTGGAGAGGTCGTCGATCCCGAAGAGCATGGTGATCACGGGGTAGATCACGATGATCGGGACCGTGTACGCGGCGACGATCAGCGGCTCGACCACCTGGGACCAGTACCGGCTCGCGCCCACGGTCACCCCGACGGCGAGGCCGGTGACGAGGGACACGACGAATGCCGCGAGGACGTCGAAGACCGTGATGGCGAGGTTCTCCCACAGCTCGGCGCCCTGGAGCAGCTCCCACAGCCGCCTGAGCACCGCGTCCGGAGGCGGGAGCAGCAGCGGCGACACCCGGCCGCTGCGCACCAGCCAGTCCCAGCCCCAGATGAGCGCGCCCACCAGGACCAGCCGGCCGCTGACGACCAGGAGGAGCTCCCTGCGCCTATCCCCGTTGCGCGGCACGCCGTGACTCCTCGTTCGCCTGGGCCTGGCGGTGGACCTCCTCGATGAGCGAGGCGAAGACCTTGGCGCGGATCTCGTCGAACAGGGCGGAGGTGAGGAACTCCTCGGTCCTCGGCCGTTCCGCCGGCACCTGGACGATCTCCTTGATGCACCCGGGCCGGGCGCTCATCACCAGGATCCGGTCGGACAGGAACACCGCCTCGGCCAGGCTGTGGGTGACCAGCAGGACCGTCTTCCCGGTCTTCTCGACGATGCCGGCGAGCTCCCCGCCGAGCAGCGTGCGGGTCTGCTCGTCGAGCGCGCCGAAGGGTTCGTCCATGAGCAGCACCGCGGGGTCGGTGGTCAGCGCCCGTGCGATCGCAACACGTTGCTGCATGCCACCGGACAGTTCGGCGGGAAAGCTGTCGGCGCACCAGTCGAGGCCGACCAGCTCCAGGTACCGGCGTGCCGTGGCTTCGCGCTCACGCCGGTCGACCCCGCGGAACTGCAGGCCCATGACGGTGTTGGCCAGGACCGAGCGCCAGGGGAAGAGCGTGTAGTCCTGGAAGACGAAGCCGATCTTGTCCGGCTTCGGTCGGGTCACCGGGTCGCCCTGGAGCAGCACGGATCCACCGCTGGTGCGGGTGAGTCCGCCGAAGGCACGGAGCAGGGTGGACTTCCCGCACCCGCTCGGCCCGATGATGCTCACGAACTCGCCCTCGCGGATGTCCAGCGACACCTCTCGGACCGCATCGACCCGGGAGCCCGATGCCGACTGGTAGGACACCGAGACGTTCTCCGCGCGGAGGATGACCGGCCGGGGATCGCCGTCCCCCGTCTGTGTTGGCACATCGCTCCGTTCGATATTGGTCGACTGGATCACAGGCTTGCTCCTCGTCCTGCCGTGCGCCAACGACCGGCGTAGGCGTCGACTCGTCGCCAGATGACGCCCAGGGTGATGGCGAAGACCGAGAGCCATCCGATGAGCGCGTACACCTTCTCGGGCTCGAACACGGCCGCGTAGTGGGCGATGTAGAAGCCGACGTTGTCACCGCCGGAGATCAGCAGCTCGGCGAGCAGGACGGCCAGCAGCGCCTGCTTCAGCCCGAGCCACATGCCGGAGATGATCGACGGCAGGGCCGACGGGATGATCAGGAAGCGCACCTTGTCGAGCCGGCTCGCCCCCATCGCGTCCGCCGCCGTCATCAGCCGTGCGTCCAGGGAGTGCATCCCCGCGACGACCGCGATGACCAGGGGGAAGACGGTCTCCATGGCGGCGAAGGCGGTCGGCGACTCGAACCCGAGCCCGAGGAACACCACGAACAGCGGGAGGAAGATGCTCTTCGGCGTGCCGTACACGATCATCAGCGGCGCGTTCAGCACCCGGAAGGCGGGGCGGGACAGCCCGAGGACCACACCGAGTGCGATGCCGGCGACAGCTCCGATGGTGAAACCCACCACGTACTCGGACAGGGTCCGGCCGAAGGCGGCCCGGACCTCCTCATCGCCCAGGATGGCGACCATCTCGACCGCGGTGGCGCTCGGGGTCGCGACCAGGATGGGGTTGAGCAGCTCGAGCCGGACGGTGATCTCCCAGAGGACCAGCCACGCGAGGATCAGCAGCAGCCGGGCCACGGGGACCGGCAACGGCCAGTACCGCCGCCGGGGGGCGGCGACCGGGGGCGACTGTGGCCCCGCTGCGGATCGGTCGACCGTCTGGACCATGCGGGTCCCCCCTGGTTCGAAGTTGGATGGCCGCGCTCCGGGGAGGCGGTCCGCCGGACGGCGCCGGATGCCCCGGCGCCGTCCGGCGCCTGGGTCAGGGCAGCTCGACCGGGACGAACTGGTCGTCCCAGACCTGCTCCACCTCGAGGCTCTTGCCCGAGAGGTCTGAGGCGGTGGCGACCAGGCCCTCCAGCATCTCGTCGGTCGCGGTGCCGTCGAGGGACTGGTTGTCCATCTCCATCTCGTAGACCTGCCGGGCCACGTCCTCGGAGACGCTGGCGTACTCGGCGAGGAACTCGATGCTCTCGTCCGGGTTGTCCTTCATGTACTGCACGGCCGTGAAGTAGCCCTGCAGGTAGCGCTCGATCGCCTCTGGCTTCGACTCGATCGCCTCGTCGGTCGCCTCGATCGCCTCGAAGATGTTGGGGCCGACGATCTCCCCGGCGTCTCCGAGGATGCGGCCCTGTCCCCTCTCGACCAGCGTCAACGCCGGCTCCGCGGACCAGCAGATGATGTCGACGACACGCTCCTGCAGTGCCGCGGTGAGCTGGCTCAGGTCGCCGATCGTCGCCTGGTGGAAGTCGGTGCCCAGCTCCCACCCGTTGTTCTTGGCGATCATGCGGGACACCAGGTCGGTCAGCGAGCCGGCGCTGGAGATGCCCATCGTCTTGCCCTCCAGGTCCGCGAAGGACTGGATGTCGGACTCCTCGTGGACCACGCACACCATGCCGGAGAAGGACGGGGCGGTGACGGCGACGATCTTCGCCGGCATGCCCTCGGCCATGCTGATCGCGGCCGCGCCGCCGCCGTGGAGACCGAGGTCGGCCTGGCCCGCCGTCATGGTGGTGGTCACCTGACCGCCGCCGCCGCTGCCGCGGATGTACTCGACGTCGAGGTTCAGGTCCTCCCAGACCCCGATCTTCTCGGCCATGTCGGCGGCCATGAACTCGAACGAGGTGATGCCGTTGACCACGGTGATGCTCAGCGGCTCGTCCCCCCCGCCGCCGCCCCCACCGGAGGCCTCGGGCTCCTCGGAGCCGCCTCCGCACGCGGCCAGGAGGGGGAACACGAGGAGTGCGGCCGTCAGTGCGGCTCGGCCCGAGCGGCGACGTCCTCGGCCTGGTGCTGTGTGTGACATGCCCTGGGTCCTCACGTGGCGGCCTCCATCAGACGTGCGTCCGGCGGTTGGTTGGCCGAACGTAGGTGACTGAACGATTAGTAGTCAACGGGTTGGCGGACTTGTTTGTGGTCTCGATCACATAACGCCGGTGCCGGTCCGTCGGCCTCCGCTCACGCGAGCAGGCGCTCGCCCAGGACCGCGGTCCACTCCTCGAAGCGGCCCATCGTCATCCGGAGATCGACGACGACCAGCTCCACACCGACCCCCGCCAGCGCATCCAGGCCGGCGGCGATGTCGTCCGGCGAGCCCGCGAGGACGGCGCCCTGCGCCTCCCGCACCGCGGTGTAGTCGCGTCTGTTGACGCGGGACAGCTCGGCGAGCAGTTGCGACTCGTCCACGTCCCGCAGCGCGTCCTCGTACGACCGCCCCGGAAGGACGAGCGCGACCGTCCCCATGCGCGGCGGCCGACGGTCGCCGGACATGGCCGCGGCCCTGTCGCGCGTGGAGGTGATGGTGGTCAGGTCGGCGCGGGCGAGCAGCAGCCCGTCGCACCACCGGACGGCGCTGCGCAGCGAACGGTCGGACGCGCCGCCGAACCACAGCGGCAGATCCCGAGGCGGCGCCGGGTCGATCGGCGGGCCCGCGGCCTCGGCGTCCGGCCCGCCGCTGTCGCGCAACAGCGCCAGGGTCCGGTCGCACAGCGCGTACCGGTCCGGGAAGTCGATCCCGACCGCCGCGAAGGCCGGCCGGGGGCTGCCGAACCCCATGCCGATCTGGACCCGGCCGGGCGCCAGCCAGCACAGCGACCCGACCAGTGCCGCGGTGACCGCCGGAGGACGGAACGGGATGGTCACCGCCGTGCCCACGCCGAGGGACGCCGTCACGGCCGCCACCGCCGAGAGGGTCACGAAGGGGTCGACGAACCGGCGACCGGGAGGCTCGAACGCGTGCGGGGCGTACGCGAGGTTGTCCCGCACCCATGCCGACCGGTATCCGAGCCGCTCGAGGACGGGGGTGTGGCCGAGGATCCTGGCGACGCTCGCGTCGTCCCCGAAGTGCGGCAGCAGGACGCCGACCTCGAGCTCAGCCACCGTCCACGCGGATGTCCGCGCCCGCGGCGGTGCCGTGGCTCCGGCTCCCGAGCGCGCCGGCCAGCCAGGGAACCGCCTCCGACATCACCGCCTCGAACGGCTCCCCGGCGTAGATGTCGTGGTGGTGGGTTCCCGGCAGCAGGACCAGGCGCTTGGGCTCCCCCGCGGCCGCGTACAGCTGCTCGCTCTCGTCGGTGGGGACCAGGTCGTCGTCGAGGACGTGGATCAGGAGCAGGGGGCGGGGGGCGATGTGCGCCACGACGGCCTGCGGGGAGTACTCCAGGAGCCGGTCGGCGGTCTCCAGTGGCAGGGAGTACTTGCGCTCGGGGAACTGCGCGATGACCTCCTGGTGCCAGGCGTCGGCGTGCGGGTCCGGGATCATGATGTCGTCGGAGTCCACCCACTCCGACTCCCCGGTGCGTATGCGGCGCATGCGGTCCTCGCGGAGGCGCCGGCGGAAGGCGTTCCACTCCCAGTTGCGGCGCAGGCTGCGCATCCAGCGGCTCCCGTCGCCGACCGGCACGACCGACACGACCGCACGCACCCGTGGATCGGTGCCGGCGAGGGCGATGACGTGACCGCCTCCGAAGCTGGTTCCGTACAGCCCGATCGCCCCGGGGTCGACGTCGTCCCGCGACTCCAGGTACGTGACGGCAGCCCGCGCGTCCGCCACCTGCTCCTGAGGGATCAGGTGGTGGGGGCGCCCCTCGCTCTCCCCGAAGCCTCGATAGTCGAAGCGCAGTGCGAGCATGCCCGCGTCGGCGATCCGGTCCGCGATCTCGGGCACGACCAGTTCACGGCTCGCCCCGAAACCGTTGCAGACCACCACTGCGGGCCACCCGCTCGCCGGCCGCGGCCCGGCTGGGCGATGCACCGTCGCCGCGAGCCGCAGACCGTCGCAGTAGAACGCGACCTCCGCCTGCACGGGCGCCGGTGCCACGCGCCCGCCCCGGTCAGGTTCTCGCATGACTTCTCCGTCCCCACGGCGGCCAGATGGCCAAGCTAGGTAACTGAACGGTCATAAGTCAAGGGTCGAGGCGCCGCCCGCTCGCCGACGACGGACCCGCCACGCCGCCACCACCATGACGACTGCCGCCAGGAGGTACAGCGCGCCGACCGCGAGCCACCCGGGGCCGTAGGCGCCGAAACCGTCGACCATGGCGCCGAACGCGATCGGGCCCAGGGCGAACCCGGCGAACTGGCCGGTGGCGACGAGCCCTGTCGCCGCACCCAGGACGCCCGGGTCCGACGTGGCGACCACCGCCAGCATGAGCACGGCGTTGGCCGCCACGGCGCTGGCGCCGTGCAGGACGACGGCGACCCAGACGAGCTCGGGAGCCTGGCCGACGCCCGCCGTGGCCAGAACGCCCACGGCGCCCGTCGCCACGACCGGCAGGAAGGCGAGGAGCAGCTCCGGCCGGCGCACCCGTTCGAACAGGCGGCCCCACGCCACCCGGGCCACCAGTCCGACCGCTCCCATGACGGCGG
>NZ_SPQM01000199.1 GCF_004570345.1 Blastococcus sp. CT_GayMR20 | reverse complement strand
CGGGCAGCAGCACCCGGCGGGCACGGACGACGAGGCTCATGCGGTCACCCTGGCACCCGGACCGGTCAGGGACTCGAGGGCCACGACCACACGGTGCAGTTCCGCACCCCATGCCGTGGTGACCCAGCCGCCCGGCAGAGGCAGCCGGACGGCGTCGTCCGCGGTGCCGACCCCCGCCTCGCCGCCCCCGGTGTGGACCGTGGAGGCGTAGGCCCGCGGGGCGATCGGCGGCAGCCAGGCCGCCTCCCCCGGTCCGAGGCCGACCGTCGTGTGCAGGAGCGGGCGGCCCGCCCGCTCGATCCGCGTCGTACCGGTCCAGCGGCCCGGAACCTCCCCGGTCCGGCCGAGCAGGACCTGCTCGGTGGCGGTGAGGACGGCGCCGTCGGCGAGCTCCCCCGTCAGCGCGGCCAGGTGGTGCGCGCCGGCGGCGACCACGGTGGGTTCCAGCCGCAGATCGAGCGTGCCCGCGACCTCCGCGGTGATCCGCTGGGCCGACGGCGGCGACCCACCACGGGCGGGGAGCGCGATCGCCGCGGCCACGGAGCGGACGGACAGGCGCGCCCCCTCCTCCACGACCAGCGAGATCCGGGCGTCGTCCCCGCCGAGCGGCCCGAAAGCCGTGGCGACGAGGTGCACGGTCGCCGGGCCGGTGCGGCGGACCGCGAGCTGACCGCTGGCCCGGACCACCGGCAGCACCGTGCGGCCACCCGGCCCGAGCCGGGCGATGACCTCGACGACCGTTCTCACGCGGACTGAGCCACCCTTGCCCGCACCTGCTCGCGCACCCACTCGGCGACCGACGAGGCCGTCGGGTCCTCCCGGAGCGAGATGAGGTGCGTCGGCTTGCCGTTCCGCACCGCCGCGGAGTCGCGCCGCATCACGTCGAGGTCCGCGCCGACCATCGGGGCCAGGTCGGTCTTGTTCACCACGAGGAGGTCGGCGGCGGTGACTCCGGGTCCGCCCTTGCGCGGGACCTTGTCGCCGCCGGCCACGTCGATGACGAACACCTGCACGTCGACGAGCCCGTAGCTGAAGGAGGCGGTGAGGTTGTCGCCGCCGCTCTCGACCAGGACCAGCTCCAGGCCTGGATGACGGGACTCCAGGAGCTCGACGGCGTCGAGATTGGCGGTGATGTCGTCGCGGATCGCGGTGTGCGGACAGCAGCCCGTCTGCACGGCCTCGATCCGGTCGTCGGGGAGGACGGCGTTGCGGCGGAGGAAGTCGGCGTCCTCGGTCGTGTAGATGTCGTTGGTGACGACGGCGAGGTCGTACTCGGCACCGAGGGTCCGGCACAGCGCCGCCGCTAGGGCCGTCTTGCCGGAGCCGACCGGGCCGCCGAGCCCGACGCGCAGCGGTCCCCCGTGGCGGTGCGGCGCCGGCGCGTCGACGTAGTCGTCCAGGTTGTGGTCAGGAGGCAAAGAAGCGGTCCTTCCGTGCGGCGTGGACCTCGGCGAGGAGGTCGAGCAGTGGGTCGGTGGCGGCGGGCAGGCCGGACCGTGTGGCGGCCGCGGCTGTGGCGTCGATCTCGGGGGCGAGCCGCGCGGTGACGGCGGCGACGGTGAGCGGGTCCATCGCCAGCAGTCGCTGGGCGGCGGTCGCCGGCCCGCTGATCGACAGGTAGGCGGCGGCCTGGGCGGCCTCACGGGGGCCCAGGCCCGCCAGCGCGGCGGCGATGCCGAGTGCGATCGGATGATGGGGGAGCGCCGGGAGCGCGTCCCAGGAAGCCGAGGGCCAGGCTCGGCGGCCGACCCGCATCAGCCCGCGACCCTGCTGTCGCGACGCCGCCCGGACCGCCGGTGACGGCGTTCGGGCATCGGCCTCCTCGTCCAGTCGTGCCAGCGTGGACGCGTCCGCGCCGCACGCCGCGGCGGCGAGCCCGGCGCTCACGGCTCCCGATGTCGCCAGCCGGCGGCGCAGGAACGTGCTCAGCGACCCCGGGTCGCGCACGACACCCGCCGCGATCGCCTGTTCCACGCCTCCGGAGTGCGTGTGCCCACCGGCGGGCAGCCGGGAATCGGCCAGCGTGAGCAGCGCTGAACTCATGGGAAAGGGGCCCCCTAGAAGAGGAAGTAGCGCTGGGCCATGGGCAGCTCGCGGACCGGCTCGGGCTCCCAGACCTCGCCGTCCACGGACACCGTGAAGGTGTCGGGGTCGACGCGGATGTCGGGGAGCGCGGTGTTCTCGGGCATGTCGGCCTTGGTCAGCCGGGTGGTGTCGGTGACGGCCATCAGCCGCCGGTCGACCGCCAGCCGGTCGGCGAGCCCCGCCTCGATGGCGGCCGGCGCCACGAAGTGGACGCTGGTCATCGCCGGGACCTTGCCGTAGGCGCCGAACATCGGCCGGGGGAGCACCGGCTGCGGCGTGGGGATCGAGGCGTTGGCGTCCCCCATCTGCGCCCAGGCGATCATCCCGCCCTTGAGGACGACGTGCGGCCGGACGCCGAAGAGCCTCGGGTCCCACAGCACCAGGTCGGCGAGCTTGCCCGACTCGACCGACCCCACCTCGCCGTCGATGCCGTGGGCGACCGCGGGGCAGATCGTGTACTTGGCGACGTACCGGCGGGCGCGGGCGTTGTCGGCGTTGCCGTCGCCGGCCAGCGAGCCCCGGCGCTGCTTCATCACGTGGGCGGTCTGCCAGGTGCGCAGCACGACCTCGCCGACCCGGCCCATCGCCTGCGCGTCGGACCCGATCATCGAGATCGCGCCCAGGTCGTGCAGCAGGTCCTCGGCCGCGATGGTGGTCGGCCGGATCCGGCTCTCGGCGAAGGCGAGGTCCTCGGGGACGGAGCTGTCCAGGTGATGGCAGACCATGAGCATGTCGAGGTGCTCGTCGAGGGTGTTCACAGTGTGCGGGCGGGTCGGGTTGGTGCTGCTGGGCAGCACGTTCGGGTGCCCGGCGACGGTGATGATGTCCGGCGCGTGACCGCCTCCGGCACCCTCCGTGTGGTACGCGTGAATGCTCCGCCCGGCGATCGCGGCCAGGGTGTCCTCGACGAAGCCCGCCTCGTTCAGGGTGTCGCTGTGCAGGGCCACGGGGACGCCGTGCTCCCCGGCCACCGTCAGCGCCGCGTCGATGGCCGCGGGGGTGGAGCCCCAGTCCTCGTGCAACTTGAACCCGCTCGCGCCGGCCCGGAGCTGCTCGACCAGCGACTCCCGGCGCACCGTGTTGCCCTTGCCCAGCAGCGCCACGTTGACCGGCAGCGGGTCCATCGCCTCGAGCATGCGGGCCAGGTACCAGTCGCCGGGCGTGATGGTGGTGGCCTTCGAGCCCTCGGCCGGGCCCGTGCCGCCACCGATCAGCGTCGTGACTCCCGAGCCGAGCGCGGTCGGGACGATCTGCGGGCAGATGAAGTGGACGTGGCAGTCGATGCCGCCGGCGGTGAGGATCTTCCCGTTGCCGGCGAGCACCTCGGTGCCGGGACCGATGACCAGGCCGGGATGGACGCCGTCCATGGTGTCGGGGTTGCCGGCCTTGCCGAGCGCGACGATCCTGCCGTCGCGGATGCCGACGTCGGCCTTGATGATCCCCCAGTGGTCGAGGACGACGGCGCCGGTGATGACCAGGTCCGGAGCGCCCTCGGCGCGCGTCGCCCGGCCCTGGCCCATCGACTCGCGGATCACCTTGCCGCCGCCGAAGACGGCCTCCTCGCCGGCGCGGCCCGGGCCACCGGACAGGTCGTTGGTGACCTCGATCAGGAGATCGGTGTCGGCCAGGCGGACGCGGTCGCCGGTCGTGGGCCCATAGAGCTGCGCGTAGCGCTCGCGGCTGAGTCGGACCACTAGGACAGGCCCCCTTCGGCGGTCAGCCCCGGGACGACGCGCGCCCCGGCGAGCGGGACGAGGGGAACCGTGCGGGTGATCCCCGGCTCGAAGCGGACGGCGGTGCCAGCCGCGACGTCCAGCCGATGGCCGCGCGCGGCCGCACGGTCGAAGACGAGCACCCGGTTGGTCTGCGCGAAGTGGAAGTGCGAGCCGACCTGCACCGGCCGGTCGCCGGAGTTGGTGACCTCGAGCTCGATGCGCGCCGCCCCGGGGAGCGTCTCGATCACCCCGTCCGCCGGGAGGACCTCACCGGGGATCACGGGATGGGATGGTGGACGGTCACCAGCTTGGTCCCGTCCGGGAAGGTCGCCTCCACCTGCACCTCCTCCAGCAGCTCCGGGACGCCGGCCATGACGTCGTCCCTGGTCAGGACCGTGCGGCCGGACTGCATGAGCTCCGCGACGAGGACGCCGTCCCGAGCGCCCTCCAGCACGTGGTCGGTGACGATCGCCGTGGCCTCCGGCAGGTTCAGCCTCAGCCCCCGCGCACGCCGTCGGCGGGCCAGCTCCGCGGCGTAGGAGAGCAGCAGACGTTCCTGCTCGTGCGGCGACAGGTGCAACGCGGTCGACCTCCGGACGTCGGCGGAGCCCGGACGCTAGCGCCGGTGTGTGACAGCCCTGTTGCGCGGTACCCGGGTCACTCAACGGGGAGTCGCTCTCGCGCCCGCACCGCCGGTGGTTCTATGGTTCATTACATGAGTAATGAACCCACGGACCACGGCGCCATCGCCGGAGCCCATGGGATCCCCGGCGCTCCGTCGTGAACGAGGACGCCGGCCCCATCTTCCGCCAGGTCGCGGCTCAGATCGAGAACGCGATCGTCGACGGGTCCCTCGCCGAGGAGGCCCAGGCGCCCTCGTCCAACGAGCTGGCCGCCTTCCACCGCATCAACCCCGCCACCGCCGCCAAGGGCCTGAACGAGCTGGTGGCCGACGGGGTCCTCTACAAGAGACGAGGAGTCGGGATGTTCGTCGCCACGGGCGCCCGTGAGCAGCTGCTCAAGCGTCGGCGCAGCGAGTTCGCCGACCAGTACGTCCGCCCCCTGATGACCGAGGCACGGAAGCTCGGCATCTCCGCCCGCGAACTCGCCGCGATGATCGACGACTGGGAGGCCCGGCGATGAGCGCCGTCGCAACGCTGTCCGACGTGACGATGCGGTTCCGCGAGCACACCGCGCTGGACGGCGTCACCACCGCATTCGAGCAGGACGCCATCACCGGCCTGCTCGGCCGCAACGGCGCCGGCAAGACGACCCTCATGCAGCTGCTGACCGGGCACCGCGTGCCGACCCGGGGCCGGGTGGAGGTGCTCGGGTCCGCGCCGTACGAGAACGACGCCGTCCTGCGCGACACCTGCTTCATCAAGGAGGGGCAGCGCTACCCCGACTACTTCCGCGTCACCGACGCCCTCACGGCGGCGTCCCTGCTGTTCCCGCGCTGGGACGCCGACCTCGCGGCCGGCCTGCTGGCCGACTTCGACCTGCCGAGCAAGCGGCCGATCAAGAAGCTCTCCCGCGGCATGACCTCCGCGGTCGGCATCGTCATCGGTCTGGCGTCCCGGGCGCCGCTCACCCTGTTCGACGAGCCGTACCTGGGTCTGGACGCCGTCGCCCGGCAGCTGTTCTACGACCGCCTCATCGCGGACTACGCGGAGCACCCCCGGACCGTCGTCCTCTCGACGCACCTGATCGAGGAGATCGCGCCGCTCCTGGAGCACGTCCTGCTCATCGACCGGGGACGCGTCCTGCTGGACGCCGACGCGGAGTCGCTGCGGGACAGCGCGGTCACCGTGACCGGGCCCGGCGACAAGGTGCTGGCGTTCGCTCGGCAGCACGAGCTCCTGCACGCGGAGTCGCTCGGCGGACACAGCCGGGCCGTCGTCCGTGTCGACGGTGCAGCCGACCGCCACGCGGCCTCCGCCCACGGCCTCGGGGTCGAACCGACCAACCTGCAGCAGCTCGTCGTGGCGATGAGCCTGCAGAGCCCCGCGGCACGCGGCTCGGTCCACCTGGCACCCTCCGACGACCTCGAGGAGGTCTCCTGATGCACCGCGTCCTCCAGGCCGCCCGCCTGCACTTCGTCCACCCCCTGATCGGCCTGGCGATGCCGTGGTTGATCGTGGGGCTGAGCTTCGTGATCAACCTGGCCGTGTGGCACCTCACGCCGGCCGGGGCCGAGGACGGCGGCTTCACCGGCGGGATCCTGGCGCTCTACATCACGATGATGATCGGCTACGTGCAGACGGTCACCCAGCTCCTGCCGCTGGCCATGGGGATGAGCCTGAGCCGCCGCTCCTTCTACCTGGGGACGGTGCTGGTCGCGGTTGTCGAGGCACTGATCTACGGGACCGGCGTCTCGGCCCTGACCTCGATCGAGGACGCGACCAGCGGCTGGGGCGTCGACATGGGCTTCTGGGCCCCGGGCCTCATGGACGTCGACAACCCCGCCCTCCAGGTGCTCGTCTCCGGGACCCCAGTCCTGCTCTCCGCCTTCCTCGGCATCGGCCTGGGCGTGGTGTCCAAGCGGTGGGGCCCGTCAGGCGTCTGGGGACTCACCATCGCGGCGACGGTCGTCGTCGGTGGCCTGGCAATCCTCGTCACGTGGCTCGATGCGTGGCGCGCCATCGGCAACTGGTTCGCGGACCAGTCCGTCACCACCCTGGCCGTCGGCCTGCCGGCTGCGCTGGCCGTGGCCGTCGCCGCCGCGTCCTTCGCCGGGATCCGCCGGGTCGTTCCCTGACCGGGACGCATCAGCACTCGGCCCCGCCTCCGTCACGTGACGGAGCCCGTGCCCGAGTCGTGCACGAACCGCTCGGCAGTGCGACGGGCCGAGACGACGAAAGGGCCCCAGCGTGGTGGCTGGGGCCCTTTCGGGAATGGTTGTCCGGCGGCGTCCTACTCTCCCACCCCGTCTCCAGGGCAGTACCATCGGCGCTGAGAGGCTTAGCTTCCGGGTTCGGAATGTTGCCGGGCGTTTCCCTCTCGCCATGGCCGCCGTAACT
>NZ_SPQM01000198.1 GCF_004570345.1 Blastococcus sp. CT_GayMR20 | reverse complement strand
GCCGGCCGCCGTAGGCTCGTCCCGTGCCCGAGATCGTCCCGCTCCAGGTCCAGGTCATCGCCCAGACGCAGTTCACGCCGCCGGCCGACGTCCCGTGGGAGACCGACGTGGACGGCGGGCAGGCGCTGGCGGAGTTCGCGGGCCGGGCCTGCTACCAGTCGTGGGACAAGCCGAACCCGGCCACCGCGACCAACGAGGGGTACCTGCGGCACATCCTCGAGGTCGGGCACCTCTCCGTGCTCGAGCACGGCACCGTCACCATGTACCTCACCGGTGTCTCCCGGTCGCTCACCCACGAGCTGATCCGCCACCGGCACTTCTCCTACAGCCAGCTCTCCCAGCGCTACGTGCCCGAGCGCGATGCCGCCTTCGTCGAGCCCGCCGTCATCGCCGAGGACCCCGAACTGCACGAGCGGTTCCTCGCCGCGACCGACGCCGCGCTCGCCGCGTACGACGAGCTGCTCGAGGGGCTGGAGAAGCGGTTCGCCGACGTCCCCAACTCCACCCTCCGCCGCAAGCAGGCCCGCCAGGCCGCGCGGGCGGTGCTGCCCAACGCCACGGAGACGCGCGTCGTCGTCACCGGCAACTACCGGGCCTGGCGGCACTTCATCGCCATGCGGGCCAGCGAGCACGCCGACGTCGAGATCCGCGAGCTCGCCGTCGCCTGCCTGCGCGAACTCCAGCGGGTGGCCGGCAACGCGTTCGGGGACTTCCGGATCAGTGCGCTGGCCGACGGCACGGAGGTCGCCGCGAGCCCGTTCGTCACCGAGGGCTGAGGGTTCCCGTCGCCTTCCCCCCGTACCCTCGGGCCCGTGGCAGGCGCGATCGACACCCAGTACGAGGACCTCCTGCGGCGCATCCTGGAGCAGGGGACGCCGAAGCAGGACCGCACCGGCACCGGCACCGTCAGCCTCTTCGGTGAGCGGCTGCGCTACGACCTGTCGGAGAGCTTCCCGCTGGTGACGACGAAGAAGGTCCACTTCAAGTCGATCGCCGTCGAGCTGCTGTGGTTCCTGCGCGGCGACAGCAACGTCGGCTGGCTGCGCGACCACGGCGTGACCATCTGGGACGAGTGGGCCTCGCCGGACGGTGAGCTCGGTCCGGTCTACGGCGTGCAGTGGCGGTCCTGGCCCGCGCCCGACGGACAGCAGATCGACCAGATCTCGGCGATCCTGTCGACGCTGCGCTCCGATCCCGACTCCCGCCGCATGATCGTGTCGGCCTGGAACGTCGGGGCCCTGCCCGACATGGCCCTGGCGCCCTGCCACGCGCTCTTCCAGTTCTACGTCGCCGACGGCAGGCTCTCCTGCCAGCTGTACCAGCGCAGCGCCGACATGTTCCTCGGCGTCCCGTTCAACATCGCCAGCTACGCGCTGCTCACGCGCATGGTCGCCGACCAGGTGGGCCTGGCGCCGGGCGACTTCATCTGGGTCGGCGGCGACTGCCACATCTACAGCAACCACACCGCCCAGGTCACCGAGCAGCTCTCCCGCGAGGTGCGGCCGTTCCCGACGCTGGAGGTGGCGCCCGCCCCCTCCCTGTTCGACTACACCCACGAGCACTTCACCGTCCGCGACTACGACCCGCACCCGGCGATCCGGGCAGCCGTGGCGGTGTGAGGGTCGGGCTGATCTGGGCGCAGGCCCGGAACGGCGTGATCGGCGCCGACGGCGGTCTGCCCTGGCACCTGCCGGAGGACATGGCGCTGTTCCGCCGGCTCACCATGGGCGCCACCGTGGTGATGGGCCGCCGCACCTGGGAATCGCTGCCCGACCGCTTCCGTCCGCTGCCCGGGCGCACCAACGTCGTCCTGACGACGGACCCGCGGTGGTCGGCCGACGGGGCGCACCGGACCGGCTCGGTGGCGCAGGTGCTCGCCGAGCACGAGTCGTTCTGGGTGATCGGTGGGGGAGCGGTCTACACGGCCTTCCTGCCGCACGCCGACCGGCTGGTCGTCACCGACGTGGACGTCGTCGTCGACGGCGACACCTTCGCGCCGGGGATCGGCGGCGAGTGGCGGCTGGACGAGCGGTCACCGGCCGAGGGCTGGTCGACGTCGTCGTCCGGTCTGCGGTACGCCGTGTCGGAGTACGGACGAGGGACCGTCGCCCCCGCTGGGTAGATTCTCCCCATGAGCAGCGACCCGGCCCGGCCCTTCGGGCGCGTCCTCACGGCGATGGTGACCCCGTTCACCGAGGACGGCTCGGTCGACCTCGCCGGGGCCCAGGAGCTGGCCGCGCATCTCGTGGACCGCGGCGCCCACGACGGCCTGGTCGTGCTCGGCACCACCGGCGAGGCGCCCACGGTGAGCGACGCCGAGCAGCACACCCTGCTCGAGGCGGTCCTGGACGCCGTCGGTGACCGCGCCGTCGTCGTCGCCGGCATCGGGACCAACGACACCGCGCACTCCATCGAGAACGTGCGGTCGGCCGAGCGGCTGGGCGTCCACGGCCTGCTCGCCGTGACGCCGTACTACAACCGGCCGTCCCAGGCCGGGCTCCTCCGCCACTTCACCGCCATCGCGGACGCCACCGACCTGCCGGTCATGCTCTACGACATCCCGCCGCGCTCGATCGTGCCGATCGAGGTGGACACCCTCGTCCGGCTCGCGGAGCACCCGCGGATCGTCGCGGTGAAGGACGCCAAGGGGAACCTCGGGGACGTCGCCTGGACCCTGGCCCGCACCGATCTGGTCTACTACAGCGGCGAGGACATGCTGAACCTGCCGCTGCTCGCGATCGGCGCGGTCGGGGTCGTCAGCGTGGTGGGGCACCTGGTGGGCCCGCGGCTGGCCGAGCTCATCGCGGCGGTGGAGTCCGGCGACCTGGTCAAGGCGCGGGCGGTCAACGAGAGCCTGCTGCCGGTCTACTCCGGGATCATGGGCGGCGGCCAGGGCGCCATGATGGTCAAGGCCGCGCTCAAGGAGCTGCACCTCCCCGCCGGCCCGGTCCGTCCGCCCCTCGTCGACGCCACCCCCGAGCAGGTCGCGCAGCTGCGGAAGGACCTGGCCGCCGGAGGCATCCACCTGTGAGCGAGCTTGCGAGCTCACCGATGGACGCAGCAGTGGCACGAACGGGTCCGCCGAGCGCCGGCGAGGAGGTCTCGTGAGTGGACAGGTCACGCAACCGCACCTGGACCTGAAGGCCCCGCCGCCGCTCCCCGCGGGCGGTCTGCGGGTGATGGCGCTGGGCGGACTCGGCGAGATCGGCCGCAACATGGCCGTGCTGGAGTTCGACGGCCAGCTGCTGGTCATCGACTGCGGCGTCCTGTTCCCCGAGCCGGAGCAGCCCGGCGTCGACCTGATCCTCCCCGACTTCGGGGTCATCGAGCACCGCCTCGACGACATCGCGGCCGTCGTCCTCACGCACGGCCACGAGGACCACATCGGGGCGATCCCGTACCTGCTGCGGCTGCGCGGCGACATCCCGCTCGTCGGATCCCGCTTCACCCTGGCGCTGGTCGCGGCCAAGCTGCGCGAACACCGCATCGACCCGACGCTCGTCGAGGTCGCCGCGGGCGACGACCACCTGGCCGGGCACTTCCACTGCGAGTTCGTCTCGGTGAACCACTCGATCCCCGACGCGCTCGCCGTCGCCGTGCACACCCCGGCCGGCACCCTCGTGCACACCGGCGACTTCAAGATGGACCAGCTGCCGCTGGACGGCGTCCTCACCGATCTGGGCGCGTTCGCCCGCCTCGGCCTGGCGGGGATCGACCTGCTGCTGTCGGACTCCACCAACGCCGAGGTCCCCGGCTTCGTCACCCCCGAGCGCAGCATCGGCCCCGTGTTGGACGACGTCTTCGCCCGTGCGTCGCAGCGGCTGATCGTCTCCAGCTTCGCCAGCCACGTGCACCGCATCCAGCAGGTGCTCGACTGCGCCGAGTCGCACCGGCGCAAGGTCGCGCTGGTGGGCCGGTCGATGGTCCGCAACATGGGCGTCGCCCGCGACCTCGGCCTGCTCCGCGTGGCGCCGGGACTGATGGTCTCGCTCGACGAGGCCGCGGCCATGCCACCGGAGCAGGTCGTCCTCGTCAGCACCGGGTCGCAGGGGGAGCCGTTGTCGGCGCTGGGCCGGATGGCGCGCGGCGAGCACCACCAGGTCACCATCGAGGCCGGCGACACCGTCGTCCTCGCGTCGTCCCTGGTGCCCGGCAACGAGACCGCCGTCTACAAGGTGATCAACGGCCTGGCCCGGCTCGGCGCCACGGTGGTGCACAAGGAGACCGCGCGGGTGCACGTCTCCGGTCACGCGCCCGCCGGTGAGCTGCGCACCCTGCTCAACGTCGCCAAGCCGCGGTACCTCATGCCGGTGCACGGCGAGTGGCGGCACCTGCGGGCGCACGCCGCGCTGGCGGAGGAGACCGGCATGACCGGGGACCGGGTGATCCTCGCCGAGGACGGGGTGGTCGTGGACCTCGTCGACGGCAAGGCCGCCATCGTCGGCAGCGTGCCGATCGGCAACGTCTACGTCGACGGGCTCAACGTCGGCGACGTCGGCGAGGAGTCGCTGCAGGCCCGCCGGATCCTCGGTGACGAGGGCTTCGTGGCGCTGACCGTCGTCATCGAGCTCTCCACGCGGACGATCGTCCGCGATCTGCACCTGTCCACCCGCGGGTTCTCCGACGACCCCGCGGCCTTCGACGGCGCACTGCAGCTGGTCGAGGAGAACCTCAAGCGGGCGCTGCTGGACGACGAGATCGATCCGCACCGGCTCTCGCAGGTCATCCGCCGCACGATCGGCAAGTGGGTGTCGGACACCTATCGACGGCGCCCGATGATCATCCCGACGGTCCTCGAGGTCTGACCACGCGGAGTGACCGCCTGCATGTCTGTCGCGGATGAGCGGGCCATCGCTCCGGCACGCTGCGTCATGGCTGGTCAGCGCCCTGTGAAAGAACTGGGCAAGAGGGTGATGGCGCCTCAATAACGTTCCCGCAACGGGCCGACCGACGCTAGCTTCCCGGACGCCACCGGTGCGCCAGCGCGGTTGGGTTCGCTGTCACGGGAGTCGGACATGATCGGTGCAAGGCGTTCGTCGGGGACGATCAGCCGCCTCAAGGGACTCGCCGCGACGGGGGCCTTCGTGCTGGCGGTGTCCGTGCTGACGGTGATCCAGTCGGCGCAGCCTGCCGCCGCGCTGCCTGCGGGGTTCTCCGAGGTGCAGGCGTTCGGCGGCCTCGCCAACCCGACGGCGGTGAAGTTCGCCCCGGACGGCAGGGTCTTCGTCGCCGAGAAGCGCGGCACCGTGCAGATGTTCGACAGCCTGACCGACACCACCGCGACGCAGGTGGTGGACCTGCGCACGGAGACCCACAGCTTCTGGGACCGCGGGTTCCTCGGTCTGGCCGTGGACCCGGGATTCCCCGGCCGTCCGTTCATCTACGCGATGTACGCCTTCGACAGCCAGCTCCCCGGGACCGGGACCAACCCCGGCCCGGGCGCCGGCCCGATGCCGCGGTGGGGCGTTGCGGGAGCGGACAGCGACGGCTGCCCCAATCCACCCGGCGCGACGACCGACGGCTGCGTCGTGAGCAGCAAGCTGGTGAAGTTCACGCTCAACCTCGCGAACCCGGGCACCGCCACGACCACGAAGACCGATCTGATCCACGACTGGTGCCAGCAGTTCCCGAGCCACAGCGCCGGTGACCTGGTCTTCGGCAACGACGGTGCGCTGTACGCCTCCGGCGGTGACGGGGCGAGCTTCGACTTCGTCGACTACGGCCAGACGGGCTACCCCGCCAAGAATCCCTGCAACGATCCGGGTGGGATCACGGCGCCGACCGCCGAGGGCGGCGCCCTCCGGTCGCAGGACCTGCGCACCACGGGCGACCCCACGTCCCTGAGCGGCACGGTCATCCGGATCAACCCCGACACCGGCGCGGCCGCGGCCGGCAACCCGAACATCGGTGCGGCCGACCCGAACGCCCAGCGGATCGTCGCGTACGGCCTGCGCAATCCCTTCCGCATGGGCATGCGGCCGGGCACGAACGAGCTGTGGATCAGCGACGTGGGCTGGGCCACGACGGAAGAGCTCAACCGTCTGGTCAACCCGACCGGCGGCATGACCAACTTCGGCTGGCCCTGCTACGAGGGGCCGGTCCGCAACACCGAGTACGACAACACGAACCTCAACATCTGCGAGGGGCTGTACGCAGCGAACGTCGATACCAAGCCCTACATCTCCTATCCGCACGGCGGAAGGATGAACGCGGCGGACAACTGCGCCACCGCCAACGGCGCGTCCGCGTCCGGTGTCACGTTCGCGAAGACCACGGGAAGCCCCTACCCCGCCGAGTACAACGGGGCGGCCTTCTTCGCCGACTACGCCCGGGACTGCATCTTCGTGATGACCCTGGGCGCCGACGGGCAGCCCAGCGTCGCGTCGGCGCGGCCGTTCGTCTCGCCGGCCCGGGCGGTGGTCGACGTCGAGATGTCCCCCGCCGGGGAGCTCTTCTACGTCGACTTCACCGGCAGCATCCGCCGCATCGCCTACGCCGGCGGCACACCGCCGCCGCCGCCTCCGCCGCCGCCGCCGGGCGGCTGCGCGACCGGGCAGTACACGGCGACGTACTTCGCGAACACGACGTTGACCGGCACTCCCGCCGCGACCTCCTGCGAGGCCGGTCCGATGCTCAACAAGGACTGGGCCCTGGCTGCACCGGCGACCGGTATCCCGGCCGACAACTGGTCGGCCCGCTTCGCCGGCTCTATCGACTTCCCGACCGCGGCGACGTACACGTTCACCGCCCAGGCCGACGACGGCATCCGGGTGTACATCGACGACACGGTCCTCATCGACCAATGGCGGGACCAGGAGGCCACCTTCACCGCGA
>NZ_SPQM01000197.1 GCF_004570345.1 Blastococcus sp. CT_GayMR20 | reverse complement strand
CTCGAAGCCGACGCGCGTCGTCATGGAGGACGGCACGGAGACCGAGGTCGACCACGGACACGTCGTGATCGCGGCCATCACCTCCTGCACCAACACCTCCAACCCGCAGGTGATGATCGGCGCGGCCCTGCTGGCCAAGAACGCCGTCGAGCGCGGGCTGGCCACCAAGCCGTGGGTGAAGACGACGCTGGCCCCCGGGTCCAAGGTCGTCATGGACTACTACGAGAAGGCCGAGCTCACGCCGTACCTGGAGAAGCTCGGCTTCTACCTGGTCGGCTACGGCTGCACGACCTGCATCGGCAACTCCGGTCCGCTGCCCGAGCCGGTCAGCCAGGCGGTCAACGAGGCCGACCTCGCCGTCGTCTCGGTCCTGTCGGGCAACCGCAACTTCGAGGGCCGGATCAACCCCGACGTCAAGATGAACTACCTGGCCAGCCCGCCGCTGGTGATCGCCTACGCGCTGGCCGGCTCGATGGACGTCGACCTGAACAACGACCCGCTCGGCCAGGACCCCGACGGCAACGACGTCTTCCTGCACGACATCTGGCCGTCGCCGCAGGAGGTCCAGCGGGTCATCGACCACGCCGTCTCCGCGGAGATGTTCAGCAAGGACTACGCCGACGTCTTCACCGGGACCGAGCAGTGGCAGAACCTGCCCACGCCGACCGGCGACACGTTCGACTGGGACCCGGACAGCACCTATGTGCGCCGTCCTCCGTACTTCGAGGGCATGCCTGCCGAGCCGTCGCCGGTCGAGGACATCACCGGCGCACGCACCCTCGCGGTGCTCGGCGACTCGGTGACCACCGACCACATCTCCCCGGCCGGCTCGATCAAGGCCGACAGCCCCGCGGGCACGTACCTCCGCGAGCACGGGGTGGACCGTCGCGACTTCAACTCCTACGGCTCCCGCCGCGGGAACCACGAGGTCATGATCCGAGGCACCTTCGCCAACATCCGGCTGCGCAACCAGCTGGTGCCCGGCATCGAGGGTGGCGTCACCAAGAACCACCTGACCGGCGAGACGACGACGATCTACGACGCCTCGCGCGCCTACATCGACGCCGGGATCCCGCTGGTGGTGCTGGCCGGCAAGGAGTACGGCTCGGGTTCCTCCCGCGACTGGGCGGCCAAGGGAACGGCGCTGCTCGGGGTCAAGGCCGTCATCGCCGAGAGCTACGAGCGCATCCACCGCTCCAACCTGATCGGGATGGGCGTGCTGCCGCTGCAGTACCTCGAGGGCCAGAACCGGGAGTCGCTCGGCCTGACCGGCGACGAGGAGTTCGCGATCACCGGGATCACCGCGCTGAACGACGGCTCGGTGCCGCGCACGGTGAAGGTCAAGGCGCAGGCTGCGGACGGTGAGACGACCGAGTTCGACGCCCGCGTCCGCATCGACACCCCCGGTGAGGCGAACTACTACCGCAACGGCGGGATCATGCAGTACGTCCTGCGCTCGCTGCGGGACAACGTCGCCTGATCGCCGCCTGACGCATGGACCTGGGGCTGGGCGGTCGCGGTTACCTGCTCACCGGCGCGAGCCGGGGGCTGGGGTTCGCGACCGCCCGCGCCCTGGTCGACGACGGCGCCCGGGTGCTGATCAGCTCCCGGAGCGCCGACTCGGTGTCCGCAGCGGCGGGTGACCTGGGCGGCGCCCCGGTCGCGCAGGGCGTGGCGGCCGACCTCGCCGACGCAGACACTGCCGAGCGCCTGGTCGCCGAGGCCCGCGCCCGGCTGGACCGCATCGACGGCGCCCTGATCTCCGTCGGCGGCCCGGCCCCGGGGGCGGTGCTCGACACCGCGGACGCCGACTGGCGCTCGGCCCTCGACAGCGTTGTCCTCGGGCCGCTCCGACTGGTCCGGGCCCTGCTCCCGCACCTCGGGACGGGAGCGGCGATCGCCTTCGTCCTGTCGACCTCGGTGCGGGAGCCGCTCCCCGGGCTGGCCATCTCCAACGGGCTGCGACCCGGGCTCGCCATGACCATCAAGTCGCTGGCCGACGAGCTCGGACCGCGGGGCGTCCGCGTTCTGGGGCTGATGCCGGGCTCCGTGGCCACCGACCGGATGACCCAGCTGTGGGCCGCGTCCAGCGATCCGGCCGCGGAGCGCGCCTCGGCCGAGGCAGCGATCCCGCTGCGCCGGATCGGGCAGCCCGAGGAGTTCGGCCGGGTGGCCGCCTTCCTGCTCTCCCCCGCCGCGTCCTACATCACCGGCACGGTGGTGGCCGTCGACGGCGGGCGGCTGCGAGCTCCGTGAAGAAGGACCTCCTCGCCCCCCTGCGAGGGAGCCCGATCCTCGTCGCCTGCGCGCACGGCACCCGCAATCCCACCGGACGGCGGCTGATCGCCGAACTGGCTCTCGCCGCCCGGGCGTTGCGGCCCGGCCTGGTGACCACCGCCGCGTTCGTCGACGTCCAGCCACCCACGGTCGTCGACGTCGTCGCGGGCCTGGCGGCGTCCGGACAGGCGGCTGTCGTCGTCCCGCTGCTCCTGTCCGGCGGCTACCACGTGCACGTGGACATCGCCAGGGCCGTGGCGGGCTCGGCGGGCACCGTCGCCGCCCGGCCGCTCGGCCCGGACCCGCGGCTGGTCGCGGTGCTGCACGACCGCCTGCTGCAGGCCGGCGCCGATCCCCGCGACCCGCTCACCGCTGTCGTCCTGGCCGCGGCCGGCTCCAGCGATCACCGGGCGGTCGCCGACGTCGAGGACACCGCCGACCTGCTGCAGCGCTCCTGGGCAGGGGCGGTGACCACCGGCTACGGCTCGGCAGCCCAGCCTCCGGTGCCGGACGCGGTCGCCGCGGCCCGACGCGGCGGCGCCGAGCGGGTCGTCGTCGCCTCCTACCTGCTGGCCCCGGGCCACTTCCACGACAAGCTCGCCGGGGCCGGCGCCGACGTCGTCACCACGCCGTTGCTGCCGGACCCGCGGATCGCCGCCGTCCTGCTCGACCGCTACGACGCGGCGCTGGACCCGACCCCGGCCGGCTGATCAGGCCTGCCAGCCGAGCACCTGCTCCCCCACCACGAGGACGACGACGAACAGGATTGCCGCCGCGAGCGGCACCGCCGCCGTCCACCACGACCGGGCGATCGCCAGGCGCACCAGCACCGCGGCGAGGACGAGCCACACCACCCACAGCGGGATCAGCACGTAGCCCGGGATGACCAGCCCACCCGCGAGGTAGAACCAGCCGACGACGAGGTGCGCCACCGCCCCCAGGACGGCGACGACGATCGGTCCGCGCGAGCGGAGAAGGGTGTCCACGGCGGCAGTATGGCGTTCCCGGCTGCCTGCACGGGGTGACCTACGCTGGAACGACGATGAGCGGGGCACCGAACGAGCAGGGCGGCGAGGCCACGCCCGGCACGACGCCGCCCGCAGCCGATACCGCCCCGGACGGACCTCCCGCCGAAGCCTCGACCTCGGGTGGAGCGTCAGCCGCGGGCACGTCCCGGCGGAGGCGCTGGGGGCCGGCGCTCGCCACGGGCGCGCTCGCGATCGCCCTGCTCGTTCGGTGCCCCGCTCATCGTCGTTCCAGCGTAGGTCACCCCGTGCAGGCAGCCGGGAACGCCATACTGCCGCCGTGGACACCCTTCTCCGCTCGCGCGGACCGATCGTCGTCGCCGTCCTGGGGGCGGTGGCGCACCTCGTCGTCGGCTGGTTCTACCTCGCGGGTGGGCTGGTCATCCCGGGCTACGTGCTGATCCCGCTGTGGGTGGTGTGGCTCGTCCTCGCCGCGGTGCTGGTGCGCCTGGCGATCGCCCGGTCGTGGTGGACGGCGGCGGTGCCGCTCGCGGCGGCAATCCTGTTCGTCGTCGTCCTCGTGGTGGGGGAGCAGGTGCTCGGCTGGCAGGCCTGATCAGCCGGCCGGGGTCGGGTCCAGCGCCGCGTCGTAGCGGTCGAGCAGGACGGCGGCGATCCGCGGGTCCGGCAGCAACGGCGTGGTGACGACGTCGGCGCCGGCCCCGGCGAGCTTGTCGTGGAAGTGGCCCGGGGCCAGCAGGTAGGAGGCGACGACGACCCGCTCGGCGCCGCCGCGTCGGGCCGCGGCGACCGCGTCCGGCACCGGAGGCTGGGCTGCCGAGCCGTAGCCGGTGGTCACCGCCCCTGCCCAGGAGCGCTGCAGCAGGTCGGCGGTGTCCTCGACGTCGGCGACCGCCCGGTGATCGCTGGAGCCGGCCGCGGCCAGGACGACAGCGGTGAGCGGGTCGCGGGGATCGGCGCCGGCCTGCAGCAGGCGGTCGTGCAGCACCGCGACCAGCCGCGGGTCCGGGCCGAGCGGCCGGGCGGCGACGGTGCCCGCCGAGCCCGCCACGGCCCTGGCGATGTCCACGTGCACGTGGTAGCCGCCGGACAGGAGCAGCGGGACGACGACAGCCGCCTGTCCGGACGCCGCCAGGCCCGCGACGACGTCGACGACCGTGGGTGGCTGGACGTCGACGAACGCGGCGGTGGTCACCAGGCCGGGCCGCAACGCCCGGGCGGCGAGAGCCAGTTCGGCGATCAGCCGCCGTCCGGTGGGATTGCGGGTGCCGTGCGCGCAGGCGACGAGGATCGGGCTCCCTCGCAGGGGGGCGAGGAGGTCCTTCTTCACGGAGCTCGCAGCCGCCCGCCGTCGACGGCCACCACCGTGCCGGTGATGTAGGACGCGGCGGGGGAGAGCAGGAAGGCGGCCACCCGGCCGAACTCCTCGGGCTGCCCGATCCGGCGCAGCGGGATCGCTGCCTCGGCCGAGGCGCGCTCCGCGGCCGGATCGCTGGACGCGGCCCACAGCTGGGTCATCCGGTCGGTGGCCACGGAGCCCGGCATCAGCCCCAGAACGCGGACGCCCCGCGGTCCGAGCTCGTCGGCCAGCGACTTGATGGTCATGGCGAGCCCGGGTCGCAGCCCGTTGGAGATGGCCAGCCCGGGGAGCGGCTCCCGCACCGAGGTCGACAGGACGAAGGCGATCGCCGCTCCCGTCCCGAGGTGCGGGAGCAGGGCCCGGACCAGTCGGAGCGGCCCGAGGACAACGCTGTCGAGGGCCGAGCGCCAGTCGGCGTCCGCGGTGTCGAGCACCGCCCCCGGGGCCGGGCCGCCGACGGAGATCAGGGCGCCGTCGATGCGGTCCAGCCGGGCGCGGGCCTCGGCGACCAGGCGCTCGGCAGTGTCTGCGTCGGCGAGGTCGGCCGCCACGCCCTGCGCGACCGGGGCGCCGCCCAGGTCACCCGCCGCTGCGGACACCGAGTCGGCGCTCCGGGAGCTGATCAGCACCCGGGCGCCGTCGTCGACCAGGGCGCGGGCGGTCGCGAACCCCAGCCCCCGGCTCGCGCCGGTGAGCAGGTAACCGCGACCGCCCAGCCCCAGGTCCATGCGTCAGGCGGCGATCAGGCGACGTTGTCCCGCAGCGAGCGCAGGACGTACTGCATGATCCCGCCGTTGCGGTAGTAGTTCGCCTCACCGGGGGTGTCGATGCGGACGCGGGCGTCGAACTCGGTCGTCTCACCGTCCGCAGCCTGCGCCTTGACCTTCACCGTGCGCGGCACCGAGCCGTCGTTCAGCGCGGTGATCCCGGTGATCGCGAACTCCTCGTCGCCGGTCAGGCCGAGCGACTCCCGGTTCTGGCCCTCGAGGTACTGCAGCGGCAGCACGCCCATCCCGATCAGGTTGGAGCGGTGGATGCGCTCGTAGCTCTCGGCGATGACGGCCTTGACCCCGAGCAGCGCCGTTCCCTTGGCCGCCCAGTCGCGGGAGGAACCCGAGCCGTACTCCTTGCCGGCCAGCACCACCAGCGGGATCCCGGCGTCGATGTAGGCGCGCGAGGCGTCGTAGATCGTCGTCGTCTCGCCGGTCAGGTGGTTCTTGGTGACGCCACCCTCGATGCCGGGCACCAGCTGGTTGCGCAGCCGGATGTTGGCGAAGGTGCCTCGGATCATGACCTCGTGGTTCCCGCGGCGGGAGCCGTAGGAGTTGAAGTCGCGACGGTCCACCCCGTGCTCGCGGAGGTACGTGCCCGCGGGGCTGTCGGCCTTGATCGAGCCGGCCGGGGAGATGTGGTCGGTGGTCACCGAGTCGCCGAGCACCGCGAGGGTGCGTGCGCCGGTGATGTCCTCGACCGGCGACGGCTCGGCAGGCATGCCCTCGAAGTACGGAGGACGGCGCACATAGGTGCTGTCCGGGTCCCAGTCGAACGTGTCGCCGGTCGGCGTGGGCAGGTTCTGCCACTGCTCGGTCCCGGTGAAGACGTCGGCGTAGTCCTTGCTGAACATCTCCGCGGAGACGGCGTGGTCGATGACCCGCTGGACCTCCTGCGGCGACGGCCAGATGTCGTGCAGGAAGACGTCGTTGCCGTCGGGGTCCTGGCCGAGCGGGTCGTTGTTCAGGTCGACGTCCATCGAGCCGGCCAGCGCGTAGGCGATCACCAGCGGCGGGCTGGCCAGGTAGTTCATCTTGACGTCGGGGTTGATCCGGCCCTCGAAGTTGCGGTTGCCCGACAGGACCGAGACGACGGCGAGGTCGGCCTCGTTGACCGCCTGGCTGACCGGCTCGGGCAGCGGACCGGAGTTGCCGATGCAGGTCGTGCAGCCGTAGCCGACCAGGTAGAAGCCGAGCTTCTCCAGGTACGGCGTGAGCTCGGCCTTCTCGTAGTAGTCCATGACGACCTTGGACCCGGGGGCCAGCGTCGTCTTCACCCACGGCTTGGTGGCCAGCCCGCGCTCGACGGCGTTCTTGGCCAGCAGGGCCGCGCCGATCATCACCTGCGGGTTGGAGGTGTTGGTGCAGGAGGTGATGGCCGCGATCACGACGTGTCCGTGGTCGACCTCGGTCTCCGTGCCGTCCTCCATGACGACGCGCGTCGGCTTCGAG
>NZ_SPQM01000196.1 GCF_004570345.1 Blastococcus sp. CT_GayMR20 | reverse complement strand
GATCTCCGCCGCCGTCGCCCGCTGGCGCGCGCTCGGCTGAACCCGACCCGGCCCGTCGGCGGCCGGAGCCGTCCCGGCTAGGGTCGCGGTCGTGTCCGCAGCCGTCCCCGACCCGCGGGCGCGGGTGGTCGTGCTGCTCTCGGGCGCCGGCTCGCTGTGCGCGGCGCTGCTGGACGCGACCGACGACCCGGCCTACCCCGCGACGGTCGCCGCCGTCGGCAGCGACCGCCCCGCCACGGGTCTGGAGCACGCCCGGCGACGGGGTCTGCCCACGTTCGTCTGCGAGGTGGGGGACCACGCCGACCGCTCCGCCTGGGACCGGGCCCTGGCCGCGGAGATCGGCGCGCACGCGCCGGACCTCGTGGTCTCGGCCGGCTTCATGAAGATCGTCGGCCCCGCCGTGCTCGGCGCGTTCGGCGGCCGGCTGATCAACACCCATCCCGCCCTGCTGCCGGCGTTCCCCGGCGCACACGCCGTCCGCGACGCGCTCGCCGCCGGCGTCCCGGTGACCGGGGCGAGCGTGCACGTCGTCGACGCAGGCGTCGACACCGGCCCCGTGCTCGCCCGGCGCGAGGTGGCCGTGCTGCCCGGGGACGACGAGGCGCGACTGCACGAACGGATCAAGGAAGCGGAGCGCGAGCTCCTGGTGGAGACGGTGGCGCACGTCGTCACCGCCGATGTAGCGAGGAAGAGCGACCGATGAGCGACCGCACCCCGATCCGCCGCGCCCTCCTGGGCGTCTACGACAAGACCGGTGTGGAGGAACTGGCCGCGGGCCTGGCCGCCGCGGGCGTCGAGCTGGTGAGCACCGGCGCGACCGCCCGGCGGATCGCGGAGGCGGGCATCCCGGTGACGCCCGTCGAGCAGGTCACCGGCTTCCCCGAGTGCCTCGACGGCCGCGTGAAGACGCTGCACCCCGCCGTCCACGCCGGGATCCTGGCCGACCGGCGCAAGCCCGACCACGTGCGGCAGCTGGAGGAGCTGGGCATCGCGCCGTTCGACCTGGTCGTGGTGAACCTGTACCCGTTCACCGAGACCGTCTCCTCGGGTGCGAGCCCCGACGAGTGCGTGGAGCAGATCGACATCGGGGGCCCGGCCATGGTGCGCGCCTCGGCCAAGAACCACCCGTCGGTCGCTGTCGTCGTGGACCCCGCCCGGTACGCCGACGTCCTCACCGCCGTGGCCGCGGGAGGCTTCACCCTCGCCGAGCGGCAGAAGCTGGCCGCGGCTGCGTTCCGGCACACCGCCACGTACGACATCGCGGTCGCCTCGTGGCTGGGCAACGTCGTCGCGCCGGACGACGACAGCGGCTTCCCCGCCTGGGTGGGCGCCACCTGGGACCGGGCCGACGTCCTCCGCTACGGCGAGAACCCGCACCAGCGTGCGGCGCTCTACCGCAGCTGGCAGCCCGGGCTCGCGCACGCCGAGCAGTTGCACGGCAAGGAGATGTCCTACAACAACTACGTCGACACCGACGCCGCCTGGCGGGCCGCGCACGACCACACCGACCCGTGCGTGGCGATCATCAAGCACGCCAACCCGTGCGGGATCGCCGTCGGCCCCGACATCGCCTCCGCCCACCGCAAGGCGCACGCGTGCGACCCCATCTCCGCCTTCGGCGGCGTGATCGCGGCCAACCGGGAGATCGACCTGATGATGGCCGAGCAGGTGTCGGAGGTGTTCACCGAGGTCGTCGTTGCGCCGTCCTTCACCGACGACGCGGTGCGCGTGCTGACCGGGAAGAAGAACGTCCGGCTGCTCCGCAACCCGCACATCCCCGCACCCGGCGCCGAGATGCGACCGATCAGCGGCGGCCTGCTGCTGCAGGTGAAGGACAGCCTGGACGCTCCCGGCGACGACCCGACCACGTGGACGCTGGCGGCCGGGGAGCCGCTCGACGCGGCGGGCCTGGACGACCTCGTGTTCGCCTGGCGCGCCGTGCGGGCGGTGAAGAGCAACGCCATCCTGCTCGCGCACGACCGCGCGACCGTCGGGGTGGGGATGGGCCAGGTCAACCGCGTGGACGCCGCCCGGCTGGCCGTCAGCCGGGCGGGGGAGCGGGCGGGCGGGTCGGTCGCGGCGTCCGACGCGTTCTTCCCGTTCGCCGACGGCCTGCAGGTCCTGCTCAAGGCGGGCGTGCGGGCCGTCGTCCAGCCGGGTGGTTCCGTCCGGGACGACGAGGTCGTGGCCGCGGCGGCCGCGGCCGGCGTCCCGCTGTACCTGACCGGCACCCGCCACTTCGCGCATTGATGAAGGACCCCCTCGCCCCCCGCCACTCGCAGGCTCGCAGCGGGCCCCTGCGAAGGGGCCACATGGCCCCCACCCCTCGCGAGCTCGGGGCGGGCCCCTCCATGGGGCCGAGAGCGCACGTCGCGCCGCCGGAGGACGGTACCGAGGTCGAGGGGGCGGACTTCGCCCGCGTCGACTGGTGGGGCGCGGAGCTGGAGGGCGTCACCTTCACCCGCTGCCGATTCGACGACGCCTCGCTCGAGGAGCTGGTCACCCGGCGCTGCGTGTTCGACGGCTGCGTGCTCACCGGCGTGCGGTTGGGAGGGTCGCGGCACACGGGGACGGCGTTCCTGTCCTGCCGGTTCGACCGCGCCCGGCTGATCGACGTCACCTGGGACGGCTGCAAGCTCACCGGCTCGCAGTTCCCGGGCGCCCAGTTGCGGCCGATGACGGCCATCGACTGCGACTGGAGCTACACCGCGCTCCGCGGCGCGGACCTCTCCGGGCTCGACCTGGCCGGGCAGCGCTTCCGCGAGGCGGACTTCACCGACGCCGACCTGCGGGAGTGCGACCTGACCGGCGCGAACCTCGACCGGGCCCGGCTGCAGTCGACGAAGCTGCGCGGGGCGGACCTGCGCGGCGCCTCGATGGACGAGGTCAACTGGCGCGCGTTCGAGCTCACCGGCGTGCGGATCGACCTCGTGCAGTCGGTGCAGTTCGCCCGAGCCCACGGCGCGCTCGTCGCCGACTGACTACGCGACCTTGGGCTTGGTGAGGATCGCCTTGATCGAGCCGAGCAGGCCGAGGACGGCGACGCCGATGCCGCACCAGAACCCGGAGCCGAAGAACCCGAGGTCCCAGTTGGCCTTGTCGTCGGCGAGCGGCACGAGGATGCCGGCGGTGACGACGAGGCTCACCAGCAGTCCCAGGACGCCGAAGAAGCGGTGCGAGCGCATCGGCAGCCACATCAGCAGGCCGAGCAGGAAAAGGACGCCGCCGCCGAGCACGATCGCCAGCGGCTGCCACAGCCCGTTGTCGAAGACGCTCCCGAGGTCGTCGAACGCCTCCCGCACGAAGCTCCAGCCCGAGGCGTCGTCGTCCGCGAGCCAGTCCAGCAGCAGGCTCACCCCCGCGGCGATCCCGGCGAGGATCAGGAGCAGGCCACCGAGGCTCTCCGGCCCGCGGAAGGCAACCGGGCGATCGGAGTACCGGGGTGCGGTGAAGTCCGTGGTGGCCGGCTCCCCGCCGCCGTCGCCTTGCCGTCGAGGATCGTCGCGGGCACGTGCCCAGTGTGCCGGAGGGGTCACGCGACCGGCCGGGCAGTCCTAGTCTCAGGACAGCGGTCCAACCCGGCCCCGCCGAACCGGAGGCACGCATGAGCGAGCAGCACCCGCCCGGCCAGCCCGTCGGAGCCAGCGCGTACAGCGGCGGGGAGCCGGCCACCACGGACTTCACCGCACCCCGGTACTCCGATCGCCCGGTTGCCTTCCGCGGGCCGGAGAGCCTCGGTGGCCTGCTCCTGATCCTCGCCGGGATCGCCGCGGGGGTGAGCCTGCTGCTGGACTGGCTCGCGGACGACGACGCCTCGGGCTGGAGCTTCGTGCGGGAGGCGTTCGACGACCTCGGGAGCGTCTTCGACAACGGGCTGTGGCAGCCGCTGGCGATCGTGCTCGGCGGCGGCGTCCTTTTCCTGCTCGGCCTGCTGATGTGGCTGCCGATGCGCTCGCACCGCTTCTTCGGCGTCCTGGGACTGCTGGTGAGCCTCGTCGTCACCGCCGGCATCCTCGTGCCGCTCGCCGACGACAAGGCCAACTGGGACCTCGGGTTCTTCGGCTCCGGGTTCTGGTGCGGCATCGGCGTCGCCGTCCTCGGCCTGCTCGGCTCGATCAAGGCGATCCTCACCAAGCCCAAGGTCGCGTAGTCAGTCGGCGACGAGCGCGCCGTGGGCTCGGGCGAACTGCACCGACTGCACGAGGTCGATCCGCACGCCGGTGAGCTCGAACGCGCGCCAGTTGACCTCGTCCATCGAGGCGCCGCGCAGGTCCGCCCCGCGCAGCTTCGTCGACTGCAGCCGGGCCCGGTCGAGGTTCGCGCCGGTCAGGTCGCACTCCCGCAGGTCGGCGTCGGTGAAGTCCGCCTCGCGGAAGCGCTGCCCGGCCAGGTCGAGCCCGGAGAGGTCCGCGCCGCGGAGCGCGGTGTAGCTCCAGTCGCAGTCGATGGCCGTCATCGGCCGCAACTGGGCGCCCGGGAACTGCGAGCCGGTGAGCTTGCAGCCGTCCCAGGTGACGTCGATCAGCCGGGCGCGGTCGAACCGGCAGGACAGGAACGCCGTCCCCGTGTGCCGCGACCCTCCCAACCGCACGCCGGTGAGCACGCAGCCGTCGAACACGCAGCGCCGGGTGACCAGCTCCTCGAGCGAGGCGTCGTCGAATCGGCAGCGGGTGAAGGTGACGCCCTCCAGCTCCGCGCCCCACCAGTCGACGCGGGCGAAGTCCGCCCCCTCGACCTCGGTACCGTCCTCCGGCGGCGCGACGTGCGCTCTCGGCCCCATGGAGGGGCCCGCCCCGAGCTCGCGAGGGGTGGGGGCCATGTGGCCCCTTCGCAGGGGCCCGCTGCGAGCCTGCGAGTGGCGGGGGGCGAGGGGGTCCTTCATCAATGCGCGAAGTGGCGGGTGCCGGTCAGGTACAGCGGGACGCCGGCCGCGGCCGCCGCGGCCACGACCTCGTCGTCCCGGACGGAACCACCCGGCTGGACGACGGCCCGCACGCCCGCCTTGAGCAGGACCTGCAGGCCGTCGGCGAACGGGAAGAACGCGTCGGACGCCGCGACCGACCCGCCCGCCCGCTCCCCCGCCCGGCTGACGGCCAGCCGGGCGGCGTCCACGCGGTTGACCTGGCCCATCCCCACCCCGACGGTCGCGCGGTCGTGCGCGAGCAGGATGGCGTTGCTCTTCACCGCCCGCACGGCGCGCCAGGCGAACACGAGGTCGTCCAGGCCCGCCGCGTCGAGCGGCTCCCCGGCCGCCAGCGTCCACGTGGTCGGGTCGTCGCCGGGAGCGTCCAGGCTGTCCTTCACCTGCAGCAGCAGGCCGCCGCTGATCGGTCGCATCTCGGCGCCGGGTGCGGGGATGTGCGGGTTGCGGAGCAGCCGGACGTTCTTCTTCCCGGTCAGCACGCGCACCGCGTCGTCGGTGAAGGACGGCGCAACGACGACCTCGGTGAACACCTCCGACACCTGCTCGGCCATCATCAGGTCGATCTCCCGGTTGGCCGCGATCACGCCGCCGAAGGCGGAGATGGGGTCGCACGCGTGCGCCTTGCGGTGGGCGGAGGCGATGTCGGGGCCGACGGCGATCCCGCACGGGTTGGCGTGCTTGATGATCGCCACGCACGGGTCGGTGTGGTCGTGCGCGGCCCGCCAGGCGGCGTCGGTGTCGACGTAGTTGTTGTAGGACATCTCCTTGCCGTGCAACTGCTCGGCGTGCGCGAGCCCGGGCTGCCAGCTGCGGTAGAGCGCCGCACGCTGGTGCGGGTTCTCGCCGTAGCGGAGGACGTCGGCCCGGTCCCAGGTGGCGCCCACCCAGGCGGGGAAGCCGCTGTCGTCGTCCGGCGCGACGACGTTGCCCAGCCACGAGGCGACCGCGATGTCGTACGTGGCGGTGTGCCGGAACGCAGCCGCGGCCAGCTTCTGCCGCTCGGCGAGGGTGAAGCCTCCCGCGGCCACGGCGGTGAGGACGTCGGCGTACCGGGCGGGGTCCACGACGACAGCGACCGACGGGTGGTTCTTGGCCGAGGCGCGCACCATGGCCGGGCCCCCGATGTCGATCTGCTCCACGCACTCGTCGGGGCTCGCACCCGAGGAGACGGTCTCGGTGAACGGGTACAGGTTCACCACGACCAGGTCGAACGGCGCGATGCCCAGCTCCTCCAGCTGCCGCACGTGGTCGGGCTTGCGCCGGTCGGCCAGGATCCCGGCGTGGACGGCGGGGTGCAGCGTCTTCACGCGGCCGTCGAGGCACTCGGGGAAGCCGGTGACCTGCTCGACGGGCGTCACCGGGATGCCCGCCTCCGCGATCCGCCGGGCGGTCGCGCCGGTGCTCACCAGCTCGACGCCCGCGGCGGCCAGGCCCGCGGCCAGTTCCTCCACACCGGTCTTGTCGTAGACGCCCAGGAGGGCGCGGCGGATCGGGGTGCGGTCGCTCATCGGTCGCTCTTCCTCGCTACATCGGCGGTGACGACGTGCGCCACCGTCTCCACCAGGAGCTCGCGCTCCGCTTCCTTGATCCGTTCGTGCAGTCGCGCCTCGTCGTCCCCGGGCAGCACGGCCACCTCGCGCCGGGCGAGCACGGGGCCGGTGTCGACGCCTGCGTCGACGACGTGCACGCTCGCCCCGGTCACCGGGACGCCGGCGGCGAGCGCGTCGCGGACGGCGTGTGCGCCGGGGAACGCCGGCAGCAGGGCGGGATGGGTGTTGATCAGCCGGCCGCCGAACGCGCCGAGCACGGCGGGGCCGACGATCTTCATGAAGCCGGCCGAGACCACGAGGTCCGGCGCGTGCGCGCCGATCTCCGCGGCCAGGGCCCGGTCCCAGGCGGAGCGGTCGGCGTGGTCCCCCACCTCGCAGACGAACGTGGGCAGACCCCGTCGCCGGGCGTGCTCCAGACCCGTGGCGGGGCGGTCGCTGCCGACGGCGGCGACCGTCGCGGGGTAGGCCGGGTCGTCGGTCGCGTCCAGCAGCGCCGCGCACAGCGAGCCGGCGCCCGAGAGCAGCACGACCACCCGCGCCCGCGGGTCGGGGACGGCTGCGGACACGACCGCGACCCTAGCCGGGACGGCTCCGGCCGCCGACGGGCCGGGTCGGGTTCAGCCGAGCGCGCGCCAGCGGGCGACGGCGGCGGAGATC
>NZ_SPQM01000195.1 GCF_004570345.1 Blastococcus sp. CT_GayMR20 | reverse complement strand
GCTGCCCGACACCTCGGTGAGGCAGTCGTCCTGCGCGTTGTCGCAGCGGGGGGCGAACGCGCAGCCCTCCGCCCACGGGATGGCGTCGCGGGCAGAGCCACGGATCGGGGTGAGCGGCGTGCCACGGCCGGAGTCCAGCCGCGGTACCGACGCCAGCAGGCCGCCGGTGTAGGGCTGCCGCGGCCGGGCGAACAGCTCGTGCCGATCGGCGGTCTCGATGATCTTTCCCGAGTACATGACGTGCACGCGGTCGCAGAGACCGGCGACGACGCCGAGGTCGTGGGTGATCATCACCAGCGCCGTCCCGGAGTCGACGACCAGTTCCTTGAGCAGCTCGAGGATCTGCGCCTGGATGGTGACGTCGAGCGCGGTGGTCGGTTCGTCGGCGATGAGCAGGCGCGGCGAGCAGGCCAGCGACATCGCGATCAGCGCGCGCTGCCGCATGCCGCCCGAGAGCTGGTGCGGGTACTCCTTGAGCCGCCGCGTCGGGTCGGGGATGCCCACCCGGTCCAGGAGGTCGACGGCCTCGGCAGCCGCCTCGGACTTGGACATGTCGCGGTGCTCGAGCAGGACCTCGGTGACCTGGGTGCCGATCTGGACCGTCGGGTTCAGCGAGGACAGCGGGTCCTGGAAGACCATCGCCATGTGCGCGCCGCGCAGCTTGCGCAGCGTCCGGTCGCTCGACCCGATCAGCTCCTGACCCTCGAGCCGCACGGAGCCGGACACGGTCACCCCGCGGCGCGGCAGCAGGCCCATGATGGCCAGCGACGTCACGGACTTGCCGCAGCCGGACTCCCCGACCAGGCCGACCGTCTCCCCCGGCGCGACGGCGAAGCTGACGCCGTCCACCGCCAGGGTGGGCTGCTCCCCCTTGCGGTCGAAGGTGACCGCGAGTTCCTCGACCTCGAGGACCGGCGCCTCGGCCGGCCCGCCCAGCACGGAGCTCATGGGGTGATCACCTCCGGAACTTCGGGTCGAGGGCCTCGCGCAACGACTCGCCGAGCAGGGTGAACCCGAGCGCGACCACGATGATGCACAGCGCCGGGTAGACGGCGAGCTCCGGCCGGATGGACAGGAAGTTCTGCGCGTTGGCCAGCATGGCGCCCCACTCCGGCCGGGCCAGGTCGGGATCGCCGAGGCCGAGGTACGACAGCGCCGCCGCCTCGATGATCGCCGTGGCCAGTGACAGGGTCGCCTGCACGATCACCGGGCTCAGCGAGTTCGGCAGCACGTGCCCGAAGACGATCCGCGCCTTCCGGATGCCCAGGGCCTGGGCCGCGACGGCGTAGTCGCTCCCGCGTTGGACCAGCATCGACCCCCGCAGCAGGCGGGCGAAGATCGGCACCTGGGTGACCGCGATGGCGATCATCAGCGAGTACTGGTTCTGGCCCAGCAGCACCGAGATGCTGATCGCCATCAGCAGGCCGGGGATGGACAGCATGATGTCGACGAACCGCATCACCACGGTGTCCACCCAGCCGCCGAACGCCCCGGCGAGCACGCCCAGTGCCATGCCGACGATCACACCGAGGACCGTGGCCACCACGCCGATCAGCAGCGACTGCCGAGAGCCCCAGATCAGCCGGGAGAGCAGGTCGCGGCCGAGGTTGTCGACGCCGAGGGGGTACCCCTCCTGGCTGCCGGGGATGAAGCCCGGCCGGATCTCCGAGAGCAGGGTCTGCGCCAGCGGGTCCCGTGGCGCCAGCAGCGGCGCGAACAGCGCCACGAGCAGGAACAGGACGACGATGACGGCGCCGGTGATCGCCACCGGGTCGCGCCGCAGCCGCCGGATCGCGCTCTTGGTGAGCGAGACCCCGCCCTCGCCCTCGGGCACCTGACCGGCCCGGGCGGCCAGTTCGTCGATCCGCCGGCGCTTGACGTCCCCGATGGCGGTCATCGGACGCGCACCCGCGGGTCCAGGTAGCCGTAGGAGATGTCGACCAGCAGGTTCACGAGCACGTACACGACCGCCAGCAGCAGGATGAACCCCTGCAGGACGGCGAAGTCCCGCGCGAACAAGGCGTCGTAGAGCGCCAGTCCGACCCCGCCGAACGCGAAGACGGTCTCGGTGAGGACGGCGCCCGACAGCAGGAGCCCGGTCTGCAGGCCGATCGTCGTCGACACCGGCAGCAGCGCGCTCCGGATGATGTGCCGGCGGCGCACCGTCGAGTTGGCCAGCCCCTTCGCGTTCGCCGTCCGCACGTAGTCCTCGTTGACCACGTCGAGGACCGACGCCCTGGTGATGCGCACGATGATGGCCAGCGGGATGGTGCCGAGCGCGATCGCCGGCAGGATCAGGTGCTGGAGGGCATCCCAGGCCGCATCCCACTCGCGGGTCAGGATGCCGTCGAGCACGTAGAAGTTGGTGATGCGCGTGGCGTCGATGCGCACGTCCTGGCGGCCGGAGCCGGGCAGCCAGCCCAGCTCGACGGCGAACAGCAGGCGCAGCAGGTAGGCGAGGAAGAACACCGGGATGGCGACACCGAGCAGCGAACCGATGACCGAGGTCGAGTCGAGCCAGCTCCCGTGCTTGCGGGCGGCCAGGTAGCCCAGCGGGATGCCCACCCCGATCGCGAAGATCATCGCGCAGATCGAGAGCTCGACGGTGCCGGGCATGCGCTCGAGGAACTCCGTGGTGACCGGCCGGCCGGTCCGTGCGGACGTGCCGAAGTCGAGCCGCACGGCTCGGCCGAGGAAGCGGAAGTACTGGACGATCAGCGGTTCGTCGAGACCGAACAGCTCGTTGTAGCGGGCGATGGCTTCGGGCGTGGCCCGCTCGCCCAGCGCCGCCTGCGCCGGGCCGCCGGGAAGCGCCCGGAGCCAGGCGAACAGCAGGACGGAGAGCCCGAGCAGGATCGGGATCAGCTGGAGGAGCCGCCTGGCGATGAAGCGGGCCACGTGCTCAGGTCACCTTTCCGGAGCCGGACACGGGTCGCGCCGGTGGCCACAGAGTGCCACCGGCGCGACCGCGGAGCCGGATCAGTCGCTGAGGGACACCGTGGAGAAGACCTCGGCGGTCAGCGGGCTGGGCTCCAGACCCTGCACGTTCTCCGCGACGACGAGCGCCGGCGGGGAGTGCGAGATCGGGACCCCCGGCAGGTAGTCCATGATCAGGCGGTTGGCCTCCTGGTAGGACTCCGTGCGGTTGGCCGGGTCGGGCTCGGCGTCCGCCTCGGCCAGCGCGGCGAAGATCTCCGGCGCGCTGAACGCACCGAACTCGGCCGACGCCTGGTTGTTCGACGCCTCGGCGAAGAACGTGCCGATGAAGTTGTAGGCGTCGTTGTAGTCACCGGTCCACCCGAGCAGGTGGATGTCGGCCTGGCCCGCCTGGACGGCGTTCAGGTAGTCCGGGTTCCACGGCAGCGCCGTCGGCTGGATGGTGAAGCCGGCGTCGGTCAGGTTCTTGCTGATGACCTGGAACATCGCGGCGGGGTCCGGCAGGTACGGGCGGCTGACGTCGGTCGGGTAGAAGAACCGCAGTGTCGTGCCGGTGGCCCCGGCCTCGGCGAGCAGCTGCTTGGCCCGGTCCGGGTCGTACTCGTACGTGGTGACGTCGTCGGCCCAGCCGTCGACCGTCGGCGGCATGAACTGCGTGGCCTGCTCGGCGCCCTCGGGGAGCAGCGAGTTGACGATCGTCTCGCGGTCGATGGCGTGGGCGATCGCCTGGCGGACGCGCACGTCCTTCAGGGCCGGGTTCGCGCCCGAGTCGGGGACGTTCCCGCCGTTCATGCCCAGGTACAGGATGTTGAACGGGTCGCGGACCAGGACCTGGAAGCCGGCGTCCTGGAGCGTCTCGTAGTCGGCCGGGGAGACGAAGTCGAAGCCGTCGATCTCGCCGGCCTCGAGCTCCTGCCGCCGGGTGTTCCCCTCGGGGATCGTCCGGAAGATGATCTCGTCGAGGCTGGCCGCCTCGCCCCAGTAGTCGTCGTTGCGGACGAGGGTGACCTCACCGTTGCCGCGGTCCCAGCTCTCGAACCTGAAGGGGCCGGTGCCGACCGGGTGCTCCTGGGCGTACTCGGAGTAGGTGAGGGCGTCCTCGCTGCCCGACACCTCGTCCGCGTTGTACTGCTCCAGCGCCTCCGGGCTCTGGATGGAGAAGGCGGGCAGCGCCAGGGCGGAGGGGAACTTCGAGGTGACCTGGGTCAGCCGGATCACCGCGGTGTTCTCGTCCGTCGCCTCGCAGCTCTCGTAGATGCTGGGCGTGTCCGGCGTGCTGGCGAAGCCACCGAAGACGGCCTGGTAGTAGTACGAGGCGCTCGGGCTCTGGGCCAGGCCCTCGAAGTTGTACCAGCGGTCGAAGTTGAAGCAGACGGCCTCGGCGTTGAAGTCCGTGCCGTCGTGGAACTTCACGCCCTCCTGGAGGGCGAAGGTGTACTCGAGGCCGTCCTCGCTGACCTCCCAGTCCTCGGCGAGCTCGGGCACCGGGTCGGTACCGCCGAGCTCGTTGCCGAGCAGTCCCTCGAAGATCTGGCGGGAGACGCGGAACGTCTCGCCGTCGCTGCCGAATGCGGGGTCGAGCATCGCCGGGTCGCCGGCGGCGCCGAACACGAAGGTGCCGCCGGACTGCTCACCGCCGCCCTCGCCGCCACCGGAGTCGCGGTCGCTGGAGGCACAGGCGGACAAGGTCACGGCAAGGAGCGCGGCCGCTGACGCGGAGAGCGCTCGGGTGTGGCGACGGGTCATCGCGGAAAACCTGCCTTCTCGGCCCTCTCGGGCCGGATGAGCTCCGGACGGGACAGCCGTGGACAGGAATCGCTCCACAGACGTATCGCGGACCCTAGAACTCCGTCGTCACCGCTGGTGAGGGCGTCATCGACTTCGACACCGACTCGTGATCAAAGGACCGCCCTGCCCCCCACCGCTCCCAGGCTCGCGGCGGGCCCCTGCACGGGGCCTCAGGCGGCTTCAGGCGTCGATGCGGCGGCGGCCCTCGAACGCCCGCCCCAGCGTGACCTCGTCGGCGTACTCCAGGTCGCCGCCCACGGGCAGACCGCTGGCCAGCCGCGACACCGCCAGACCCATCGGGGAGACCAGCCGTGCCAGGTAGGCCGCCGTCGCCTCGCCCTCGAGGTTGGGGTCGGTCGCGATGATCAGCTCGGTGACCGCGCCGTCCATCAGCCGGGTCATGAGCTCCTTGACCCGCAGGTCGTCCGGGCCGACGCCGTCGATGGGGCTGATCGCGCCGCCGAGCACGTGGTAGCGGCCGCGGAACTCCCGCGTGCGCTCGATCGCCACGACGTCCTTGGGCTCCTCGACGACGCACAGGACGTCGTCGGTGCGCCGCGGGTCACGGCAGATGCGGCACTGCTCGGCCTCGGCGACGTTGTAGCAGGTCACGCAGAAGCGGACCTCCTCCTGCACGCGCTTGAGTGCGGCGGCGAGCCGGCTCACGTCGGCGGACTCGGCGGCCAGCAGGTGGAAGGCGATCCGCTGCGCGCTCTTGGGCCCGACGCCCGGCAGGCGGCCGAGCTCGTCGATCAGGTCCTGGACGGCGCCCTCGTACACGGTGTTCCTCGGTTCTCGTGGCGGATCAGAGGCCGGGCAGCCCGAGGCCGCCGCCACCGAGGCCGCCGGCGAGCGGGCCCATCGTCTGCTCGGCCAGCTGGTCGACCGCGTGCTTGGCGTCCCGGACGGCGGCGACGACGAGGTCCTGCAGCGTCTCGAGGTCGTCGGGGTCGACGGCTGCCGGCGCGATGGTGAGCGCGGTGAGCTCGCCGCTGCCGGTCATGGTCGCCGTGACCAGGCCGCCGCCGGCCGAGCCGGTCACCTCGCTGTTCGCCAGCTCCTCCTGGGCGGCGACCAGCTGCTGCTGCATCTGCTGCGCCTGCCGCAGCAGCTCTGCCATGTCGGGCTGGCCTCCGGGGAACATGCCACGAGAGTAGGCCGCGGATACGACGTGGAGCGGCCCGCCGGGGCGCGAGGTGCAGCTGGGTCGCATTGCGTGCGTTGTCCGCAGATTGCCGGTGCTGCAGGACCAGCAACCTGGGAACAACCCCGGCAATGCGGCGGGTCAGGGCTTTCGCGAGCGGGCGATCAGCTGGCGGGCGATGACGGTGCGCTGGATCTCGTTCGTGCCCTCGCCCACGATCATCAGCGGGGCGTCGCGGAAGTACCGCTCGATGTCGACCTCCGCGGAGTAGCCGGCGGCGCCGTGGATGCGCATCGCGTCGATCGTGACCTGCATGCACGCCTCGGAGGCGAACAGCTTGGCCATCCCGGCCTCCAGGTCGGAGCGCCGGCCGGCGTCGATGCCGTCGGCCGCGTCGAGCACGAGCAGCCGGGACGCCTGCACCCGCGTCGCCATGTCGGCCAGCAGGTTGCCGACCGACTGGTGCTCCCAGATGGGCTTGCCGAACGTCTCGCGCTGCTGGGCGTAGGCGAGGGCGTCGTCCAGGGCTGCCTGCGCGACGCCGACCGCACGGGCGGCGACCTGCACCCGGCCGAGCTCCAGCCCGGCCATGAACTGGGCGAAGCCCTGCCCCTCCTCGCCGCCGACGAGCGCGGCCGCCGGCACCCGCGAGCCGGCGAAGGAGAGCTCGCAGGACTCCACGCCGCGGTAGCCGAGCTTGGGCAGGTCCCGGGAGACCTCCACCTGGTCCGGCTCCACCAGCAGGATGCTGATCCCGCGGTGCCGGGGGTCGGCCTCCGGATCGGTCTTCACGAGGGTGGCGATCAGACCGGCGTGCCGGGCGTT
Source organism: Blastococcus sp. CT_GayMR20 (assembly GCF_004570345.1). The sequence goes on along the minus strand of NZ_SPQM01000195.1, from coordinate 492 downwards.
GGTGATCCACGTCTTGCTGCCGTCGACGACGTAGGAGTCGCCGTCCTGGACGGCGCGGGTGCGGATGTCCTGCAGGTCGGAACCGCCGCTGGCCTCGGTGAGCGCCATGGCCGCGCGGACCTCACCGGTCGCCATCCGCGGCAGCCACCGCTCCTGCTGCTCGGCGGTGCCGTAGCGGGCGAGGATCCGGGCGACGACGCTGTGCCCGCCCATCGCCCCGGCCAGGCTCATCCAGCCGCGCGCCAGCTGCTCGGTGACCAGTGCGAAGCACCGGGCGGACACCGCCGACTCGCTCCAGGGCTCGGGGACGGCGAGCCCGAAGACTCCCATCTCCTTCATCTGGTCGATGAGCGCCGTGGGGTACTGCTGCTCCCGCTCGAGCCGCCCGGCGTGCGGGCGCACCTCGCGGTCCACCCAGTGCGCGACGGTCTCGACGATCTCCTGCTCGTGCTCCGGGAGGCCGCGCACGGGGGGTCAGCTCTCGACGGGCCG
>NZ_SPQM01000194.1 GCF_004570345.1 Blastococcus sp. CT_GayMR20 | reverse complement strand
GCGTCGAACGCGCGCAGCTCGTCCTGCGTCAGGTACGGGTGCACCTCGATCTGGTTGACCGCCGGGCGCACCTCCGTCTCGGCGAACAGCGTGCGCAGGTGGTGCGGCTGGAAGTTGGAGACGCCGATCGCCCGCACCCGGCCGCCCGCGTAGATCTCCTCCATCACCTTCCAGCGAGCGACGAAGTCGCTCACCGCCGGCAGTGGCCAGTGCACGAGGAAGAGGTCGAGGTGGTCCAGGCCCGTGTCGGCGAGGCTGCGGTCGAACGAGCGGAGGATGTCGTCGCGCTCGAGCCGGTTGTTGTTCAGCTTGCTGGTCACGAAGATCTCGTCGCGGTCGACGCCCGACTCGCGGACGGCGATGCCGACCTCCCGCTCGTTGCCGTACATCTGCGCCGTGTCGATGTGGCGGTAGCCGATCTCCAGGGCCGTCGTGGTGGCCTTGACGGTGTCCCCCGGTGGGATCTGGAAGACGCCGAAGCCCAGCTGGGGGATCTCGACACCGTTGTTGAGGGTGATCGTGGGCACTCCGGATGCGGAGGCATGAGCCACAGGTGCGGTCCTCTCGGTCGGTTGCAGCGCCGCACACCGGTGGCGGCGGCTGCCGACGGAGCCGCTACCCGGGATCCCGGTCGGCCATCCGTTCGGTTCTGTCCTGCGGAAGATCGAGGCGGCACGCCGGTTCGTCCCCCTCGGCGGTGCGGCTGAGCAGCGATGCGCTCAGGGCCGAGTGGGGCCCCGGACGTCTGTCCGGGGCCCCACCGCACCTGCCGTGTCAGCCGGGCGAGCCCGTTCGCGTCAACGGCACGACCACGTGGTTGCCCTGGACCACGTGCGTCTCGGGCTCACCCGCCGCGGACGCCTCGGCGACCGCCTCCTCGGTGACCATGTCGGCCTCCGCCTGCTCCGACCGGTCGACCGCTTCCTGCAGGCCGCCGATGCGACGGTGCAGGTCGTCGAGCTCCTCCCGGAGCGCCGGCTGCTCGGCCAGCGCAGGAGGCTGGTGCCGGGTCAGGGTGTCGACCGCAGCGGTCAGTGCCTGCAAGGTCGCCGACACCTGGCCGATGCTCAGGTGCACGGGCAGCTGGACCGTGGGCACTGCGTAGCTCCCTGCGTCGGTCCAGGTCGACCCGGTCTGCGCCCAGCCGGTCCCGGCTGGCCGGTCGGCCCGGCGTGAACGGGACTGCAGGACCAGGAGGTCTCCGGTGGCAACCACCTGGCCGATGCCGTCGAGGGCCACCGCGACCTGGTTGCGCAGCGACAACCACGAGGTGTGCCATCCCGCCGTCGCCGACACGGCCCGGTCGCTGACCACGCGGACCTCGGCCCGATCAGCGGCGACCTTCTTGTCGCGGTCGCGGGCCGCCATGGCCGCCTCGCTGGTGCAGAAGGCCCGGGCGACAGCATCGGCCAGGATCAGCCCGGCGAAGAACAGTCCGGCCGGCCACGGAGGCAGGTCCATCGCCGATGACGTCGCCTCGTATCCGTCCTTCGGTGCGTACCGCCAGTAGACCAGCGCGAAGACCACGTAGCAGGCCAGCACCAGGATCGTCGTCGCGGCGATCACTGCACCGTGCTGGTTGCGCCTGCCGGCCGCGTCCGCCGCCGGGTGACGGAGGAATCGCTGCCAGGTGGCACCGGCCGCCCGGGCGGCGAGCAACCCGAGCATCGGGATCGCCAGGCCCAGGACGACGGCACCCAGCTTCTCCACGGACAGCCAGCTCAGGCCGTCGTCGGTGTCGTAGGTGAACACCTGGTACCAGAAGAAGATCTCGGCCAAGAGCAACATGACCTCGATCCCGGCCAGCACCCGCAGTCCGATGAGCGGCCGCGCGTGGTCGATCTCCTGGCTGAGCGTCCGGGCCTCGCGCTCGCCGGCCTCGTCGGCCCGCTGCCGGCGCCGCGCCGCCTGCTCGCCGGCGACGACGGCGTCGCGGACCGCCTGTGCCCGGACGGCCTCGGCCTCTGCGGCGACCAGCTGTCGGGCGCCGGCCTGGAGGTCGTTCGCCTCCCCCGCGTCGCGGCGGTACGCGGTGACGACGACCCGGCTCAGGACCGCCGTCTCGGCGTTGGACGGCTGCTCCTCGGGCAGGTCGACCAGCGACTTCTCCCGCCTGAGGTCCGACCGCGCGGCCCTCGCCGCGCCGCCGCCTGCCGTGACCGCGGAAGCCAGGCTCCGCAGTCCCTCGATGATGCGCCCCATGATGGGTCCCTTCGGTTCGGAGCGGCTCTGTAGCGCGCCCTCGATGACGTCAGCGGTTCTCCCGTCGACCCGCTGGGCGGTCGAGGAGGTGAGAACGGCCCCGGCCGAGGAATCGCCGGGGCCGCTCTCGTGCGGGGCACGGCGGCAGCCGCGCGACAGGGATCAGCGCCGCTGGAGTTCCTGTCCGGTCAGCTCGGCCACCACCGACGCCACCGTCAGTCCGGTCTCGTCGGCGTCCAGACCGTCGAAGTAGCGCGGCTCGGCCGCGGGGAACGACGTGCCCCACGCCTCCGGTACGTCGATGTCCTCCCCCGGGACGAGGAGGACCACGTCGTGCACGCCGGCGGCCTGCACGGCTGCTCGCCCTTCCTGCTCGGCCTGCGGCAGGTCGGCAAGCTGTGCGTCGGAGAACAGCAGCAGCGCGGTCCTGCAGTGGCTGGGCGGCAGTGCCTGCGCGAGGGCGAGCACGGGAGCGAGCAGCGTCTGGTCGCCCTGGTACACGTCGGCGGCCGCACCACGCACCGCGGGCTCGGCGACCGGCGTCGGCTGGCGGGTCCAGGCCGCAGCGCCTGCGAAGTCGACGACCCCGAGCTCGTCGTCGTCGCGCAGGTTGCGCGGGGCCCAGGAGAGGAAGTCTCTCAGCGCGCTCTCCCGAGCGTCTGCGAAGTCGCTCATCGAGCCGGAGACATCGTTGCCGACGACGAGCCGGAGGCAGGCCGAGCCGCGCGGACCGGCCAGAGCCACCTCGTCGATCGAGTCGGCGGCACCGTGGTCGTCCAACCACAGGACGCCACCGACGACGAGCGCCGCGAGGAGGAGGGCGGCGAGCCAGCGGTCCGGCCGGACCTCGGTCGCCAGCCGGGAGCCGGATGAGAGCCGGTCGGGCCGCGTCAGGGGGGACAGCATGGGAACTCCCGGTGGACAGGAGACGCCGGAGCGCGCCTCGCCCCTCCAGCGGTTCCCCCGTCGTCAGAGCGCGGCCGACGCCCTGTCCGACGAGTACCAGTACGCGTCCGACCCGTCCGGGAAGGTCAGCGTGTTGTGCTGGCACGGGATGCAGCGCGGGCCCAGCCGGAGGCCGTAACGGTCCACGATCTCCTGGGCCCGCAGGAAGACGTCGACGAGGAAGTCCTCGGACGGAGGTTCCCAGGACATCAGCTTGGTGCCCTGCGCGGGTCGGAAGGGGCTGAGCACCGGCTCGCACCCCATGCGGGCGAGGAACTCGATCCCCGCCAGTGTGCTGTCCCGGTCGTCCAGACCCACGATCACCAGCGACCGCACCCGGCCGTCACCGCCGACAGCCTCGAGAGCCGCTTCGACGGTCCGGGCCACGTACGGCGTGGACCGCTCGTGCTTGCGGGGCATGATCGCCGATGCGGCGGCGTCTCCGAAGACCTCCAGGTTCAGCGAGAACCCGCGGACGCCGGCACGCGCCAGCCGGCCCACGTGGTCCGCCGACCCCTCGCGTGGGCTCATCATGACGTCGGTGGGCAGATCGGTGCCCTGCGCGATCGCGGCCAGCGTTTCGTCGAACCACTGGAAATGCCGCGGGCCCGGCGAACCGCCGCTGATGAGCATGTGGTGCGCCGGCAGGTTCCGATCGGCCTGTGCCACCGCCACCGAGGCCAGCACTTCGTCGGCTCCGGTGCGTCGGTAACGGTCGGCCGGCATGTCGCAGAACGCGCAGTCCAGGACACAGCCACCGATCGGGGAGACCCGGATCCGGTCGCAGTGCGACATGGTGGTCGCGACGACGGGTGACCCGAATGCGTTGACCTCGTCCAGGTACCCGGGCAGCGGCAGCACCTCGCAGGGAACGGCCTCCCCGCGGAAGCGCAGCTCGGTGCCGCCCTCCGGGGACACCGCGAGGACGGCCTCCGAGCGATCGGTCCACCACTCGTCGAACGGCGCGTTGAGGTACACGTCGCCGATGCGCAGGGTCACCCCGCCCGTCGTGGCGTACTCGTGGATGGTCAGCGGCAGGTCGCCACCGCGGGTCAGCAGCGGCACCACCGCCGGATCCAGACGCAGTCCGCGGGAGAAGCAGTGCACCTTGAATCGGAACAGGAAGTCGTCCTGCATGCTCAGCGCTGACACCTGCTGCTCCCCGTGGGACGACGACCGAACGGTCGAGGGTAGCCGTTCGCCACCCGGCGTCCCGGCGCCGGACTCGGGTGATCCGGTACAACTCCCTCGTGACATCCCGCCCGCTGGTGCTCGGTGGGGGCATCGGCGGGATCCTCGCCGCCGCGGCCCTGAACCGGGCCGGCCACCGCCCGGTGATCCTCGAGCAGGACGATCTGTCCGCCGCCGCGACGGTCCGTCGCGGCACGCCGCAGGCGGGACAGCTGCACAACCTCCTCACCCGCGCCCAGGTGCACCTCGACACGTTGCTGCCGGGATACCGGGACGCCCTCCTGCGCGCCGGCGGGGTGGAGGCCGTCGTCTCCCGTCAGACCCACGTGCACGAGCTCGGCATCGCCATGCCCGAGCGCGATCTCGGCCTGCGGCTGTGGTCGGCCCCTCGGGCCGTCATCGAGCAGGTGGCGCGCGACCTCCTCCCCGCGGACGTCGAGATCCGGGAACGGACGCGCGTGACGGGCATCGACGTCTCGGACGGCGAGGTGCGCGGCGTCCACATCGAGCGCGACGGGCGGAGTGACCGCCTGCCGGGCGACCTCGTGGTCGACGCCATGGGCACGCTGTCCCGCGCGGCCGACTGGACCGGCTCGACCGCGCCGGTCGAGACCACAGGCGTTCGCCAGTGGTACTGCACGGCGGTGGTACAGCGTCCCCAGGCGTGGCGAGGCCGGCCGGATTTCTGGTTGGTCTTCCCCGACCACCCATCGACCCGAGGCGCCCTGGTCTCCCCGTGGGGACCGGACCGCTGGTACGTCTCGCTGTCCGGGGTGGCAGGGGATCCGGTGCCTCGCACCCCTGCGGACCTGGTTGCCTTCAGCGAGACCCTGCCGGACCCGTCGGTGGCCGACCTCCTCCGCGCCGCACCCGTCGTCGAGCCGCCCAGGGTCTTCGGCAAGCCGACCGCGGTCTGGCGCCACCACGAGCTGCTGCCGTCCCCCGTCACCGGCGTGCTCCCCCTCGGGGACGCCGTCGGGAGCCTCAACCCGCTCTTCGGGCAGGGCATCTCGGTCGCCGCGTGGCAGGCCGCCGGTCTGGAGGAAGCCGCTCGGGACAGCGGGTCCCTGCGGCAGCTCACCCGCCGCCATCTCAGGCACGCCGCGGCCGCCTGCGCAGCCGCGTGGGCACTGATGCACGTGTACGCGCCTCCTGCCGGGAGCGATCTGCCCCGGCTGCGCGAGGACGAGTGGCAGACTCTCGCCGGTCTCGTGCGCGACGACGTCGACGCGCACCGCCGCTACGTCGGGATGTGGCACCTGCTCGAGCCGACGTCCGTCCTTCGGGAGCTCGTTCCCGCCATCGCACCGGAGATCCTCACGTGACGACCACCCTGACGGCAGCCGAAGGGCTCAAGTTCGACCTGCTGGCAGAGGGCCTCGCCATCTCATCGCAGGCCGCGGAACTCCTGGCGGCCGTCAATCACGGCCGGCCGCTGACTCCGGCCGACTACGCCTCGACCTCCGGGGTCATCCTCCAGCTCCCCGACGACACGTGGGTGAACGCGCCGATCGCCGCACACAACGCCAACTTCGTGCTGACGCCGCGCCACGAGCTGGGGGTCGAGGGTGACCGGCTGGTCGTGCGCACCGGCGATCGTGCGACACCCGTCCGGTTCTGGCTGCCTCCGGCATGGCACGGGGAGGCCAACGGCGACGGGGAGCCGTACAACTCATACGCCTTCATGCACGCCGACCGGGTACGGATCTCCCCCATCGAGGGCTGCGCGTTCACCTGCAGGTTCTGCGACCTGCCCTACGAGTTCCGCTATCGCAACAAGCGGCTCGACGGGCTGCTCGACGTGGTCGACGTCGCGCTGAACGACCCGGTCCAGCCGGCGTACCACGTGCTGATCTCCGGTGGCACACCTCGGCCCGAGGACTACGACTACGTCCGCTCGGTCTACCGGGAGGTGATCAGCGGGTTCCCCGGGGTGCCGGTCGACATCATGATGGTGCCGATCGCCGACGTCATGGACCCCGTCTGGCTGGCCGAGCTCGGCGTCGCAGAGATCTCGGTGAACCTCGAGGTCTGGGGCCTGGAGGCGGCGCGGGCCCTGATGCCGCGCAAGCACAAGCAGGGCCGGGAGTACTACCTCGACTACCTGGCGCGTGCGGCCGGGGTGCTCGGCGGGAGCCGGGTCAGGTCGATGCTCATGCTGGGCCTGGAGCCGCTCGAGGACACGCTGGCCGGGGTGGAGGCGATCGCCGAGCTGGGCTGCACACCCGTGCTGAGCCCGTTCCGGCCGGATCCGTCGACCCCGTTGCGCGACCACCCCGTCCCTACGGCCGAGTTCATGCTCGAGGCCTACTCCCGGGCGCTCGAGATCACCCGTCGGCACGGCGTCGCCCTCGGTCCGGCGTGCCGTCCCTGCGCACACAACACGCTCAGCCTCTCCACGGTCACTGGGAACGGCGACGCGTCCATGTCGCACGGCGCTCCCCGGACGGTCTGAGGTGCCCCGGCACCTCCTCGACATCGCCGACCTGGCCGACGACGACCTCGAGGAAGTGCTGGGGGAGGCCGCGTCGGGAGGCGGCATCCCGCGCCGGGAGCCGTTCGTCGTGGGACTGCTCTTCCTCTCCTCGTCCCTGCGCACCCGGACCGGGTTCGCAGTCGCAACGGCCCGCCTCGGCGGCACGGCGGTGACCGTGGACGACTCGCGATTCAGCGGAGGGATGAGCTCCGCGGAGAGCCTCGAGGACACGCTGCGCACGCTCGCCGGCATGGTGGACGTCGTCGTGGTCCGCCCGGACCGGTCGCTGAACCGGCCCCTCGTCCGTGCCGCCTGCCCCGCACCGGTGGTGAACGGCGGCGATCCGGGCGGGGAGCACCCGACGCAGGCGCTCATCGACGTCGCCGCGATGCAGCGCTTCGCGGGCCCGCTGGAGGGCCTGCACGTCGGCATCAGCGGTGACCTGGGGATACGG
>NZ_SPQM01000193.1 GCF_004570345.1 Blastococcus sp. CT_GayMR20 | reverse complement strand
GACGTCGGCGTGACGGTGCTGCCCGGGCAGGCCAAGTTCGAGCACGCGGTGACCGTGGACGAGTACCTGGCGCTCCGGCAGTCCGAGGCCGAGCTGCTCTGGCTCGGTACGGGTAGCAACCGCGTCATCCACCCCGACCTCGTGGTCAACACGCTGTCCAATCCACGCTTCTGGCTGCTCATGGGCGTGCCTGTCGGTGATGCGGCGATCCGGCATCGCCTGGTGAGCCAGTTGACGCGGTTGCGGATCAACGAGGCGTCCCGCCCGGTCGCCCGGCCGCTCTTCGACTCGGGCGACGACGACAGCCTGCTCGGAGACCCCGACGACGACCTCCTGGGGGCGGCGCCGCCGAACGCGGAGGCTGACGCCGGCACGGACGAGGAGACCGCCGTCCCGACGGAGGACGGGAGTGCGGTCAGCGGGGTCGCGGTGAACACGCGGATCGGCGACGACGAGGCGAACCTGCTCTTCTGGGTGGGCCTGGACGTGGTCGAGGACGACTGTCGCGACTTCGTACCGGACCTGCGGCACTACGCCGCGCACGTCCGCCATCCGGGACAGGGCAAGATCCCCGACCCGACCCTGCCCTGCCCCCTCCAGGGAAAGGCCTCCCGGTGAGCCACGTCCGACCCGCTGACCTGTTGGGGGTCTGGCGGCATGCCCGCGCCGAACTGGACTGGTCCCCGTGGCCGGGGCCACGTCCGTTGCACGGCGACGACAAGGAGGTGCTGGTCGGACGCGACGAGGACAAGGCGCGCTTCCGCCGGGAGGTCACCTCCCACCGGCTCATCCTGCTGACCGGCATGACGGGTGTGGGCAAGACCTCGTTGCTCGAGGCGGGCCTGGTCCCGGATCTACGCGAGTCGGGCTACACCGTGGGGCTGTGCCGGGACTGGAGCGGCAGCGCCGACGAGACGAACTCCGTGTCCTTCCTCTCCAGCAAGATCAAGTCGCAGCTCGAGGGGCAGGTGGACTTCGACCTGCCGGACGGCGCCCGGCTCTTCTGGGCGCTGAACGAGAAGCTGAACGAGCGATGCGTCATCGTCCTCGACCAGTTCGAGGAACTCATCCGTGATGCACCGGTCCTCATCGACGCCCTCTTCAAGCTGCTCGTGGAGGTCAATCGGCGCACCCACCTGCGGGTCGTCGTCTCCTTCCGCAGCGAGTACCTCCACGAACTCGCCGAGCTCGAGCAGAAGGTGCAGGCATTCAGCCTCACCCACGTGGCGCTGAGCCCCGTGGAGCCGCAGTACGCGCGCGACATCGTCGTCGCGCCGAACCGCAGACCGGGGCACCAGGACCGCCCAGCGATCACCGAGGCCGCTGCCGACCGGGTGACGAAGCTGTGGCGGAGTGCGCTCGAGGTCCCGACCGACTCCCACGAGGAACGTCGAGGGGTCCGCATCGGCCTCCTGCACCTGCAGGGGCTGCTCTACGTCCTGGCCTCCCGGTGCTCGGGACGCACGGTGGAGGGAGTCGACGTCGAGAAGCTCGCCTCCGCCTATCCCAGCGCCGCCGAGGTCTTCCGCACGGGTCTCCACCTCGCCGTGCACGAGAAACTCGACCGGTGCCGCCGCGCCGCCCAGCATCCGGACGTCCGGCTGGACCGCTACCTCGTCGACGGCACGCTGCAGATGGTGGTCGACGCCGTCACCCACCTGTCGAGCGCCGGCTACAAGCTCGTGCGGGACGTGCGGGACCTTGCCGAGGCCACCCTCGGCGACCGCCTCGACTCGCTCCACCTCGGCATCGAGCGCTGCGGCGCGGGGCTCGGTGAGCCGGACGGCGCCGCCCAGCCGGAGCAGGAGCGTGCCCTGCTCGGCGCCGTGCTCGACCTGATCCTCCCCGACCGGAGCATCGAGGAGCTGGACCTCCTGGCGGCCTCCCGAGCGGAGCTGGCCGCCCGCGCCGACGGGTCGGGGCCCAGGACGGCGACCATGACGTGGCTGGAACGGCTGCACGACGGACGCACCGGCCCGGAGGTCGACGCAGCCGACGTCACCTGCGGTCCGATGCTGGGGCACGCACCGGCGGCCGTCCTGATCGAGCAGCTCCGGCGCTTCGTCTTCGCTCTGGAGTGGTTGCACGCCAGCGACCTGGTCCGGATCAGCACCCCGGGAACGGGGGGCGCGATGATCGCCCTCATCCACGATGGTTTCGGCGCCGCACTGGACGAGTGGGCGAGAGCGGCCGGGCGGGGACCGAGCGGGGAACTTGCGGCGATCACCGCGCCGCGAGGTGGTTCGTTCGACTGGGACGAGACGCCCGAGCCGCCGGTCTCCGAGGTCGCGGAGCCGCGGCTGCTGGTCAACCTGCGGTGGCGCGGAGCATGGGTGACGGCGCGGTTCACCGACGTGGTGTTCGTCAACTGCGACTTCCGGGGGACCGGCTTCTCGCGGTGCGTCTTCGACGGCGTCGCCTTCGTCAACTGCCTCCTCGACGGCGCGATGTTCACCGACTGCGAGATCACCGGTGATCCACCCCCGGCCGAGCGGCAGTGGTTCCCCCACGCACCCCGCTTCGTCATCCCCGGTCCGGAGGATGTCGTCAGCGGCCTCGAGCACTACCTCGAGCGCTCCAGCGGGGCCACCGCAGTCCTCTCCCAGTTGCCCGGTCTGCCGGCGGTCCCGCTGTTCGACGGCGCCGACTCCGGGCCGGACGACAGCGGTCCGGCCCTCCAGCTCACCGAGCGTCCGGCCGGGCTGGTGGTCCTCGGCGGCCGGGTCTCGACCCTCATGATCCGGGCCTGCACCTTCTCGGGCGACAGCGCCCTGTCCTTCCGCCACGTGGGCGGCTCGGGGCTCGACGTCGTGGAGGTCGCCGGTGGCCGGGTCGAGATCGTCGGCAGCGCGCTCCGGCACATCACGTTCTCGGCCGCCACCGTGCGGGACGCCGCCCGCAGGGGGCTCCAGATCGACCTCGTGACCTCGAGCATCGCCCAGCTCTGGGTCAGCGAGGGTGTCGTCGGGACGCTGGCCGCCGACAACTGCATGCTCCTGCAGGTCTGGAACGGCTCCGGCGAGACGGAGGGCCGCGCCGCGAACTGCAGCTACCACGGCCTCGTCGGCGTCGTACCGGACGCGGAGTGCGTCCTCCTCGGGCCGGACCAGGCCGTCGCGGCGGCGGGCGACGTCGACGCCGACGGCACGGTCCACGAACGCGTGCGCCGGATGGACTACCGGCGCGACCCGCACCGCGCCGTCCTCACCCCAGCAGAAGCCGCAGCACAGCTGCCCGCACGCTGACGCCCAGGTCGCTCTGGTCGAAGATCCGCACGCGTGGGTCGCTGCGCAGCTCCGGCGCGATCTCGTCGATGACCGGCATCGGGGAGAGCACGACGGCTGTCTCGGGAAGAGTTCCTGCCGTTGCCGGTGTGAGGGCGAACGGCGCCCGGGCGGCGTCGTCCAGGTAGTCGTCACCCGAGCCCGGCGCGAGCCCGCCGAGGTGCAGGACGTCCAGGTCGGAGAAGTCCCCTCCGGACCGTCGGTCCGTCCTGTCCTCCAGTGCCGGCGGCAGCAGGAAGCCCGGGCTGCAGCGGGTGGGCGGGGCGATCAGCGTGAGGCGGCGAGGGGGACGCCGACCGAGGAGTGCCAGCAGTGAGCGGGTCCCCCGTATCCCCAGGTCACCGCTGATGCCGACGTGCAGGCCCTCCAGCGGGCCCGCGAAGCGCTGCATCGCGGCGACGTCGATGAGCGCCTGCGTCGGGTGCTCCCCGCCCGGATCGCCGCCGTTCACCCGCTGCAGCCCGGGCTTCCTGCTGCCGCCGGCACTGGAGGACAGGACGGACCGACGGTCCGGAGGGGACTTCTCCGACCTGGACGTCCTGCACCTCGGCGGGCTCGCGCCGGGCTCGGGTGACGACTACCTGGACGACGCCGCCCGGGCGCCGTTCGCCCTCACACCGGCAACGGCAGGAACTCTTCCCGAGACAGCCGTCGTGCTCTCCCCGATGCCGGTCATCGACGAGATCGCGCCGGAGCTGCGCAGCGACCCACGCGTGCGGATCTTCGACCAGAGCGACCTGGGCGTCAGCGTGCGGGCAGCTGTGCTGCGGCTTCTGCTGGGGTGAGGACGGCGCGGTGCGGGTCGCGCCGGTAGTCCATCCGGCGCACGCGTTCGTGGACCGTGCCGTCGGCGTCGACGTCGCCCGCCGCCGCGACGGCCTGGTCCGGCCCGAGGAGGACGCACTCCGCGTCCGGTACGACGCCGACGAGGCCGTGGTAGCTGCAGTTCGCGGCGCGGCCCTCCGTCTCGCCGGAGCCGTTCCAGACCTGCAGGAGCATGCAGTTGTCGGCGGCCAGCGTCCCGACGACACCCTCGCTGACCCAGAGCTGGGCGATGCTCGAGGTCACGAGGTCGATCTGGAGCCCCCTGCGGGCGGCGTCCCGCACGGTGGCGGCCGAGAACGTGATGTGCCGGAGCGCGCTGCCGACGATCTCGACCCGGCCACCGGCGACCTCCACGACGTCGAGCCCCGAGCCGCCCACGTGGCGGAAGGACAGGGCGCTGTCGCCCGAGAAGGTGCAGGCCCGGATCATGAGGGTCGAGACCCGGCCGCCGAGGACCACCAGCCCGGCCGGACGCTCGGTGAGCTGGAGGGCCGGACCGCTGTCGTCCGGCCCGGAGTCGGCGCCGTCGAACAGCGGGACCGCCGGCAGACCGGGCAACTGGGAGAGGACTGCGGTGGCCCCGCTGGAGCGCTCGAGGTAGTGCTCGAGGCCGCTGACGACATCCTCCGGACCGGGGATGACGAAGCGGGGTGCGTGGGGGAACCACTGCCGCTCGGCCGGGGGTGGATCACCGGTGATCTCGCAGTCGGTGAACATCGCGCCGTCGAGGAGGCAGTTGACGAAGGCGACGCCGTCGAAGACGCACCGCGAGAAGCCGGTCCCCCGGAAGTCGCAGTTGACGAACACCACGTCGGTGAACCGCGCCGTCACCCATGCTCCGCGCCACCGCAGGTTGACCAGCAGCCGCGGCTCCGCGACCTCGGAGACCGGCGGCTCGGGCGTCTCGTCCCAGTCGAACGAACCACCTCGCGGCGCGGTGATCGCCGCAAGTTCCCCGCTCGGTCCCCGCCCGGCCGCTCTCGCCCACTCGTCCAGTGCGGCGCCGAAACCATCGTGGATGAGGGCGATCATCGCGCCCCCCGTTCCCGGGGTGCTGATCCGGACCAGGTCGCTGGCGTGCAACCACTCCAGAGCGAAGACGAAGCGCCGGAGCTGCTCGATCAGGACGGCCGCCGGTGCGTGCCCCAGCATCGGACCGCAGGTGACGTCGGCTGCGTCGACCTCCGGGCCGGTGCGTCCGTCGTGCAGCCGTTCCAGCCACGTCATGGTCGCCGTCCTGGGCCCCGACCCGTCGGCGCGGGCGGCCAGCTCCGCTCGGGAGGCCGCCAGGAGGTCCAGCTCCTCGATGCTCCGGTCGGGGAGGATCAGGTCGAGCACGGCGCCGAGCAGGGCACGCTCCTGCTCCGGCTGGGCGGCGCCGTCCGGCTCACCGAGCCCCGCGCCGCAGCGCTCGATGCCGAGGTGGAGCGAGTCGAGGCGGTCGCCGAGGGTGGCCTCGGCAAGGTCCCGCACGTCCCGCACGAGCTTGTAGCCGGCGCTCGACAGGTGGGTGACGGCGTCGACCACCATCTGCAGCGTGCCGTCGACGAGGTAGCGGTCCAGCCGGACGTCCGGATGCTGGGCGGCGCGGCGGCACCGGTCGAGTTTCTCGTGCACGGCGAGGTGGAGACCCGTGCGGAAGACCTCGGCGGCGCTGGGATAGGCGGAGGCGAGCTTCTCGACGTCGACTCCCTCCACCGTGCGTCCCGAGCACCGGGAGGCCAGGACGTAGAGCAGCCCCTGCAGGTGCAGGAGGCCGATGCGGACCCCTCGACGTTCCTCGTGGGAGTCGGTCGGGACCTCGAGCGCACTCCGCCACAGCTTCGTCACCCGGTCGGCAGCGGCCTCGGTGATCGCTGGGCGGTCCTGGTGCCCCGGTCTGCGGTTCGGCGCGACGACGATGTCGCGCGCGTACTGCGGCTCCACGGGGCTCAGCGCCACGTGGGTGAGGCTGAATGCCTGCACCTTCTGCTCGAGCTCGGCGAGTTCGTGGAGGTACTCGCTGCGGAAGGAGACGACGACCCGCAGGTGGGTGCGCCGATTGACCTCCACGAGCAGCTTGAAGAGGGCGTCGATGAGGACCGGTGCATCACGGATGAGTTCCTCGAACTGGTCGAGGACGATGACGCATCGCTCGTTCAGCTTCTCGTTCAGCGCCCAGAAGAGCCGGGCGCCGTCCGGCAGGTCGAAGTCCACCTGCCCCTCGAGCTGCGACTTGATCTTGCTGGAGAGGAAGGACACGGAGTTCGTCTCGTCGGCGCTGCCGCTCCAGTCCCGGCACAGCCCCACGGTGTAGCCCGACTCGCGTAGATCCGGGACCAGGCCCGCCTCGAGCAACGAGGTCTTGCCCACACCCGTCATGCCGGTCAGCAGGATGAGCCGGTGGGAGGTGACCTCCCGGCGGAAGCGCGCCTTGTCCTCGTCGCGTCCGACCAGCACCTCCTTGTCGTCGCCGTGCAACGGACGTGGCCCCGGCCACGGGGACCAGTCCAGTTCGGCGCGGGCATGCCGCCAGACCCCCAACAGGTCAGCGGGTCGGACGTGGCTCACCGGGAGGCCTTTCCCTGGAGGGGGCAGGGCAGGGTCGGGTCGGGGATCTTGCCCTGTCCCGGATGGCGGACGTGCGCGGCGTAGTGCCGCAGGTCCGGTACGAAGTCGCGACAGTCGTCCTCGACCACGTCCAGGCCCACCCAGAAGAGCAGGTTCGCCTCGTCGTCGCCGATCCGCGTGTTCACCGCGACCCCGCTGACCGCACTCCCGTCCTCCGTCGGGACGGCGGTCTCCTCGTCCGTGCCGGCGTCAGCCTCCGCGTTCGGCGGCGCCGCCCCCAGGAGGTCGTCGTCGGGGTCTCCGAGCAGGCTGTCGTCGTCGCCCGAGTCGAAGAGCGGCCGGGCGACCGGGCGGGACGCCTCGTTGATCCGCAACCGCGTCAACTGGCTCACCAGGCGATGCCGGATCGCCGCATCACCGACAGGCACGCCCATGAGCAGCCAGAAGCGTGGATTGGACAGCGTGTTGACCACGAGGTCGGGGTGGATGACGCGGTTGCTACCCGTACCGAGCCAGAGCAGCTCGGCCTCGGACTGCCGGAGCGCCAGGTACTCGTCCACGGTCACCGCGTGCTCGAACTTGGCCTGCCCGGGCAGCACCGTCACGCCGACGTC
>NZ_SPQM01000192.1 GCF_004570345.1 Blastococcus sp. CT_GayMR20 | reverse complement strand
CGCCGCCTTGTTGCGGCGCAGCCGGCGCATCACGAGCTGGCGGCGGCCCCGGACGACGACGTCCGGACCGGTGGGGGTCTGCCCCGGGGTGTCGGAGAGGGCGGCGTCGTCGGCGACGACGAGCGGATCCGCAGGCATGGTCATGGCAGCTCCTCCCGCTAGGAGACCCGCACGCGCGGGTCGAGGACGGCGTAGAGGACGTCGGCCAGGAAGCCGGCGAAGAGGATGAACACGGCCGTGAACAGCGCGACCGTGGCCACCACGTTGATGTCGTTGCCGGTGATGGAGTCGACCAGCCACTCCCCCATGCCGTGCCAGCCGAAGATCTTCTCCGTGAACGTGGCGCCCACCGCCAGCGTGCCGAAGTAGAAGGCCAGCAGGGTGGCCATCGGGATCAGCGCCGTCCGCAGCCCGTGCTTGAACAGCGCCTTCCGGCGGGTGAGCCCCTTGGCCTGGGCCGTGCGGAGGAAGTCGCTGTTCATGACGTCGAGCATGGCGTTGCGCTGGTAGCGGGAGAAGAACGCGATCAGCCCCAGCGCGATCGACAGGGTCGGCAGGATGAGGTGCGCGACCTGGTCCTTCAGCGTTCCCCAGAACCCGGCGTCCAGGCCCGGTGTCTCGTAGCCGGTGTAGTAGAGCAGCGTCGTCCCGGCCGCCTCGTTGACCTGCAGCGCGCCGAACTTCAGCAGCACCGCGGTGAAGAACACCGGCGTCGCGATGAAGAAGAACGAGAACGCGGTGAAGAAGCGGTCGGTGAACTTGTACTGCTTGATGGCGCTGACCACACCGACCAGCACGCCGAACACCATCCCGAGCACCGTGCCCAGCAACAGCAGCCGCAGGCTGACCAGTGCGCGGGCCCCGAGCTGGTCGTTGATGCTCCCGCCGGTGACCGTCTTGCCGAAGTCACCGGTGACGACGCCGCCGATCCAGTCGGCGTACCGGCCCAGCAGCGGGTCCTCGTCGTTGATCCCGTACTCGGTCAAGGCCTGGTCGATGACGGCCGGCGGCACGGGGGGATTGCGTCCCTCGTAGCGCGCGCGGGGATTCAGCGCCAGGGACGCGACGAAGTAGGCCAGCGTCGTCGCGACCAGCATGAGGACGACGTAGTTGGCCAGCCGCTTCAGCAGGAACCGCCCCACGGATCCCCTCCGCTCGCTGGTGTGACGACCGGGGGCGTGGACCCCCGGATGGACGGACGGCGGTCAGGCGGATTCGGTCGGGACCACCGCGCGCGCCTCGGCGAAGTGGCATGCCGACGCGTGCCCCTGACCGCGGTCGACGAGCGCCGGCGGCTCGGTGGCGCAGATGTCCTGGGCCTTCCAGCAGCGCGTGCGGAACCGGCAGCCCGAGGGCGGGTTGGCCGGGCTGGGCACGTCACCGGTGAGCAGGATCCGCTCCTTGAGGCCGCGCAGCTGCGGCTGGTGGACCGGGACCGACGACAGGAGCGCCTGCGTGTACGGGTGCGACGGCGACCCGTAGACGTCCAGGTCGGTGCCCTCCTCCACGATGCTGCCCAGGTACATCACCGCGACGCGGTCGGAGATGTGGCGCACCACCGACAGGTCGTGGGCGATGAACAGGTAGGAGAGGCCGAAGTCGTCCTGCAGGTCCTCGAGCAGGTTGACCACCTGCGCCTGCACCGAGACGTCGAGCGCCGAGACCGGCTCGTCGCAGACGATGATCTCCGGCTGCAGGGCCAGGGCCCGGGCGATGCCGATGCGCTGGCGCTGGCCGCCGGAGAACTGGTGCGGGTAGCGGTTCACGAAGTCGGGGTTGAGCCCCACCCGGTCGAGCAGCTCCTGGGTGCGCTGGAGCCGGCCCTTGCGCGGGGCGATGTCCGGGTGCACCGACCAGCCCTCCGCGACGATGTCGCCGGCGGTCATCCGCGGGTTCAGCGACGCGTAGGGGTCCTGGAAGATGATCTGGACCTCGCGGCGGTACCGCTTGAGCTCGCGGCCGCCCATCTTCGCGACGTCCCGGCCCTTGTAGATGATCTGGCCCTCGGTCGGCTTCTCCAGCGCCACCAGCAGCTTCGACACCGTCGACTTGCCGCAGCCGGACTCCCCGACGAGCCCGAGGGTCTCGCCCCGGCCCAGCCGCAGGTTCACGCCGTCCACGGCCCGGACGTGACCGATGGTCCGCTTGAAGACGATCCCCTGCGTCAGCGGGAAGTGCTTCTTCAGGCCCTTCAGCTCGAGCAGGGGCTCACCGGTGGGCTCGGTCGGCGGGGCGGCCGCCGTGAGGGCGGCGTCGACCTCCGCATCGGTCCGGCTGTCGTCAGACACCGAGGACCTCCTCGCTGTAGTGGCAGGCCGCCTGCCGGCCGGGGACCACGACCCGCAGCGGCGGGACGTCGGCGGCGCAGTCGCGGCCCGGGAGCGCCTCGGCGCCGATGCGCCGGCGCGGGCACCGCGGGTGGAACGGGCAGCCCGACGGGATCCTCGCCAGGCTCGGCGGCTGGCCGGTGATCGGCAGCAGCCGGCCGCCCTTCGCCTCGACCTGGGGCACGGAGCTCATCAGGCCGTCGGTGTAGGGGTGGGCCGGGTTGTCGAAGACGTCGTCCACGGTGCCGCGCTCGACGATCCGGCCGGCGTACATGACCGCCACCGAGTCGGCGACCTCGTTCACGACGCCGAGGTCGTGGGTGATGAGGATCAGGCCCATCCCGGTCTCGCGCTGGAGGTCCTTGAGCAGGTCCATGACCTGCGCCTGCACCGTCACGTCGAGCGCCGTCGTCGGCTCGTCGGCGATCAGGATCTTGGGGTCGAGCGCGATGGCCATCGCGATCATCACGCGCTGCCGCATGCCGCCGGAGAACTGGTGCGGGTAGTCGTCGACCCGCTGGGCCGCGGCCGGGATGCGCACGCGGTCCATCAGCTCGATGGCCAGCTGCTTGGCCTCCTTCTTCGAGGTGCCGCGGTGCGCGCGGAACATCTCGCCGATCTGGAAGCCGACGCTGTAGACGGGGTTCAGCGAGGACAGCGCGTCCTGGAAGATCATCGAGATGCCGGGGCCCCGGACCCGCCGCGCCTCCTCGGCGGGCAGCGTGAGCAGGTTGCGGCCCTCGAAGAAGATCTCGCCGTGCGGGATCTGCGCCGGCGGGGTGTCGAGGATCCCCATGATCGCCTGGGCGGACACCGACTTCCCGGAGCCGGACTCACCCAGGATCGCGAGGGTCTCCCCCGCGGAGACGTTGTAGCTGATGCCGTTGACGGCGTTGGTCACGCCGGCGCGGGTGCGGAACTCGACGTGGAGGTCGTTCACCTCGAGGATCGGCGCCCCGGGCCCGCCGCGGGTGTTCTCGAGCTCCGAGCTGGACAGGATGGTCATGAGCGCTGCCTCGGGTCGAGGGCGTCACGCAGGGCGTCGCCCATGAGGATGAAGGCCATCACCGTCAGGGTCAGGATGATGCTCGGGAACAGCACCAGGTGCGGTGCGGTCCGCAGCAGTGCCTGCCCCTGGGCGATCTGCAGCCCCCAGGAGATGGCCGGCGCCTGCAACCCGACGCCGAGGTAGGTCAGCGTCGCCTCGGCCGCGATCAGGACGCCGATCGTGATCGTCGCGAACACGAGCACCGGCGCGACGGCGTTGGGCAGGATGTGGCGGACCAGGATCCGGACGTCGGAGGCGCCCATCGCCCGCGCGGCGGCGACGTAGTCCGAGCTCTTCACCGCGATCACCTGAGAGCGCACGAGCCGCATGGCGGTCATCCAGCTGAACAGCGCCAGCGCGATCGCCACCGCCCGCGGCCCGCGGTCGCCGAGGACACCGGTGCGCAGCAGGACCAGCGCCCCGAGGACCGTGGGCAGTGCGTAGAAGATGTCGGTCAGCCGGGACAGCAGGCTGTCGGTGAAGCGGCCGTAGAACCCGGCGATGGCGCCCACGACGACCCCGAGCACCAGGACGCCCAGCACCGCCAGCACGCCGATGAGCAGCGAGTTGCGCGCCCCGTAGACGACGTTGGCCAGGTAGTCGCAGCCCTGCAGGTCGTACCCCAGCCAGTGGTCGGCCGACGGCGTCTCGTTGGAGTTGGCCAGGTCGCACGCGCGTGGGTCGGCCCCGCGGGCGAACACCGACGGGAACAGCGCCATCGCGAGGAACAGCACGCACAGGACCGCGCCGATCCAGAACAGCACGTTGCGCTTGAGCTGGCCCCAGGCGTCGCTCCAGAGGCTGTTCTGGCGGTCGCTGGTGACGTCGACCGACGGCGAGGCGAGGCCCGTCGTCGTCCCCGCCTGGACCTCGTCGTGCCGCAGGTCCTGCTGCTGCTGCGATTCAGTCATAACGGATCCTCGGGTCGAGGACGGCGTAGAGCACGTCCACGACCAGGTTGAAGAAGATGAAGAAGAACACCATCAGGGTGACGATGCCGACCACGACCGCACCCTCCTGCGCGCGGACCGAGTCGAAGACCGACCGCCCGATGCCGGGCAGGTTGAAGATCGTCTCGGTGACGATGGCGCCGCCCATGAGCGTGCCGACATCGGCACCGATGAAGGTCACCACGGGGATCAGGCTGTTGCGCAGCGTGTGCCGGACGATGACCGTCTTGTTCGGCAGTCCCTTGGCCCGCGCGGTGCGCACGTAGTCGGCCCGCATGTTCTCGGCGATGCTCGTGCGGGTCAGCCGCGCCACGTAGGCCAGCGATCCGGAGGCGAGCACGAGCCCGGGGAGGATGTAGCTGTACAGGCCCTCGGAGATGCCGGCGATCGGGAACCAGCCCAGCTTGAGGCCGAAGACGTACTGGGAGACGAACGCCAGCACCAGGATCGGGATGGACACGACCAGGGTGGTGCTCACCAGCACGACGTTGTCGAAGAAGCCGTTCTTGCGGATCCCGGCCAGCACGCCGGCGACGATCCCGATCACGATCTCGAAGAAGACGGCCACGGCGGCCAGGGTCGCGGTCACCGGCAGGCGCTGGAGGATCGTCTCGAGGACGTCGCGGCCGCGGAAGTCCGTCCCGAAGTCACCCTGGACCAGGTCCCCGAGGTACTTCACGTACTGCAACCACAGCGGGTCGTTGAGGTTGAAGTCGTCGCGCAGCTGCGCCATGACCGCCGCCGACAGCGGCCGGTCGCCGGCCAGCGCCCGGATCGGGTCGCCGGGCAGTGCGTACACCATCGCGAAGATCAGGAACGAGGCCCCGATCAGGACCGGGATGGTGAGCAGAAGGCGGCGGGCGATGTAGCGGCCCATGTCCCTCCTCGGTCAGGACGCACGCCGCCCGGGTCTCGGGCGGCGGTACGTCGTCCATCATGCGGGACTGTCCGAGCGGCGAACCGCCGGGGACACCTGCCCGATCGGGCAGGCACCCCCGGCGGTCGCCGTGCGGTGGTACGGAGGGTCAGCTGTTGACGGTCACCGAGGCGACGTCGATGTCACCGAAGACATCGATCACGACGTCGCTGACGTTCTCCGAGTGAACAGCCTGCTCCAGCTCGTAGAACATCGGGATGATCGGCATGTCCTCCAGGAGCAGGTCCTCGGCCTGGTTGTACAGCTCGATGGCCTCCTCGTTGCTGCCCGCCGAGTTGCCCTCGTCGATCAGCGCGTCGAACTCGGGGTTCGAGTAGAACGACGTGTTCGAACCCGCCGGCGGCAGGGCCGAGGTGGAGTAGAGCGGCTCGAGGTAGTTCTGCGGGCTGGGGTAGTCCATGCTCCAGCCGAGGCGGAACGGGCCGGTCATGCCCTTCTCGTCCTGCAGGGGCAGGTACTCGGAGAAGTCCAGCTCGCCGCGGAGGACGTACTCGAGACCGAGGTTCGTGCGGAGCTGGTTGCCGACCGCCTGGATGTAGGCGTCGTGACCGGCACCGGCGTTGAACCACAGCTCGACCGGCTGGCTCTTGTCGAACCCGGCCTCGTCGAGCAGCTCGTTGGCGCGCTCGACGTCGAGGGTGCAGTACTCGCAGGCACCCTCGCGGTAGCCCTCGACGACCGGGGCGACGACCGAGTCGGCCGGGGTGCGACCGCCGGCGAAGATGGCGTCCGCGATGGACTGGCGGTCGATCGCCATGGACAGCGCCTGACGCACCCGCTTGTCGGCGTACCGCGGGTCGTAGGTCGGGATGCCCAGGTACTGGAACCCGGACGACGGCGCCTCGAGGAAGCGGTCACCGAACTCGTCCGGCGCCGACTGCAGGGCGTCGGTCGGCATGTCGGGGAGCACGTCGAGGTTGCCGCCCTGCACATCGGTGTACCCGGTGTTCAGGTCGCCGTAGACGCGGAACTCGACCGAGTCGGCGTTGCCGGGCTGCTCGCCGGAGTAGTCCTCGTACCGGGTCACGGTGAAACCGGTACCGGGGACGAAGTCCTCCTCGGCCTGGTACGGGCCGTTGCCGATCGGCTTGGTGCCGAAGGCCTCGGGGTCCTCGAAGAAGGCCTCGGGCAGCGGGTAGAAGGCGTTGTAGCCGACGGTCACCGGGAACTGCGCGAACGGGGTCTCCAGCGTGACGGTGAACTCCGTGTCGCTGACGACCTCGAGGCCGCTCATCTCCTCCGCCGCGGGCGGGGTGACCAGGGTGCCGGCGTCGTCCGTCTCGCCCTGCAGGTCGCCGTAGCCGGCGATGTTCGAGAAGAAGTAGGAGGCGCCCTGGGCGTTCGTGCTGAGCGCGGTGTAGTTCCACGCGTCGACGAAGGACTGCGACGTCACCGGGGTGCCGTCGTGGAAGGTCCAGCCGTCCTTCAGCGTGACGGTCCAGGTGGTGTTGTCGTCGCTCTCGATCGTCTCGGCGACGCCGGTGTACTCGACCTCACCCTCCGTCGAGTACTCGACCAGGCCGGTCCACAGGGACGAGATGACCTGGTGGCCCTCGCTCTCCGTGGTGTTACCCGGGATCAGCGGGTTCTCGGGCTCGCCGATGTAGATGCTGAAGGTGCCACCGGTGGCCTCTGCCCCGGCGTCCTCTCCGCTTCCTTCGTCGTCGCTACCGCCACAGGCGGTCATCAGCATCGCGGCGGCGATTGCCGTCGCGACGAGCGAACTGCTCCGCTTGCTCAACTTCACGTGCGATGCCTCCCTCAACCCGCGCGACGGCGGGGGGAACGGACAGGTCTCTCCGCGGCCATCGGGTGGCCGGCGGACGACTGATTGGTCACGAGCAGGTGCACACCAGGAGGACAGGCGTCCTCCGTTGGTACGACGGTGTGAACCCTAGGCAGCCATCGGAACAGCGACCACGAAGGTCATCGAATTGTGACCAGAGCTCACGATCCGCCGCACAACCGTAACTTCCACACCTGGTGACGCCTGAGGCGGGCGTGACGTTCCGTCCGCGGGGGCTCTTCGCCGCAGGG
>NZ_SPQM01000191.1 GCF_004570345.1 Blastococcus sp. CT_GayMR20 | reverse complement strand
GCGCCGGCGATCGCCGCCCGCTCGAGGACGCCGATCCAGGCGCCCCCGCGCAGGATGGTCGGGTCCTGCGGCCCGCCGGCCACGCCGACCTGGGCCGGATCGGCCGCCCGCAGGACGGCCGTGGCGACGGGACCGCCACCCAGCACCGCGGCGAGCACGGCGGCGGCGGTCGCCACCTCGACGACGCCCTCGGGAGCGTCGTCGCCCACCCACCCCAGGACGGCGGAGAGCGCGAGCAGGGCCGCGAGGATCGCCGCGCCCCAGAGCGGGCGGAAGCGTTCGCCACGGGCGGTGAGCAGCAGGCCCGCGGCGGAGACGACGGCCAGGACGGCGAGTGAGGCGATGCCCATGCCGGCCTCAGCCCCCGGCCCGGGTGAGCAGGCGGGTGGCGGTGGGCCGCAGCTCGCGCTCCAGGTCCCACAGCCCCGCGGCGAGACGCTGACCCACCGCCTGCCGCGAGATGCCGAGCTCGGTCGCCGCCTGGGCCTGGGTACGGCCCTCCGCGACCAGGCCGATCGCCTCCCACGCCTGGTCGCTGCGCCGGTCGACGAGGACGGCCAGGGCGCTGAGGACGGCCTGGGCGTCGGCGGCGTCGGCCGGCACCGCACCGCGCACCGCCAGCCGGGACGGGCGCTGCTTGGCGGCGTCCACGGCCCGGCGGGCGCTGAGGAACGCGGGACCGGCGCCGGCGCGCGTGCTCTTCGGCAGCGGGGTCTGCACCGGGCCCGCCCCGATGCCGATGCTCCACTCGCCGGCGCGCACGAGGTCGAGGACGACGTCCACCACCTGCCCGGGATCGTCGAGGACGCCCTGGAACTCGTCGCCGGCCGTACGCTCGAACGCCAGCACGGTCGGTACGGCGGCGTTGAGCCGCTGCAGGACCTCGGCCACCCGGTCGGTGGTCCGCCGGCTCGCCTTCTGGTCCACGGTCAGCACGAAGGGCACCTCGCAAGCCTGACAGCTTTCCTCATCGGATGCAAGTCTCAGAGCTTGTCGATGGCCTCGGGTGGGAAACCGCCGGTGGCGATCGGGCCCCATCCGGTGAGCGTGACCCGCAGCAGGGACTTGCCCTGCCGGCTCATCGCCGCCCGGTACTCGTCCCAGTCGGGATGCTCGCCGCTGATCGACCGGTAGTACTCCACCAGCGGCTCGAGCGCCTCGGGCAGGTCCAGGACCTCGGCCTCCCCGTCGACCTGCACCCAGGGTCCGTCCCAGTCCTCCGACAGCACGCACATCGACACGGCAGGGTCGCGCCGCGCATTGGCCACCTTGGCCCGCTGCGGATAGGTGGAGACGACGATCCGCCCGTCGCCGTCCACACCGCAGGTGACCGGCGACAGCTGCACCCCGCCCTCGCGCCGCCGGGTCAGCAGCACCGCGTGGTGCCGTGGGCGGAGGAATTCCAGGAGGGCGTCGCGGTCGACGCGGTCAGCGGTGGCGGTTCTCGGCATGGACCGACGCTACGACGAAGGTGTGACGCTCGTTGTCCGGCCGGGTCCGGGCCGCCCATCTGTGCTGTGATCGACCACATGAGGCTCCGACTTCCTGGCCGTCCAGCCGCCGAGCCGCACCGCGAGAAGGACCAGGACGCGCCGGACCCGGACCGTGCCGCCGTCACCACGGCTCCCGCACCCAGCCACGACCGCGGCCCCCGCCTGCAGGCGGCCAGTCGCACGCTGGCGATCGCGTCGTGGCGGTTCCTGCTGATCACGGCAGCGATCGTCGTCCTCGGCTACGTGCTCGGACGGCTGTGGTCGATCCTGCTGCCGATCGTCCTCGGGCTGCTCATCGCCACGGTGCTCTGGCCGGCCACGCGCTTCCTGCGCAGGCACGGCTGGCCGCCGGCCCTGGCGGCGAGCGTCGTGCTGATCGGCTTCATCGCGGCGTTCGTCGGCATCATCGCCGCGATCGCCCCGTCCGTCGCCGACCAGGTCACCGAACTCGCCGACCAGGCGTCCGCCGCCCTGCAGGACGTGCAGGAGTGGCTGCAGGGGCCTCCGTTCAACCTCGGCGAGGACCAGATCGGCGACGCCGTCGACTCGGTCATCAATTCGATCCAGGGCAACGCCCAGAACATCGCCGGCTACGCCCTCACCGGCGCCTCGGCGGTCGGCAACAGCCTGATCAACCTGGTGCTGGCGCTCGTCCTCGTCTTCTTCTTCCTCAAGGACGGCCCCCGCTGGGTGCCCTGGCTCTCGGCGCAGACCGGCCCCAGGGCGTCGCGGCACGTCGCGGCCCTGTCGTACAAGACGTGGTCGACGCTCTCGGAGTTCATCCGCCAGCAGGCCCTGGTCGGGTTCATCGACGCGCTCTTCATCGGCATCGGGCTCTGGATCTTCGACGTGCCGCTGGTGCTGCCGCTGGCCGTGCTCACGTTCTTCGGCGGCTTCATCCCCATCATCGGCGCCTTCGTCGCCGGCGCGTTCGCCGTCCTCATCGCCCTGGTCGACGAGGGCTTCACGGTGGCCCTGATCATCCTGGCGATCGTCATCCTCGTGCAGCAGATCGAGGGCAACGTGCTGCAGCCGATCATCCAGGGCCGCGGGTTCAACCTCCACGCCGCCGTCGTCATCCTGGCCGTCACCGCCGGCAGCAGCCTCGCCGGCATCATCGGCGCCTTCCTCTCCGTGCCCATCGCCGCGCTCATCGCGGTGATCTACCGCTACATCAGGGACGAACTGGACCATCGGTCCCCCGAGGTGGCCGACGACGGCACGCAGGCCCGGATCACCGGCGACGACGCCGGCGCCGAGATCCGGCACGACCAGGTCGCGGCCCCCGCTCCGGACGGCACGGACCCGGCGCGCTGAGCACCCGTCAGGAGGACCATGGGCGGTTCCGGGGGAATGCCGGACCGGTCCCCGGAGCTGCACCTGCCAGTCCGTCCACCGTCATGGAGGTTGTCCCGTGCCCCAGCGACCGGAGGAGCTCGTCGAGCTGCTCCCCGAGGCGTCCCGCTTCCTGAGCCGCGAGGCAGCGGTCGGGGACCCGGCCGAACGCGGCGGGCTGGTGCTGGTGCACGACCTGGCCGGCGACTTCGACGCCGCGCACGCCGGCACCCTCGCCGGCGCGCACCTGCTCGCCGGGCTGCCGCACGAGGTGATCGCCCGGTTCGACGTCGACAGCCTGGTCGACTACCGGGCGCACCGCCCGCGGATGACCTTCAGCGGCGACCGCTACGAGTCCTTCGCCGCGCCGGAGATCTCGCTCCACGCGCTGGAGGACGACGCCGGCGTGCCGTTCCTGCTGCTGCACGGCGCGGAGCCCGACTACGCCTGGGAGCGGTTCGTGGCCGCGGTGGCGCAGCTCGTCGAGAAGCTCGGCGTCACCTCGGTCGTGGCGCTGCAGGCCATCCCGATGCCGGTCCCCCACACCCGGCCGGTCACCGTGACCGCCCACGCCACACGCCGCCAGCTCATCGAGCCCTATCCCGTGTACTGGGGTGAGATGCGGATCCCCGGCAGCATCTCGGCGCTGCTGGAGCTGCGGCTCGGCGAGGCCGGCGTCGACGCGCTGGGCGTCGCCGCCCACGTGCCGCACTACCTGGCCCAGGCCACCTACCCCGCGGCGTCGCTCACCCTGGTCGAGCACCTCGAGCGGCTGACCGGCCTGCACCTGCCCACCGACTCGCTGCGCGAGGCGGCCGAGGTCCACCGCACCGAGGTCGACGAGCAGATCGCCCGGTCCAGCGAGAACCTCGCCGTGGTCGCCGCGCTCGAGGTGCTCGACCAGGGTGAGCGACGCCGCGGGGTAGGTGGCCTGGGCCAGGTAGTGCGGCACGTGGGCGGCGACGCCCAGCGCGTCGACGCCGGCCTCGCCGAGCCGCAGCTCCAGCAGCGCCGAGATGCTGCCGGGGATCCGCATCTCACCCCAGTACACGGGATAGGGCTCGATGAGCTGGCGGCGTGTGGCGTGGGCGGTCACGGTGACCGGCCGGGTGTGGGGGACCGGCATCGGGATGGCCTGCAGCGCCACGACCGAGGTGACGCCGAGCTTCTCGACGAGCTGCGCCACCGCGGCCACGAACCGCTCCCAGGCGTAGTCGGGCTCCGCGCCGTGCAGCAGCAGGAACGGCACGCCGGCGTCGTCCTCCAGCGCGTGGAGCGAGATCTCCGGCGCGGCGAAGGACTCGTAGCGGTCGCCGCTGAAGGTCATCCGCGGGCGGTGCGCCCGGTAGTCGACCAGGCTGTCGACGTCGAACCGGGCGATCACCTCGTGCGGCAGCCCGGCGAGCAGGTGCGCGCCGGCGAGGGTGCCGGCGTGCGCGGCGTCGAAGTCGCCGGCCAGGTCGTGCACCAGCACCAGCCCGCCGCGTTCGGCCGGGTCCCCGACCGCTGCCTCGCGGCTCAGGAAGCGGGACGCCTCGGGGAGCAGCTCGACGAGCTCCTCCGGTCGCTGGGGCACGGGACAACCTCCATGACGGTGGACGGACTGGCAGGTGCAGCTCCGGGGACCGGTCCGGCATTCCCCCGGAACCGCCCATGGTCCTCCTGACGGGTGCTCAGCGCGCCGGGTCCGTGCCGTCCGGAGCGGGGGCCGCGACCTGGTCGTGCCGGATCTCGGCGCCGGCGTCGTCGCCGGTGATCCGGGCCTGCGTGCCGTCGTCGGCCACCTCGGGGGACCGATGGTCCAGTTCGTCCCTGATGTAGCGGTAGATCACCGCGATGAGCGCGGCGATGGGCACGGAGAGGAAGGCGCCGATGATGCCGGCGAGGCTGCTGCCGGCGGTGACGGCCAGGATGACGACGGCGGCGTGGAGGTTGAACCCGCGGCCCTGGATGATCGGCTGCAGCACGTTGCCCTCGATCTGCTGCACGAGGATGACGATCGCCAGGATGATCAGGGCCACCGTGAAGCCCTCGTCGACCAGGGCGATGAGGACGGCGAACGCGCCGGCGACGAAGGCGCCGATGATGGGGATGAAGCCGCCGAAGAACGTGAGCACGGCCAGCGGCAGCACCAGCGGCACGTCGAAGATCCAGAGCCCGATGCCGATGAAGAGCGCGTCGATGAACCCGACCAGGGCCTGCTGGCGGATGAACTCCGAGAGCGTCGACCACGTCTTGTACGACAGGGCCGCGACGTGCCGCGACGCCCTGGGGCCGGTCTGCGCCGAGAGCCAGGGCACCCAGCGGGGGCCGTCCTTGAGGAAGAAGAAGACGAGGACGAGCGCCAGCACCAGGTTGATCAGGCTGTTGCCGACCGCCGAGGCGCCGGTGAGGGCGTAGCCGGCGATGTTCTGGGCGTTGCCCTGGATCGAATTGATGACCGAGTCGACGGCGTCGCCGATCTGGTCCTCGCCGAGGTTGAACGGAGGCCCCTGCAGCCACTCCTGCACGTCCTGCAGGGCGGCGGACGCCTGGTCGGCGAGTTCGGTGACCTGGTCGGCGACGGACGGGGCGATCGCGGCGATGATGCCGACGAACGCCGCGATGAAGCCGATCAGCACGACGCTCGCCGCCAGGGCCGGCGGCCAGCCGTGCCTGCGCAGGAAGCGCGTGGCCGGCCAGAGCACCGTGGCGATGAGCAGCCCGAGGACGATCGGCAGCAGGATCGACCACAGCCGTCCGAGCACGTAGCCGAGGACGACGATCGCTGCCGTGATCAGCAGGAACCGCCACGACGCGATCGCCAGCGTGCGACTGGCCGCCTGCAGGCGGGGGCCGCGGTCGTGGCTGGGTGCGGGAGCCGTGGTGACGGCGGCACGGTCCGGGTCCGGCGCGTCCTGGTCCTTCTCGCGGTGCGGCTCGGCGGCTGGACGGCCAGGAAGTCGGAGCCTCATGTGGTCGATCACAGCACAGATGGGCGGCCCGGACCCGGCCGGACAACGAGCGTCACACCTTCGTCGTAGCGTCGGTCCATGCCGAGAACCGCCACCGCTGACCGCGTCGACCGCGACGCCCTCCTGGAATTCCTCCGCCCACGGCACCACGCGGTGCTGCTGACCCGGCGGCGCGAGGGCGGGGTGCAGCTGTCGCCGGTCACCTGCGGTGTGGACGGCGACGGGCGGATCGTCGTCTCCACCTATCCGCAGCGGGCCAAGGTGGCCAATGCGCGGCGCGACCCTGCCGTGTCGATGTGCGTGCTGTCGGAGGACTGGGACGGACCCTGGGTGCAGGTCGACGGGGAGGCCGAGGTCCTGGACCTGCCCGAGGCGCTCGAGCCGCTGGTGGAGTACTACCGGTCGATCAGCGGCGAGCATCCCGACTGGGACGAGTACCGGGCGGCGATGAGCCGGCAGGGCAAGTCCCTGCTGCGGGTCACGCTCACCGGATGGGGCCCGATCGCCACCGGCGGTTTCCCACCCGAGGCCATCGACAAGCTCTGAGACTTGCATCCGATGAGGAAAGCTGTCAGGCTTGCGAGGTGCCCTTCGTGCTGACCGTGGACCAGAAGGCGAGCCGGCGGACCACCGACCGGGTGGCCGAGGTCCTGCAGCGGCTCAACGCCGCCGTACCGACCGTGCTGGCGTTCGAGCGTACGGCCGGCGACGAGTTCCAGGGCGTCCTCGACGATCCCGGGCAGGTGGTGGACGTCGTCCTCGACCTCGTGCGCGCCGGCGAGTGGAGCATCGGCATCGGGGCGGGCCCGGTGCAGACCCCGCTGCCGAAGAGCACGCGCGCCGGCGCCGGTCCCGCGTTCCTCAGCGCCCGCCGGGCCGTGGACGCCGCCAAGCAGCGCCCGTCCCGGCTGGCGGTGCGCGGTGCGGTGCCGGCCGACGCCGCCGACGCCCAGGCCGTCCTCAGCGCCCTGGCCGTCCTCGTCGACCGGCGCAGCGACCAGGCGTGGGAGGCGATCGGCCTGGTCGCGGAGGGCCGTACCCAGGCCCAGGCGGCGACCGAGCTCGGCATCTCGCGGCAGGCGGTGGGTCAGCGTCTCGCCGCGGGGCTGTGGGACCTGGAGCGCGAGCTGCGGCCCACCGCCACCCGCCTGCTCACCCGGGCCGGGGGCTGAGGCCGGCATGGGCATCGCCTCACTCGCCGTCCTGGCCGTCGTCTCCGCCGCGGGCCTGCTGCTCACCGCCCGTGGCGAACGCTTCCGCCCGCTCTGGGGCGCGGCGATCCTCGCGGCCCTGCTCGCGCTCTCCGCCGTCCTGGGGTGGGTGGGCGACGACGCTCCCGAGGGCGTCGTCGAGGTGGCGACCGCCGCCGCCGTGCTCGCCGCGGTGCTGGGTGGCGGTCCCGTCGCCACGGCCGTCCTGCGGGCGGCCGATCCGGCCCAGGTCGGCGTGGCCGGCGGGCCGCAGGACCCGACCATCCTGCGCGGGGGCGCCTGGATCGGCGTCCTCGAGCGGGCGGCGATCGCCGGCGC
>NZ_SPQM01000190.1 GCF_004570345.1 Blastococcus sp. CT_GayMR20 | reverse complement strand
GCCGCGTGCGCGGCCGCGGCGGAGGCGGCCACCGCCTGCGCGATCGCGGCCGGGCTCGGCTGCTCGCGGACCGGACCGTGCTCCGCAGCCGGCGTGGGCGTCGGCGGCGGGGCGGACGAAGGAGCAGTGGCACCGGGGGACGGCGAGGCCGCCATCGCCGCCGGGGTCAGCAGCTCCGGCCGGCGCAGCACGTACGGCGAGTAGGGGAAGCCCTCGCCGTTCAGCTCCTCGACCGTCGGTCCGCGCCCCTCGAGACCGAGGCCCTCCAGGGCGGCCCGGACGTCGGCCGTCGTCCACAGGCGGGGATTGTCGACGCTGGCGTACCGGCTGGAGCGGGCGAACCCGAGCAGCAGCGACCGCGGCTCCAGGAGGGCGACCTGGTCGCCCTCGCCGAGATCGCCGTCGGAGGGGCTGAGCCCGGTGATGTCGCCCACCAGCACGGTGAGCCGCGCGATCCGGCCGGGCTCGAGGCCGGCGCGGCGCAGCTTCATCGCGGCGTCCATGCCCGCGCGCATCAGCCCGTCCAGCGGCGAGGAGCCGCCGCCGGAGAGCTGCAGCACCTGGCTGGAGCCCGACTCGGGCGTGATCGTCCAGGCCCCGTCCGGCACCGCCGTCACGGCCCCGTTCTGCCGGAGCACCTCCACGATCCGGATGACCGCGATTCCCTCCGGGACGAACAGGACGGCGTCGGAGACCCGGCGTCCCAGGACGCCGTCGATCTGCGGGATGGAGGCGACGACGGCCGCCCGCACCGAGGCGCCGGTGTCCCACCGGGTGAGCTCCCCGAAGAGCGCGCGCTCCCCTGCCGTCTGCAGCGGCACCGGGGTCAGGGCCAGCACGTCGTATGTCCTCCGGGCGATCGGTTCGTGGTCTGGTCGCGACCGGCCGCCTGGCGCCGCGAGGCGCGCGCTCCCCGTGTGCGGGCGAACCTGACGCCGGCAGCTGCCTCCGACGCTACGTCATCGGCTCGCACCTTCCGACCCTCCGCGCCGGAGAGCCGGAGATCAGACGTGCGCGGGCTCCCGTGAAACGGACGGCCCGTCGGCGGCCGCCCAGCGGGCCAGCCAGCCGCTGCGGGCGGACAGGTCCACGCCGGCCCACAGGACGCTGAAGCCGACGGCGACCGGCAGCACCGACCACCAGTTCCACGGCGGGAGCAGCCCCAGTGCCTCCTGGCCGACCGCGACGCCGTAGACGACGCCGGTCACGAGCGGCCCCGCGAGCCAGCCGGGCACCCGGTGGGTGACGGCCAGGTCGACGAGCACGGCACCCACGAGGAGGACCAGCGGCAGCACGGACGGCGGGAAGCCCATGCCGACCAGGACCAGCCACATGACCGCCCGGTACAGCAGGTAGGTGCCGGCGATGGCCGTGGCGGTCCAGCGCAGACCGACGACCTTCCGGGCGATCACCAGCGACAGCAGCCCGGCGCAGATCAGCCACGCCGGGTGCACCCAGGACGGCACCGGCAGCATGAACATCTCCGGCGACTGGCCCTGCGACGCCGCGAAGTCCAGCAGCTGGGGCTCGGCCGTCGTCCGCCCCGCGTCGTAGGCCTCCAGCGACAGGACGCCGTACTCCTGGTGCTGGTTCGGGAAGAGCGCGTTCTCGACGAAGAACAGCCACAGGCCGAGTGAGACCAGGTCCCGGATGCTGCCGGGCGCGGCGTAGAGCCACCACCCGCGGATGGCGCCGGCCAGCATGACCGCCGTCCCCAGGTACAGCAGGGCGTGGCTGGGGCTCCAGCTGGTGATGTCCAGCCCGTTGATGCGGTGGTTGAGGATGTCGATCGGGACGGCGATGAGGAACATGCCGATGCCCCACTGCATGAGGCGCAGGGCGCGGCGGTCGACGCCGTAGCCGGTGTAGCTGTGGAAGACGACGAGGCCGATGACGACCGCGGTGCCGGCGGAGTTGAGCAGGTGCGGCGGGGCCAGGTCGTCGCGCAGCCACCGGAAGTGCCAGGAGACGTCCCAGGTCGACCCCAGCATCTTGAGGAGGAAGGCGCCCAGCCAGGCGGTGTAGATCCACCGCAGCTCGGTCTGCGTCGTCGCCCGGCCGGGGCGTCCCGGGGTCAGGTAGGCGGCCCAGAACCAGCGGATCAGGGCGATGGGGTGGGCGACCCCGGCGAGCAGGGAACCCGGTGCCGACGGGACCGCCGGAAGAGCGGGGGCGGGTGCAGCAGGAGAGGGCACGGGAACTTCCTCGACTCGGTGGACTCCCCCGACCCTAGCGGCGGAGCCGCCGATTCCGACCCTCCGAATGGCGCGGCACCAGCCGGTGCGGTAGTGCCCGGGCAGGCGGGGCACGCGGTGCGGACGGTGCGTACTGTCGGGCGACGTGGCAGAGAGCGCAGGGCACCTGGTCTGGATCGACTGCGAGATGACCGGCCTGGACATCGTCAAGGACAAGCTGATCGAGGTCGCGGTGCTCGTGACCGACTCCGAGCTCAACGTCCTCGACCCGGGCCTGGACCTGATCATCTCGGCGGACGACGCCGACCTGGACGGGATGAACGAGGTCGTCGTCGAGATGCACCGGAAGTCGGGGCTCACCGACGCCGTCCGCGCCTCGACCCTGAGCGTCGCCGAGGCCGAGCAGCAGCTGCTGGCCTACATCAAGCGCTGGGTGCCCGAGCGCCGCACCGCACCGCTCTGCGGCAACTCCATCGGCACCGACCGCGGCTTCCTCGCCCGGGACATGCCCGAGCTCGACGACCACCTGCACTACCGCATGGTCGACGTCTCCTCGGTGAAGGAGCTGGCCCGCCGCTGGTTCCCGCGCGTCTACTTCGCCCAGCCGCCGAAGGGCCTGGCCCACCGGGCGCTCGCCGACATCATCGAGTCGGTGCGCGAGCTGGCCTACTACCGCCGCACCCTGTTCGTGCCGGCGCCGGGGCCGAACAGCGAGCAGGCGAAGAACGCCGCCGACGAGGTCGTCGGCTCGTTCGCCGAGCTGCTCGCGTCGGGCGACGCGAACCCCGCGGAGGATGCCGCCGGCACGGCGTGAGCCGTGCCGCTCCCCCGGGCCCACCGGGCGGCGGACCGTCTCCGGTATCGTTGCTCCGGTTCCCCACCGGCGCTCGCGTCCGGCCGGGACGTGGTGGGTGTAGCTCAGTTGGTAGAGCACCAGGTTGTGATCCTGGGTGTCGCGGGTTCGAGCCCCGTCACTCACCCCACGTGGAGAGGCCCCTGTCGGATTCCGACGGGGGCCTCTCCCGTCACGAGCCGATGCGGGCGGGCGACTCGCCGCCCTCCAGGTCCCCTTCGGTGTCGAGATAGGCCTGCTGCAGCTCGGCGAGCAGCGCCGGGTCGGGCTCGGCCCACATCTTCCGGTCGACCGCTTCCAGCAGCCGCTCGGCGATCCCGTGCAGCGCCCACGGGTTCGACGTCTCCATGAACTCGCGGTTCTCCGGGTCGAGCACGTAGGTCTGCGCGAGCTTCTCGTACATCCAGTCGGGCACCACGCCGGTCGTGGCGTCGTAGCCGAACAGGTAGTCGACGGTGGCAGCCAGCTCGAACGCCCCCTTGTAGCCGTGCCGGCGCATGGCCGCCAGCCACTTCGGGTTGACCACCCGCGCGCGGAACACGCGTGCGGTCTCCTCGGTCAGCGAGCGCGTGCGGACCGACTCCGGCCGGGTGGAGTCGCCGATGTAGGCGGCCGGTGCGGTCCCGGTCAGCGCGCGGACCGTCGCGACCATGCCGCCGTGGTACTGGAAGTAGTCGTCGGAGTCGGCGATGTCGTGC
This sequence comes from Blastococcus sp. CT_GayMR20, assembly GCF_004570345.1. Next base: position 3,625 of record NZ_SPQM01000190.1, on the reverse strand, counting down.
TCGCGGGTGTCGACGTTCTTGGCCGCCACGGCGATCCGCTTGTAGGCGGCCTCCATGTCCGGCCGGGCCTGCACGCCGTCCAGGTCGCGGCCGTACGCGTAGCCGCCCCACACCGCGTAGACCTCGGCCAGGTCGGCGTCCCCGCGCCAGTTCCGGGAGTCGATCAGCGACAGCAGTCCCGCCCCGTAGGCGCCGGGCTTGGAGCCGAAGACCCGGGTGGTCGCCCGCCGCCGGTCGCCGTGCGTGGCCAGGTCGGCGTCGACGTGGGCCTTCACGAAGTTCGCGTCGTCGGCCTCGTCGAGGGAGGCCGCGAGCGTCACGGCGTCGTCCAGCATGGTCACCACGTGCGGGAACGCGTCCCGGAAGAAGCCGCTGATCCGCACGGTGACGTCGATCCGCGGCCGGCCCAGCTCGTCGAGCGGGATGGGTTCCAGGCCGGTGATCCGCCGCGACGCCTCGTCCCACACCGGGCGGACCCCCAGAAGGGCGAGCACCTCGGCGATGTCGTCGCCCGAGGTGCGCATGGCCGACGTGCCCCAGACCGACAGCCCCACCGAGCGCGGGTACTCCCCCGTGTCGGCCCGGTAGCGGTCGACGAGGGACTCCGCCATCGACTGCCCCGTCTCCCAGGCCAGCCGCGAGGGCACCGCGCGCGGATCGACGGAGTAGAAGTTCCGGCCCGTCGGCAGCACGTTGATCAGCCCGCGCAGCGGCGATCCCGAGGGTCCCGCGGGCACGTAGCCGCCCTCGAGGGCGTGCAGGGTTGCGTCCAGCTCGTCGGTGGTGCGCTCCAGCCGGGGCACGACCTCGTCGACGGCGAATCGGAGGACGGCGGCCACGGCGTCGTCCTCCTTCCCGAGCACCTCGCGCACGACGTCGGCCACGGCGTCACCGGTCCAGCCGCGTGCCTCCATGCCGCTGACCAGCGCTTCCGCCTGCGCCTCGACGGCGTCGGTCGCCTGCAGTCCGGCGGTGCCGTCCTCGGTGAGGCCGAGGGCCTCGCGCAGGCCCGGCAGCGCGACGGAACCGCCCCAGATCTGCCGGGCACGGAGCATGGCGAGCACCAGGTCGACGCGGCTCTGCCCGGCCGGCGGTGTCCCGAGCACGTGGAGACCGTCGCGGATCTGCGAGTCCTTGATCTCGCAGAGCCACCCGTCGACGTGCAGGATCATCTCGTCGAAGTGGTCGTCCGCCGGCCGCTCGTTCAGCCCCAGGTCGGAGTCGAGCTTGGCCGCCTGGAGCAGGGTCCAGATCTGCGCCCGGACGGCGGGCAGCTTGCCGGGGTCCATCGCCGCGATGTTGGCGTGCTCGTCGAGCAGCTGCTCCAGCCGCGCGATGTCGCCGTAGGAGTCGGCTCGCGCCATCGGCGGCACCAGGTGGTCGACCAGCGTCGCGTGCGCCCGGCGCTTGGCCTGCGACCCCTCACCGGGGTCGTTGACCAGGAACGGGTAGACCAGTGGCAGGTCGCCGAGTGCGGCATCCGGCCCGCACGAGGCGGACAGCCCCACGGTCTTTCCGGGCAGCCACTCGAGGTTGCCGTGCTTGCCCACGTGCACCAGGGCGTGCGCCCCGAAGACCGAACGCAGCCACCAGTACGCCGCCAGATAGTGGTGGGACGGCGGCAGGTCCGGGTCGTGGTAGATGGCGATCGGGTTCTCCCCGAAGCCACGCGGCGGCTGCACCATCACCACGACGTTGCCCGCCCGCAACGCGGCGAAGACGATGTCCTCCCCGTCCACGAAGAGCGTCCCGGGGGCCGGGCCCCAGTGCTGCTCCATCGCCTCGCGGAGGTCGGCGGGCAGGGTCGCGAAGAAAGTTCGGTACTCCGCCGCGGGGATCCGGACCTGGTTGCCCGAGAGCTGCTCCTCGGTGAGCCAGTCGGCGTCCTGACCGCCGGCCGCGATGAGGGCGTGCACCAGGGCGTCGCCGTCGAGGTCGGCCACGCCCGGGAGGGCGTCGGGAGCGTCGAGGGGCCCGATGTCGTAGCCCTGCCCGGCCATCGCGGCGAGCAGGCGGACGACGGACGCGGGTGTGTCCAGGCCGACCGCGTTGCCGATGCGTGCGTGCTTGGTCGGGTAGGCCGACAGCATCACGACGATCCGGCGCTCGCCGGGCGGGGTGTGCCGCAAGCGGGCGTGGGACACCGCGGTGCCGGCCACCCGGGCTGCCCGCTCGGGATCGGCGACGTAGTGCGTCAGCCCGTCGGCGTCGGTCTCCTTGAAGGAGAACGGCACGCTGATCAGCCGGCCGTCGAACTCCGGGATCGCCACCTGGTTACCGACGTCGAGAGGTGAGAGCCCGTCGTCGTCGGCGGCCCACTCCTCGCGCGACCGCGTCAGGCACAGACCCTGGATCACCGGCACGTCGAGAGCAGCGAGCTCGCCGACGTCCCAGGCACCGTCGTCCCCACCTGCCTGCGCGGTGGCCGGCCGCGCGCCACCGGCCGCGAGCACCGTGACGACCATGGCGTCCGCGCTCCGCAGCGTCTCCAGCAGTCCTGGGTCGACCGACCGCAGCGACGCGGTGAAGACCGGGAGCGCCTGGCCGCCGGCGTCCTCGACCGCCCCGCACACCGATTCCACGAACGCGGTGTTCCCGGCCAGGTGGTGCGCCCGGTAGTAGAGGACGGCGACGGTCGGACCGTCCGTGCGGCGTGGCTCCCGGGAGAGCACGCCCCAGTCGGGCGCGACGCGCGGCGGCTCGAACCCCTCACCGGTCAGCAGCACGGTGTCGGAGAGGAAGCGGTGCAGCTGGGTGAGGTTGTCGGGCCCGCCCTGCGCGAGGTAGCCGTGCGCCTCTGTCGCGACGCCCATCGGCACGGTGGAAAGTTCCATGAGCTCGGCGTCGGGCACCTGCTCCCCGCCGAGCACGACGACGGGCGCGGGCCCGGCCAGCAGCGGAGCCAGCAGCTCCTCGTACTGCCGCCGGACCCCCAGGATGCGGACGACGACGACCGCGCTGCCCTCGACCACGGCGGCGAGGCCGGATCCGTCGAGCCGGGCGGGATTGCCCAGCCGCCAACCGGCGCCCGAGGCCCGCGCGGAGAGCAGGTCGGTGTCGCTGGTGGACAGCAGGGCGAAGGCGGGGTCGCTCACGGCGCGTTCCTCACTCGGGGTCCGCGCCCCGGGTCGTCGGGCACGGCAGCCGGAGTGTCTGGCTCACCCACGCTCCTGGATGTGCGGAGCCGGGCTCACAGTGGCGGGACCGCGTCGGCCTTGCACCGACTTCCTCGCTGACTGCCGTGATGACGGGACCGTACCTGGCACTCCTGGCCGCAGTAGCCTCGCCGGGGCCATGACCGTTCCCCGCCCGCCCCGCGACCGGGTGGACGCGTGCCCCGGCGCGCTGCAGACGCACCCCGCTGCCGACGGCGCCCTGGCGCGGGTGCGGGTTCCCGGAGGTGCCCTGACCCGGGTACAGCTGCGGACCCTGAGCGCGGCCGCGCGCGAGCTCGGCGACGGCACACTCGAGCTGACCAGCCGGGGGAACGTCCAGCTCCGCCGCCTGCGAGCAGGCTCTGAGCCGGAGCTCGGCGACCGGTTGGCCGCGGTCGGCCTGCTGCCCAGCGCCACCCATGAGACGGCGCGCAACGTCGTGGCCAGCGTGCTGAGCGGCCGGGTCGGCG
>NZ_SPQM01000018.1 GCF_004570345.1 Blastococcus sp. CT_GayMR20 | reverse complement strand
GCCGACACCCCCGCCGCCGCCGACACCCCCGCCGCCGCCGACACCCCCGCCGCTGCCGCCCCCCTAGCTGTCCTCGTCGTTCCGGTCGAACGGGACGGCGGAGTAGGCGCGCAGCTTCTCCAGCGAGTGCAGGCTCTCGATCGACCGGATCGTCCCCGACCGCGAGCGCATGACCAGCGACTGGGTCGTGCAGCCGCCCGAGCGGTACTGCACGCCGCGCAGCAGCTCGCCGTCGGTGATCCCGGTGGCGACGAAGAAGACGTCACCGCGCACCAGGTCCTCGATGTGCAGCACGCGGTCGAGGTCGTGCCCGGCGTCGATGGCCTTCTGCCGCTCGTCGTCGTCCTTGGGCCAGAGCTTGCCCTGGAGCGCGCCGCCCATGCACTTGAGCGCGCAGGCGGCGATGATCCCCTCGGGAGTCCCACCGATGCCCAGCAACAGGTCGACGCCGGTGCCCTCGCGGGCGGCGGCGATCGCGCCGGCCACGTCGCCGTCGGTGATGAACTTGATGCGCGCGCCGGCCTCCCGGACCTCGTGCACGAGCTGCTCGTGCCGCGGGCGGTCGAGGATGCACACCGTGACGTCGCCGGGGGAGCTCTTCTTGGCCTTGGCGATGCGCTTGATGTTCTCGGCGACCGGGGCGGTGATGTCGACGACGTCCGCGGCGGCCGGGCCGGTCGCCAGCTTCTCCATGTAGAAGACCGCCGACGGGTCGTACATGGCCCCGCGGTCGGCGACCGCCATGACGGCGATCGCGTTGGGCATGCCCTTGGCCATGAGGGTCGTGCCGTCGATCGGGTCGACCGCGACGTCGCACTCCGGGCCCTGGCCGTCACCGACCTGCTCGCCGTTGTAGAGCATCGGCGCCTCGTCCTTCTCCCCCTCCCCGATGACGACGACGCCGTTCATGCTGACCGTGCCGATGAGGGCGCGCATGGCGTCCACGGCCGCCCCGTCACCGCCGTTCTTGTCACCGCGGCCCACCCACCGGCCCGCCGCCATCGCGGCGGCCTCGGTCACCCGGACCAGCTCGAGGGCGAGGTTGCGGTCGGGCGCCGGCCGGTCGGTGCTGAATCCGCGGCTCGTGGCACGGGGGCCTTCGGGGAGTGGCAGCGACACGGGACCTCCAGGGCGGGGCCCGGGACGGGGCCATGGGCGGCGAGGTGAGGGAGCGTGCCTGCGATCCTAGGTCCATGACCGGAGTCGGCCCGACGAGCCAGCGCCCACCCCAGCCCTCCGAGGAGGTGGTGGCTCCGGCCGCGCCGCCGTCCCCGGCGATCGAGCGGGCGAACCGGATGAACGCCGCGAACATGCTGCGGTCGCTGCTGCCGCTCGTGCTGATCTGCCTGGTCATCGTCGGCTGGGCGGCGTGGCGGCAGAGCGGGGACGCCGGCGTGCGCACGGTCGATCCGTCGACCACCGTGCAGCTGGCCGCGGCCCGGGCGGGCTATCCGGTGCCCGCGCCCGAGGGGCTGGCCGACGACTACCTGCCGACCTCGGCGCGGACCGATGCCGGCAATGCCGGCGAGGGCGATCCGGTGACGCTCGAGATCGGGTACCTGACGCCGTCGGAGGAGTTCGCGGGCTTCGTGGTCAGCGACGACCGGCGGGCCGAGCCGCTGGCCGCCATCCTGGACGGGGCGACCGAGGACGGCACGGCCGACATCGACGGGGAGACCTGGACGCGGCTGACGACGGACCGCGACGAGACCGCGCTCTCCCGGGAGGACGACGGGGTGACGGTGGTCGTCTACGGGTCCGCGTCCGACGAGGAACTCGAGGTCGTGGCGGCGGCGGTGGAGACCGTTACCGGCTGATCCGGAGCTGCGCCGATTAGGCGCTCGGGACGACGAATTGTGCTCTATATCACGACCTGATATCGGGTCGGTGCGCCGCGTGTCGACACGCGCTGTCTCGCGGGACTCTTCCGCCCCACCAGTCACGCGAGACACTCGCGCACCCCTCGAAGGAGACCCCATGGCACCTCGTGCGTCCTGCCCCGGCGGCGACCACCGGCCCCCGTCCACCGGCGGTTCGTGTGCCTGCGGGATGGTGACCAGGATCAAGAGCAGCAAGCCGGTACGGACCGTGATCAAGCCCATCGTGCCGCCGGACGTCCGCGACGCCCTCGCCCGCTGCCTCTACGACGGTCCCGGCGACCCGCTGGCCCCCGACGCCACCGACCCCCGCCCCGACGACATGCGCATGTCCGGCATCCTGCGGCGCCGTGCCGACCGGATGATCGCGGCGCTGGCCGCGGCCGGCCTGATGGTCACCGCGGACGGCGAGCTGAGCCGGGCGGCCTGAGCTCCGGGCGGACGACGCCGGTCAGGACCGGTCGGCGTCGTCCGCCGGGGCAGCGGCAGCCAGGCGCTCGCGCGCCCGGTCCAGCCAGTGCTGGCAGAGCGTGGCGAGCTCCTCGCCCCGCTCCCACAGGGCCAGGGACTCCTCCAACGTCAGCCCGCCCGCCTCGAGCCGGCGGACGACGTCGGCGAGCTCCTCACGGGCCTGCTCGTAGGTGGTCGTCGGCTCGGCGTCGGGTGTCGTCACGGTTCGTCATCCTCCCCGCCGCTCCTGCGGTCCACGCGCACCGGCACCCGCCCGCCGGCCACCCGGACGCGCAGCAGCTCGCCGTCGGACACCTCGGCCGGGTCACGGACCAGGGAGCCGTCGGCGCGCTGGACGACGGCGTAGCCACGCTCGAGCGTGGCGGCGGGCGAGAGGGCGGCGACGCGGGCGCGGGCGTGCTCGAGGTCCCTCTCGGCCCCCTCGACGCGGTGCACGAGCGTGCGGCGGGCGCGCGTGCGCAGCGCCATGACGTCGTCCACCCGCCCGTGCAGGATGCGGTCGGGGGAGGCGAGGACCGGCCGGCTGCGGACCGACTCGAGCCAGCGCTCCTGCTGCTCGACGCGGCCGGTGACCACGTGGCGGGCACGGGAGCGCAGGGCCTCGACCAGGCGCCGCTGCTCGCCGATCTCGGGCACGATGCGGTGCGCCGCGTCGGTGGGGGTGGCCGCGCGGACGTCGGCGACGTGGTCGACCAGCGTCGTGTCGGTCTCGTGCCCGACGGCGGTGACGACGGGCGTGCGGGTCGCCGCTATCGCGCGCACCAGCCCCTCGTCGGAGAACGGCAGCAGGTCCTCGACCGAGCCGCCGCCCCGGGCGATCACGATGACCTCGACGTCGGGGTGGGCGTCGAGCCGGCGGAGGCCCTCCATGACGTTGGCCGCCGCCTGCGGACCCTGGACGGCGCAGTTGTGCATCTCGAAGCGGACGGCGGGCCAGCGCCGGCGCGCGGTCACCAGGACGTCGCGCTCGGCGGCGCTGTCGCGGCCGGTGATCACGCCCACGACGGCGGGCGCGAACGGCAGCGGCCGCTTGCGGACGGCGTCGAAGAGCCCCTCGGCCGCCAGCAGCTGACGGATGCGCTCGATGCGGGCGAGCAGCTCACCGAGCCCGACCGCGCGGATCTCGGTGGCGCGCAGGGAGAAGGTGCCGCGCGCGACGTAGTAGTCGGGGCGGGCGCGCACGATCACCCGCGAGCCCTCCGCGAGCTCCAGCCCGGGCCGGTCGGCGACGTCGCGATGGCAGGTGACGTTGACCGACATGTCGGCGGCGGGGTCGCGCAGCGTGAGGAACACCGTGGCCGCACCCCCGCGGCGGGACAGCTGTGCCACCTGACCCTCCACCCACACCTCACCGAGGCGGCCGATCCAGTCAGCGATCTTGCGTGCCACCGTCCGGACCGGCCACGGGGCCTCGGGGGATGAGGGGGAGGTCACGCCTCCGAGCGTGCCATGCGCCGCTGACGCCTCAGGCGCCGCGCGGGGCGAGCGGGCTGGCGGCGACCGCCTGCTCCTCGAGCTTCTCCAGGCGGTTGCGCAGCATCCGCAGATACGGCTCCCGGGCGCGGGTGGCCTCCTCGTAGGTGAGGAGGTCCTGCACCGTGCTCAGCGCGTAACCACGGAGCCGGCCGCGCAGCTGGGCGACCGAGAAGCTGTCGTAGCCGTCGATCGGGGCGGTGCCGGCGGCCTGGGAGCCGGACAGCTCGCTGCCGCCCCCGGGGTCGTCGGTCGGCGCGGCCGAGGCCTCGCCGATCGCGTCGATCGCCGCGCCCTGCGCGATGGCGGCGTCCTCCTCGGCGGTGTCGCTCTCGCCGACGTCGGTCCGGACGCCGGTGGCGGCGGCGACGGGGCTGCCGCCCTCGTCGGTGGCGGTCGCGGGGCCGGCGTCGGTGTCGGTGTCCGTGGCGTCGGTGTCCGTGGCAGCGGGCGCGGCCTTCCTGGCGGCCCGCTTGCCGGGCGCGGCCTTCTTCACGGCCTTCTTCGCAGGCGTCGCCGGGGCCTGGTTCGCGTCGGCGTCGGTGACCTCGGGTGCGGCGATGCCCTCGTCGGTGACCGCGGCGTCGACGGTGGCCACGTCGCCGGCCGGGGTGAGCACGTCGACCGACGTCGAGACGTCGGCGGTCGGCTCCGCGTCCAGGGTGTCGGCCGCGGTGGCCGGCAGATCGTCGGAGGAGAGCAGTGCCGCCTCGAGCTCGGGGGAGTCCGCGTCGCTCACCGAGGGCGCGGTCTCGTCGAGACCCGGCGCCTGGTCGACCAGTTCGTCGATGGCGATCTCGTCGAGGATGTCCGCGGTGCCCGGCGACTCCTCGGCGAGCTGCTCGATCGACTGCCGGCCGTCCTCCACCTGGTCGGCGAGCTCGTCGATGACGGCCGTGACGGCGTCCGCGGGGGGATCGGCGGGGAGGGAGCCGACCTCGGGGTCGACGAGGGTGTCGGCGCTCGTCGGCTCGGCCGAGGCCCGGTCGAAGGCGGAGTCGCGGAAGCCGCCTCCCGCCGGTGTGTCGTCGACGTCGTCGTCGAAGGTCGCGAGACCCGGCTCGTCCTCACCGCGCAGCCCCGTGAAGAGCTCGTCGCCGCGGGCGACGAAACCGGCGTACTGCTGCTGCACCTTCATCGCCTGCTGCATCGCCAGTCCGATGAGGCGGACCGGCAGGCCAGGCAGCGTCTCGGGGAGCTTGCGTGCCTCGTCGACGACGGTGGCGGCCAGCCCGGCGGCGGCGCGGACGACTTCAGGAATCTCTCGGGCCATGACGCACAGCGTGCCCCACAACCAGCAGCCCGACACGCGATGTGTGCAGATCCACCCGGCCATGCCACACGGAAGCGTGGTGTGCGATCACACCGTCGGCAGACGGGCTCCTCCGCGTGACCCGCCTACCATGGAGGCATGGCTGATCAGCGCGGACGCGTCCTCCTGGCCGACCCCCGGGGGTACTGCGCCGGTGTCGACCGCGCGGTGGTCGCCGTCGAGCGGGCGCTGGAGATCCACGGCGCTCCCGTCTACGTCCGCAAGCAGATCGTCCACAACAAGCACGTGGTGGCCACGCTCGAGCGCCGCGGTGCGATCTTCGTGGAGGAGACCGACGAGGTGCCGGAGGGCTCCGTCGTCGTCTTCAGCGCGCACGGCGTCTCGCCGGCCGTGCACGACGAGGCGGCGGCGCGGCAGCTGCGCACGATCGACGCCACGTGCCCGCTGGTCACGAAGGTGCACCAGGAGGCGAAGCGCTTCGCCCGCGACGACTTCGACATCCTGCTGATCGGTCACCGCGGGCACGAGGAGGTCGAGGGCACCGCCGGTGAGGCGCCGTCCCACATCCAGCTCGTCGACGGCGCCGAGGACGTGGCGAACGTCCAGGTGCGCGATCCGGAGAAGGTCGTCTGGTTGTCGCAGACCACGCTGTCGGTGGACGAGACCCTCGCCACGGTCGACCAGCTGAAGAACCGCTTCCCCGGTCTGCAGTCCCCGCCGAGCGACGACATCTGCTACGCCACGCAGAACCGTCAGCAGGCGGTGAAGCAGATGGCCGCCGAATGCGACCTCGTCCTCGTCGTCGGCTCGACCAACTCGTCCAACTCCGTGCGCCTGGTCGAGGTGGCGCTGGAGGCCGGCGCCCGCGACTCGCACCTCGTCGACTTCGCCTCCGAGATCGACCCGGCGTGGCTCGACGGCGTCGGCACCGTCGGCGTCACCAGCGGGGCCTCGGTGCCCGAGATCCTGGTGAGCGAGGTGCTCGACTGGCTGGCCGAACGCGGTTACGCCGACGTCGGGACCGTCAAGGCCGCCGAGGAGCGACTGGTCTTCGCCCTGCCGCACGAGCTCCGTCGCGCCGAGCGCGCCGCGCAGGCCGACTGAGCTCCTAGCCGTCCGTCCCGTTCCGGGTCGCCGGCACGTCGTCGTCCTCGTCGGCATCGTCGGGGAGCGGCGGCTGCGCGGGGCGCAGGCTGCGCACGGTCGCCTCGACAGGTACGGGAGTCGGGACCGGGCTCTCGGCGATGCCGAGGTCGTCGAACCGCCGGGCTGCGGTCAGCACCGAGCTCTCGTAGGAGCCGACCGTCTCGTTGAAGCGCGTCATGGTCGTGCCGAGCGCTGCGCCCAGCCGCGTGAGGTGCCCGGACAACGTGCTGAGCCGGGCGTGCAGCCGGCGACCCACCTCGAGCACCTGGTCGGCGTCGCGGGCCAGCCGCTCCTGCCGCCACGAGTACGCGACGGTCCGCAGCAGGGCCAGCAGGGTGCTGGGCGTCGCGATGACGACGTCCTTGGCGAACCCGTGCTCCAGCAGGCCCGGCTCGGCCTCGAGCGCGGTCATGAGGAAGCCGTCGGACGGGACGAACAGCACGGTGAACGGTGCCGCGGGGCGGAAGGCCGTCGGATAGCGGCGGGCTGCCAGCGCGTCGACGTGGGCCCTCAGCTGCCGGGCGTGCATCGCGACCCGCTGGACGCGCACCGCCTCCTCCGTCGCCTGGACCGCCTCGATGTAGCCGGTGAAGGGCACCTTCGCGTCGACGACGACCTGTCGGCCGTCGGCGAGGGTGACCACGAGGTCGGGGCGCACGCCGGCGCCGGCGTCGTTCGTGCCCGAGGGCTGCTCCACGAAGTCGCAGTGCTCGACCAGACCGGCGACCTCGACGACCCGGCGGAGCTGCACCTCACCCCAGCGCCCCCGCACGTGCGGCGTGCGCAGCGCGGTCACCAGCGCCGCCGTCTCCTGCTTCAGCTGGGTGGACGCGCTGCCGACGGTGCCCATCTGCTCGCGCAGCTCGCCGTGCGCGGTGGCGCGGGCGCGCTCCATGCCGGCCAGCAGCCGGTGCAGGTGGTCGAGCGACTCGTGCACCGGCTCGAGCCCGTCGTCCGGCCGCCGGCGCGCCCCGAGCGCGACGACGCCCAGGGTCACGGCGGTGGCCAGGAGTGCACCGAGGAGGAGACCGGTGAGCAGGGAAGCGGCGTCCATGCTCGGCAGGGTGCCGGACGGGGGTGACAGTTCCCAGGAGAAGGCCCCCTGCGGGGTCCCGCCGCGAGCGTGCGAGGGGTGGGGGGCAGGGGGTCATTGTTCAGTCGGCCACAGGGGCGTGCGCGGCCTCGTGGTCGAGCAGCCAGCGCTTGACCGGCGTCCCCCAGCGGAACCCGCCGAGCCCGCCGTCGGAGCCGAGCACCCGGTGGCAGGGGACGAAGAGTGCGGCCGCGTTGCGGGCGCAGGCATTGGCCGCGGCGCGGACGGCCGCCGGCCGGCCGCAGCGGGCGGCGAACGCCGCGTAGGTGTCCGGACGTCCGGCGGGCACGGTCCGCAGCACCTCCCACGCCTCCTGGAGGAACGGGCCGGAGCGCTGCCGAACCACCACGTCGTCGATCGCGCGGACGTCGCCGGCGAAGAACTTCTCGACCACGTCGAGGACCGGGAGGTCGGCGACGAGCTCGCTCCCGGCCGGCCGCAGCGACCGGTGCACCACGGGCAGCAGGTCGGCCACGTCGTCGGTCCAGCCGCCGGCGATCACGACGTCCCGCCCCTCGGCGTCGGTGTCGACGACGACGGTGAAGGGGCCGGGCGGGGTTGCCACCGTGGCATGGCGGGCGAGCGTGGGAACGGTCATCAGGCACTCCTGGGGAGATCGGGTACGCGGGTGAAGAGGGACGGCACGGCGAGCGCCCACAGGTGCAGGACGGCGTAGGAGCGCCAGGGCCGCCAGCGGGTGGCGGCGTCGGCGTCGCTGCTGCCGAGGACGGCGAGGGACTTGCCGACGGCGAGGTCGCCGGGCAGCCAGACATCGGGATCGGCCATGCCGCGCAGCCCGACGAGTGCCGCGGTCCAGGGTCCGACGCCCGGGACGGCGACCAGCGCGCGACCGGCCTCCACGCGGTCGGCGCCGGGGTCCAGCGCGATGTCCCCGGCGGCCAGCGCCGCGGTCAGCGCGTGCACTGTCCGCCTGCGGGCACCGGTCAGCCCGACCGCCGTCAGGTCCGCCTCGGCGAGTGCGGCGGCGCGCGGGAAGGCGTGCGTGAGGGTGCCCACCGGCTCGGGGAGGGGAGTGCCCGCGGTCAGCAGCCGGGCGGTGAGGGTACGGGCGCCGGCCACCGACACCTGCTGGCCGAGCACCGCGCGCACCGCCAGTTCGTCGGCGTCGGGGGAGGCGGGGACCCGTCGTCCCGGTGCAGTGCGGACGAGCCGGCTGAGCGCGGGGTCGGCGCCGAGGACGTCGTCGACGGCGGCCGGATCGGCGTCCAGGTCGAGCATGCGGCGGCAGCGGGTGACGGCCGCGCCGAGGTCGCGCAGCTCGGCGAGCCGCAGCCGGGCGGTGACCGCCGGTCCGCCGTCCGGAGCGGGGGAGAGCTGGACCACGGCGGGGCCGTGCGGCAGGTCGAGGACCCGGGAGAAGGTCGTCCCGTCCCACTCCTCGAGGCCCGGGACGGCGTGCGCGCCGAGGAACAGCAGCACCTCGGCCGCCTCGTACGGGGCCCGGGCCGCCAGCCGGATCGTCAGCCAGCCGGGCGCTCCTGACGTCGTCCCGGGCGTGGTCCTCCGGAGGCCGCTCGGCGTCGACGCGAAGACCTCGCGGACGGTGTCGTTGAACTGCCGGATGCTGGCGAACCCCGCCGCGAAGGCCACGTCGGCCATCGGCAGGTCGGTGGTCTCGATCAGCAGCCGGGCCGTCTGGGCGCGCTGGGCCCGTGCCAGGGCGAGCGGGCCCACGCCGAGCTCGGCGACCAGCAGCCGGTGCAGCTGCCGTTCGGAGTACCCGAGCCGGGCAGCCAGGCCCGGGACGCCGCAGCGCTCGACCTCGCCGTCCGCGATCAGGCGCATGGCGCGGGCGACGACGTCGGCGCGGACGTCCCACTCGGGCGATCCGGGGACGGCGTCCGGCCGGCACCGGCGGCAGGCCCGGAAGCCGGCGCCCTGGGCAGCGGCGGCGGTCGTGAAGAACGAGACGTTGCGCGCCAGCGGGGTGCGCGCCGGGCACGACGGCCGGCAGTAGATGCCGGTCGTGCGCACCGCGGTGAAGAACCAGCCGTCGAACCGGGCGTCACGGCTTGCCACGGCCCGGTAGCAGCGTTCGTGGTCCAGCGGCCGGCTCATGACGACGAGCATGCCAGTGCGCGCCGACGAGAACTGGCGGTTTTCGGACGCCGCCGTGGGACGCGCCGTCCACCGTTCGGTGGACCGCGGACCAGCGGTTCGACGGTCCCGTGCGAGGGCCTCCGAGCCGGAGGCTTCTCCCATGACGACGACACAGGCCGCGGCCCTCCGGGCCGCGGCGACGGAGACCGAGCCGGCCGTGCGCATGCGCGGGCTGGTCAAGCGCTACGGAGGGCGGGCCGTCGTCGACGGCCTCGACCTCGAGGTGGGCCGGGGCGAGGTGTTCGCCCTCCTGGGGCCCAACGGCGCGGGCAAGACGACGACGATCGAGATCCTCGAGGGAGTCCGGAAGCGGGACGGCGGCGACGTCTCCGTCCTCGGTGCGGACCCGGGCCGGGCCGGCCGGTCGTGGCGGGCGCGCATCGGCGTGGTCAGCCAGGGCGAGGGGGCGGCCCAGGACCTCACCGTCCGGGAGATCCTCGACCACTTCTCGGTCTACTCCGCGACGCCCCGGCCGACCGCGGAGCTGATCGCAGCCGTGGGGCTGGACGAGAAGGCCGGCACGCGGGTCGGCCGGCTCTCCGGCGGCCAGCGACGCCGCCTCGCCGTCGCGCTCGGCGTGCAGGGCCGCCCGGAGCTCGTCTTCCTCGACGAGCCGACCACCGGCATGGACCCGGTCGCCCGGCGGCAGTTCTGGGAGCTCATCCGCGGGCTCCGCGCCGACGGCACGACCGTGCTGCTGACGACCCACTACCTCGACGAGGCGGCCGAGCTGGCCGACCGGGTGGGCGTGGTCGCCGACGGGCGGCTCGTCGAGGTGGCGCCGCCGGATGAGCTCGGTGCCGAGCTGCGCCGGACGGCCACGGTCCGCTGGATGGAGGACGGCGCTCCGCGGACGGTGCGCACCGAGGCGCCGGCGGCCGTGCTGCGCGACCTGCTCGCCGTCGCCGGGGACGTGCCCGGTCTCACCGTCACCCGCCCGACCCTCGAGGACGTCTACCTCTCACTCGTCGGCGCCCCGTCCACCACCGCCACCCAGGGAGACCTCCGATGACCGCCGTCCTGACCTCCGCCGCAGCCACCCGTCCCGCTCCGCCGTCGGCCGCCCGCATCGGGCTCGCCCGGGTGGGGCTGGAGCTGAAGCTGTTCTTCCGGGAGCGGCAGCAGGTGGTGTTCTCCTTCGCCTATCCCGTGATCATGCTGGTCATCTTCGCGGCGGTCCTGGGCGGCGACGAACGTCCCGGTGACGTCCCGTTCACGCACTACTTCCTCGCGGGGATCGCGGCGACCGGAATCATGCTGACCAGCTTCCAGGCGGTCGGGACGTCCATCGCGAGCGAGCGCGAGAACGGGCAGCTGGAACGGCTGCAGCTGCTGGGTACGCCGCCGGTGGCCTACTTCGTGGGCAAGGCCGGGCAGGTCCTGGTGACCACGGCGGCACAGCTGGCGCTGCTGCTGCCGCTGGCGCACTTCGCCTACGACGTCCCGATGCCTGCCGATCCGCAGCACTGGCTGACCTTCGGGTGGGTGGCGGTGCTCGGCGCTCTGGCCGGCACGGTCCTCGGCGTCGCGGTGTCGGCGCTGCGGGGCAGTGCCGCCTCGGTCACCACCGGCATCTCCGCCTTCGCCATCGTGCTGCAGTTCTTCTCCGGGGTCTTCTTCGGCTTCCTCGAGCTGCCGGGCTGGATGCAGCAGGTTGCGGCGCTCTTCCCGCTCAAGTGGCTGACGCAGGGCATGCGGTCGGCGTTCCTGCCCGAGGAGGCCGGTGCGTTCGAGGTGGCCGGCAGCTGGGAGCACGGCCGGACCGCGCTCGTGCTCGCCGCATGGGTGATCATCGGTGCCGTGGTGTGCGTGCGCACGTTCCGCTGGCGCCGGGGCGAGGGATGACCTCGAGCCCGGAGCCGCGGTCCGCCGTCGTCGCCCTTCCCGCGGGGGACGGCGGCGGTGCGCCGCTGTCCGAGCGCGCCCGACGGATCTCCGTGTTCGCCCTCCACGCGGCCTTCGTGCTGATGGTCGGCGTGGCGATCGTCGTCGTGGCCGTGGGCGACATGGACGGACGTGGCACGCTGCTGGCAGCACTGGGGGTCTGGGCGCTGGCCTACGTCGGATTCGGCCCCCTCGGGCTCACCGACTGGCGCCGGGAGTCCGCGACCGCCTACCTCGCTGTGCTGGTGGCGGTCGTTGCGGTGATCGCCTGGCAGGAGCCCTCGCTGCTGTTCCTGATGTTCCTGGCCTACCCGCAGGTCTGGTTCTTCGTCGAGAAGGTGCGCGTCGGGGCGCTCTGGACGCTGGCACTCGCTGTGGCGGCCGCGGCCGGGCCGGCAATCGCCTGGAGCCGCGGCGACGAGCCGCTCTGGGGTCCCGGGCAGACGCTGGTGGGCATGGTCTTCAGCCTCGCGATGGGGCTGTGGATCTTCCGGGTGCTGGACGAGAGTGCCGAGCGGGCGGCCCTCATCCGCGAGCTGGAGCGCACGCGTGCCGAGCTCGCGGAGCTGCACCACGCGCAGGGGATGGCGGCCGAGCGCGAGCGACTGGCCCGGGAGGTGCACGACACGCTCGCGCAGGGCTACACGAGCATCGTCGTCCTGGCGCAGACCGCGGCCGCGGGTCTGCCACCGGGCGCCGACGGCGTGGCCGAGCGGCTGGCGCTGATCGAGGAGGTCGCCCGCGAGAACCTCGGCGAGGCGCGGGCGATGGTCGCGGCGTTCTCTCCCCTGGCGCTGGACTCGGCCACGCTGGTCGAGGCGCTGGAGCGGCTGGTCGAGCGGTTCGGCCGGGAGACCGGCCTCGCGACGCGCCTGGACACGTCGGCGCTGGGGGACGGCGGAGCGGAGCTGAGCCGCACCGAGGAGGTCGTGCTGCTGCGGGGGGCGCAGGAGGCGCTGGCCAATGTCCGCCGGCACGCATCTGCGACGGCGGTGGTGCTGCGGGTCAGCCGGGTGGGAGCGGGGGAGTCTGCGCAGGTGTCGGTGCACGTGGAGGACGACGGAGTGGGCTTCGACCCCGAGGACGCGCCCGGTGTCGGGCTCGCGGGGCTGCGGCACCGCGCCGAGGAGGTCGGCGGCACGGTGGACGTCGTCTCGGCGCCGGGGCAGGGGACGCGTGTGACGGTGCGGGTGCCCGCCCGGTGAACGCGAGAACGACGGTCGAACGAGCATCGCAGCGAGCGTCAGCGAGCGAGGAGCGGAACGAGATCGGAGTCGAACCATGAGCACGGTCCGGGTGCTGGTGGTGGACGACCACCCGGTGGTGCGCGGCGGAGTCGTCGGGTGGCTGGCGGCGCAGCCGGACATCGACGTGGTGGCCGAGGCGTCCGACGGGCTGGAGGCGATCGCCGCGGTGGCCGAGCACGCGCCGGACGTCGTCCTCATGGACCTGCGCATGCCCCGCATGGACGGCGTCGCGGCAACCGGGCGCATCGCGGCGGCCCACCCCGCCGTCCGGGTGCTGGTGCTGACCACGTACGACACCGACGCCGACATCGTGCGGGCCGTGGAAGCCGGCGCCACCGGCTATCTGCTCAAGGACACCCCGCTGGCACAGCTCGCCGACGCGGTGCGGGCAGCCGCACGGGGCGAAACGGTGCTGGCCCCGCCGGTGGCCGCCCGGCTGGTGTCGCGCATGCGGACGCCGGCCGTGGAGGCGCCGACCGCGCGCGAGCTGGAGGTGCTCGCCGGGGTGGCGCGCGGCCTGACCAACGCCGACATCGGCCGGGAGCTGTTCATCGGCGAGGCGACGGTCAAGACGCACCTCCTCCGTGTCTTCGCCAAGCTCGGGGTCGACGACCGCACCCGCGCCGTGATGCTGGCTGTCGAGCGCGGCCTCCTACCACCTCCCGGGGCCTGACGGGCCGGTCGCCGGAGTCTGTGGACAGGGCCCTGACCTGGGGATTCGTGTGGTGGAGTGCCACCCCCAGCGATAGACTTCGAACACAGGATCGAACGGCTGGGGGTGTCATGCGGGATCTGCTGCAGACACTCCTGGACGCCAGAGATCTCGACGACCTGGTCACCGCCGATCAGGTGCTGGACCGGACGGCGCTGCTGGTGGCGGTGCGCAACGCGGCCGACGCCGAGCTGACGCGCACCGTCCGGCGCGCGGAGTGCATGCAGGCTCCCGAGCGGGACGGGCAGGCGTCGATGCGGTCCTGGCTCCGGGGCCACGTGCGCCTGTCGGCCCGGGAGGCCGCCCGGATCGTCCACAACGGCCGGGCACTGGAGCAACTGCCCGCCGTGGCGGCCGCGTTCGCTGCGGGGGCCGTCAGCGCCGACCAGGTCGCGGTGATCGCCCCGGTCGCGGCGGTGGAGGTGCAGGCCGAGGCGGTCGGGCAGGGCGTGGACCTGACCGAGGTGGACGCGACGCTGGCCGAGGTCGCCGCCACCCAGGTGCACGCCGCGCTGGGCGCGGTGGTGCAGCGCTTCCTCGATCTGCTCGACCCCGACGGCAAGGAGCCCGACCCCACGGACGAGCGGCGGCTGTCGATCGCCCGGCATCCCGACGGCAGCCGGACCTTCCGGGGTGAGCTCGACGCGGTCGGTGGGGAGAAGTTCGAGACCTGGCTGGAATCGCTGGTGCAGGCGAACCGGCCCGCCGGTGACACGCGCAGCCGCCCCCAGCAGCTGGCCGACGCACTGGTGCAGGGCGTGGACAACGCGCTGGCAGCAGGGCAGGTGCCGATCCTGCGCACGGTCAAGCCGCACGTGTTCGTCCGGATCGACCTCGACGACCTGGTCGATCCCGCTGTCGGCCGGGCCGCCGGCCACACCTGGTTCGGGGCTCAGATCTCCGCCGCCCGGGCCCGCATGCTGGCCTGCGACGGCAGCATCACCCGTGTCGTCTTCGGCCCGGACGGGCACACCCTCGACCTCGGCCGCACCCACCGGGTCGTGCCGCCCCCTCTGCGCAAGGCCGTGGAGCTGCGCGACGAGCACTGCGTGTTCACCGGCTGCGACGCCCCCTCCTGCTGGTGCGACGTGCACCATCTCCTGCACTGGGTCGAGGGCGGCGAGACCTCCCTGGCGAACTCAGCCCTGCTGTGCGAACGCCATCACACCAAGGTCCACCACGGCTTCCGCATCGAGCGGCAACCCGACGGTCGATGGCGCACCTACCGCCCCGACGGCACCGAGATCGTCCTAGGACAGCCGCTACCCGTCTAGTCGCGTGTCCGGACGGCCCGCGCGAAGCCCGTACCCTGGACTCCCGTGAGTCTCACCATCGGGATCGTCGGCCTGCCCAACGTCGGCAAGTCGACCCTCTTCAACGCCCTGACCAAGAACGACGTCCTCGCGGCGAACTACCCGTTCGCCACCATCGAGCCCAACGTCGGTGTGGTGGGCGTGCCCGACCCGCGGCTGGAGAAGCTCGCCGAGGTGTTCGGCTCGCAGAAGATCATCCCGGCGACGGTGTCGTTCGTGGACATCGCCGGCATCGTGCGCGGCGCCAGCGAGGGTGCGGGCCTGGGCAACAAGTTCCTCGCCAACATCCGCGAGAGCGACGCGATCTGCCAGGTGATCCGGGTCTTCACCGACCCCGACGTCGTCCACGTCGACGGCAAGGTCAGCCCGGCCGACGACATCGAGACGATCAACACCGAGCTCCTCCTGGCCGACCTGCAGACGCTGGAGAAGGCGATCCCGCGGCTCGAGAAGGAGATGCGCAAGGACAAGGAGCGCGCGGGGCTGCACATGGCCGCGGTCGAGGCGCAGAGGATCCTCAACGAGGGCCGGACGCTGTTCGCCGCCGGCGTGGACCCCGCACCGCTGCGCGAGCTGGGCCTGATGACGACCAAGCCCTTCCTCTACGTGTTCAACGTCGACGAGGAGGAGCTCGGCAACGAGGAGCTGATCGCCGAGCTGCGGGGCCTCGTCGCGCCGGCCGAGGCGATCCTCATGGACGCGAAGATCGAGTCGGAGCTCGCCGAGCTGCCCGCCGAGGAGGCCGCCGAGCTCCTGGCCGGCATCGGCCAGGACGAGCCCGGCCTGGACCAGCTCGCCCGCGTGGGGTTCGCCACCCTCGGCCTGCAGACCTACCTGACGGCCGGGCCCAAGGAGGCGCGCGCCTGGACGATCCCGGTCGGCGCCACCGCGCCCCAGGCCGCCGGTGTCATCCACACCGACTTCCAGCGTGGCTTCATCAAGGCCGAGATCGTGTCCTACGACCAGCTCATGGAGGCCGGGTCGATGGCCGAGGCGAAGGCCAGGGGCTGGGTGCGCATCGAGGGCAAGGAGTACGTCATGCAGGACGGCGACGTCGTGGAGTTCCGCTTCAACGTGTAGATCGGCATAAGACCGCAGGTCAGCGGCTTGTCGATCCCTCCCAATCCACACTCAGTCCACAAGAATCTGCGAGCAAGGCCTGCGCGGCGGTCCGTGTGCGGTCCTCGGCGCTCGGCCACAGGTGGCTGTACGTGTTCAGCGTCGTGGTGGCGGAGGCGTGCCCGAGGGCCCGCTGCACGGTGACGACGTCGCAGCCGGCCGCGATCAGGCCCGAGGCGTAGAAGTGCCGGAGGTCGTGCAGTCGAAGCCCCGCGATGCCGGCGGCCGCGGTGCTGGTGCGCCAGCGGTAGCCGACAGTGTTCTGGTGCGGGGGCTGTCCCGCTTCTCCGGTGAAGAGCCATCCACCACCCGGGCAGAACGCGGCGACATGCGCCGCCAGGATGTCGACAAGCCCTGGGGCGAGGAAGACGACCCGCTCGCTTCCGTACTTGGGCGGCCGCAACTCGACCCGGCCCGCGCCGCCTCGCTGCACCTGGCGGGTGACTGTGAGCGTGCGCCGCAGGAAGTCGATGTCCTCGACCTGGACGGCGGCGGCCTCGCCGAGCCGCAGGCCGGCGAACGCGCAGAGCGCGACGAACGGGCGGAAGGCGTCGTCGGCGGCCTGGAGGACGCCGCCGACCTGGGCCGCGGTGGGCAGGGTCATCGCGGCTGCCGCCCGGCGGCGCCGGGGGAGCGCGACGCCGACGCTCGGATCACTAGCCATCAGCTTGTCGGCGACGGCGCCGCGGAGGACGGCGCGCACGTTGTTCATCCGCGTGTGGACGGTGCCGGGGGCAAGGCCCCGGTTGACCATTGCCTTGACCCAGCCCTCGACGTGCGAGCGGCGCAGCGATCTCAGCGGGACGTCGGGGAACGGCACCGAACCGGCCGCGAGGTTCATCGCGAGGACCGTCCCCGGTGCCCACACCTGCCGGCGGGACCAGTCCGCGTAGAACTCGGCGAACGTAGTGCGCCCGGCGCCCGGGTCGACGTACGTTCCGCGCGCGATGTGCGCTGTCTGGTCATCCAGCCAGCGCTGGGCGTCGCGTTTGAGCGCGAAGGCCTTCATGATCTGGCGGCCCGACGGGTCCCGGAACTGCGGGCGGTAGCGCAGCCCCTTGCCGTCCAGCTCCGTGGGCACCAGGCGGCCGGTGGCCGGGTCCCTGCGACGCCATCGGTCCTGGATGCTCGCCATGGCTCCGCCTTTCAATCCGCATGGACCTCGCCGGACACCGACGCGGCCGAACGTAGTCCGGGGGCCTGACACTGTGTCGTGCTCGGGCCCCGACGCCGTCCCCGCAGTTCGACCGCGCGCTGCGCCCGGCCCGGCGGGCATCCGGTCAGCTTGACGTGACCTCGGGAAGCAGCGTGAAGGTCGCGACGTGGGCGGGGCGGACGACCGTGAAATGGCGCTGGTCGAAGGTGGCGACCCGATCGATGCGCAGGCGCTCGGCGATAGCGACGAGCGAGGCGTCGGTCCCGCCGAGACGGAGGTCCGCGTACCGCTCAACCAGGTCGGCCATGCGTGCGACGTCGGCAGTGGTCAGCTCTGCGAGTTGCAGCCCGCCGGGCCTGATGTCGCGGAGAAACCGGACCTCGGCGCCCGGGCCACCCCACTCGTTGAGGAGGTAGCAGACCTCTGCCAGCACGGTGGGGGGAACGAGCAGCGGCTCGTCGAGGGTCTCGAGCAATCGCGCCGCGGCGTCGTGGTTGGTGTCGGCGGTCCGGGCAGCGGCGACGAGGACGTTCGTGTCGACGAGGATCACTCGCGGCCGAAGCCTCGCTGCAGGTACTCGTCGGCGCGGGTGGACAGGTCCGCCGGACCACCGTGCACCGAACCGATGAAGTCGAGCTTTGCGCGGGTGGGCTGGGCAGCGTCTTCGCCGCTTGGCTGCCCCGGCTCCTCATCCGCGCGCACTACATGCAGGCGCTGGCCGGGCCGCACGCCGTGACGGCGCAACTCGGCGAGCAGCTCGGCTGCATCCTCGGGGACCGTCAGGTCCCAGCCGTCGGCGGAACTCATGAGCACAGGGTATCGGGATTCTCGGACCACGAGCCATGATCGCTGAAGCCGCTCCCTCCGCGTGAGTATGCCGGCTGGGGCGGGTCGCCGGAAGGGCGCTGCGCGGCCCTCCGGGCTGGGCCTTCGGCCCACCCTTCCCCCGACCCACCCCAGCCGGCCAGGAAGCGGTTAGCGGGAGCTGGCTGGGAAGTGACCAACCGTCGCACCCCGGCAGTTCCGTTTGGGGATCCTCAGCGGGATAAAAACGACGCGCGGCTGGTCGAGCGGAGACGCGCCCGCCACATGGTTGCGACGAACTTACGCACCGGTTGTCCCGCGGCCGACAGAGTGAACGATTAAATCGGCAGTCCTCACGTGGGCACCCGGTCTGCTGCGGGTCTGGCGAGTGCCCTCAGAGGTCGATGCCGGTGAGGACCAGGGTACGGTCGTAGGTGAGGTCTTCCATCGCGTAGCGGACGCCTTCGCGTCCGATGCCGGAGCCCTTCGTTCCGCCGTAGGGCATCTGGTCGGCGCGGTAGCTGGGGACATCGCCCACGATGACGCCTCCGACCTCGAGGTCGCGGTGTGCGCGGAATGCGGTGGTGATGTCGTGGGTGAAGACCCCCACCTGCAGTCCGAAATCGGAGTCATTGACGGCGGCGAGCGCCTCGTCGAGGCCGTCGACGGCTCGTAGGGACAGCACGGGGGCGAAGACCTCGTCGCGGTCGACGCGCGCTCCGGGGGGCACGTCGACCAGCACGGTCGGCTCAAGGCGGGCGTAGTCGCGTCTGCCGCCGGTGAGGACGTGCGCGCCGGCGTCGACGGCTTCGGTGATCCAGGAGTGCGCGCGCTGGGCGGCGCGTTCGTCGATCATCGGGCCCAGGGTGGTCTCTTCCCGCTCTGGGTCACCGAGCACCTGCGCTTGGACTTCGGCGACGACGAGGTCGCGCAGTTGGTCGAACACGCTGCGGTCGGCGATGACCCGTTGCACGGAGATGCAGGACTGGCCGGCTTGGCCGACGCCGAACGTGGCAATCCGCTGGGCAGCGCGCTGCAGGTCGGCGAGGCTGTTCCAGTCGGCGCACACGACGACGGCGGCGTTGCCGCCGAGTTCGAGGGTAACGTGCTTACGGGGTACGAGGTCGCGGATCCCCCAGCCGACTGGCCCGGAGCCGGTGAAGGACACGACCGGTAGTCGCGGGTCGGTAACCAGAGGGTTCATGCGTTCGTTGGGCACGGTGAGAATCGACCAGGACCCGGCGGGGAGGTCTGTCTCGGCGAGTAGGCCACCCAAGAAAAGGGCTGACAGTGGTGTGGCGGGGGCGGGCTTAAGCACGATGGGTGCGCCCACGGCCAGGGCGGGGGCGACCTTGTGGGCGACCAGGTTCAGCGGGAAGTTGAACGGGGTGATGCCCAGGACGGGTCCGCGGCTCACGCGCCGGTTGAGCGCTATGCGGCCTTCTCCCGACGGGTCGGTGTCCAGGCGCTGCAGGTCACCGACCCAGCGGCGGGCCTCCTCCCCGGCCAGGCGGAACGTCGCTGCGGCTCGATCGACCTCGGCCCGGGCCCAGCGGACCGGCTTGCCGCCTTCGGCGACGATCACCGCGGCCAGATCCTCGCGGGACTCCGTCAGGCGTCGCGACACGTGGGCCAGGGCGTCGGCACGGCGGTGGGCGGGCAGGCCCGCGAACTCCGGTGCCACGTGGTGCGCGGCGGACACCGCGGCCTCGACGTGCTCGGGGTCGGCGACGGTCACATGCCCGGCGGGGTCACCGCCGTCGGGGCGGGTGACCGGCTGGGTCTGCGAGCCCCACACCTGGGCGCCGGCGACGCGGATGGGGGTCGTCTCGAGCTGCACTCCGGGTCCTCTCGGTGAGCTGCTGGGCATGGCGATGCCGCAGGGTGGTCGACCCGGTCGGGCCGACCACCCTGCGGCGCGCGGTCAGGCGTTGGCGGCCTTCTTCTCCCGCTTCTCCTGCAGTAGTTCCAGCGCCTGGATCAGGTAGGTGCGGAACACCGGGTGGTTCTCACTCATCGGAAAGTGCCCGATCGCGGGCATGTAGATGAAGGACCCGTTGGTGATGGCGTTGGCGGTGCGCTCGCTGTCCTCGGGGGTGGTGAGGTAGTCGTACTCGCCGGTCATCATCACGACCGGGCATTTCTCGCCGTCGATGTCCCCGAGCTTGCCGCGCAGGTCGTGGTCGACGGAGTAGAAGTGCAGGTCACCCTTGAAGGCCTCGGAGCCCTGGGTGTAGTAGAACCAGGTCTTCCACCGGTCGGCCTCGGGAGACTGCGGGGCCATCAGGTCCCAGGTGCCGCTGGCGCAGACCTGGGCGGCGTTGGCGTGCGGGTGCTGCCACCAGTCCAGGTAGAAGCCCGGGGAGTAGTCGGCGCCCTCGACGCTCAGGACACCGGCGAACCGGTCGGGCCGGCGCAGGGCCAGCTGCAGGGCGACGTTCCCGCCGAACGAGGACCCCATGAAGATCGGGTCCTCCAGCTCGAGGGCGTCGGCGAGGGCGATGATGAAGTTGGAGTAGTGCTCGGCGGAGAGCTGGTACTCCTCCTTCCACCACTCGGTGTTCTCCGGCGGGTCGGACTTGCCGTGGCGGGGCAGGTCGTAGGCGATGACCCGGTAGTTGGCGGTGATCTCCTCGTCCTCCAGCAGCCCGCGCCACTGGTGGTTGTGGCAGCCGGCGGTGTGCTGGCACAGGATCGGCTGACCGGTCCCGTTCTCCAAGTAGAAGACCTTGTACTGCAGGCCGTCGACGTCGACGGTCACGTAGTGGCCGGTGACGGGTGAGATCTTGCTGTTGCTCATGGGGGTTATTCCCTTCCTCAGACCGGGGAGCCGACGACGCGCAGGAGCTCGACCTGGCGGGTGATGCAGCGCAGGTTCTGCATGAGGATCAGGAGGTCGCCCTCGAGCTTCATGTCTCGCTGGAAGCTGGCCGCCCAGATGCCGTGGAACATGGCAGCGGGGGTCTCCTCACCGAACCCGCGCCAGGTCTCAGCGGAGGCCCGGATGGCGAACTGGTAGGCGACGTCCAGGGGGCCCGGGTCAACGGTGACGTGGGTGACCTTGCCGGACTCGACCTGGATGACGTAGGTCCGCTCGGTGGCGTCCAGGAGGTAGGAGCAGGTGAAGTACTTGCCGTGCGCCTGGATCTCGGGGTCGGTGTTGCTGGCGTCGGTGAAGGCCGTGGCCCATGCTTCGGCCGACGGGGCGCGGGTGGGCGCACTCATCGTTGAGTCCTCTCTGAGGGAACGGGGATGACCGGCCACCGGGCGAGCCCTGTGGCGGCTGTCACCATCAGACGGCGGCGCCGGCCGCACGTCCAATACCTGCTCCCTACGGACCGATAGGCACGCTCTATTGGTGTCCGCGCAGCTCACAGCCTAACTTGGTGTGGTGCCGGACACGCCTGAACTGCGCTCACTCCGGTACTTCGTCGCCGTGGCGGAGGAACTTCACTTCGGCCGCGCCGCCGCCCGGCTGCACATCTCCCAACCCTCGCTGAGCGTTCAGATTCGCAAGCTCGAGCACTCCCTGGGTGTGCGGTTGTTCGAGCGCACCAGCCGGCACGTCGAACTCACCGTCGTAGGCACGGTGCTGTTGGAGGAAGCGCACCGCCTGCTCACCGGTGCCGACCGGCTGGTCGCCGCGACCCGGGAGGCCTCGCGAGGAGTGCACGGCACGCTCGTCGTCGGGTTCCAGGGCAATGCCGCCGCCGAGCTGACCCCCAAGATCCTCACCGCCTTCCAGACCCGGCATCCCCGGGTGCAAGTCGAGATGCGCTCTCACGACTTCGCCGACCCCTACGTCGGCCTGGCCACCGGTAGCGTCGACGTCGCCTTCGTCCGCCCACCACTGCTGGTGCACGACTGGCTGAGCATCGAGACGCTCTTCGTCGAGCCCCGCCTGCTGGTCACCTCGACCGACTTCCCGCTGGCCAGCCGTCGCCGGATCAGCGTGGAGGAAGTCCTCGACAAAGCCTTCGTCGCGCGACGCGCCCCCGAGTACTGGCGGGACTTCTGGCTGGCCACCGACACCCGCGGCCCGCACACAGTCAAGCTCGGCGCCGAGGTCGGCAGCGTCGACGAGTGCTTCGAAGCCATCCTCTCCGGCCGCGGTGTCGCGTTCACCCAGGCGTCGACGCAGCGCTTCTACGACCGCCCCGGCCTCACGTTCATCCCGGTCGAGGGGCTGCCGCCCTCGTCGCTGGCGATCGCCTGGCGCAACGACATGGACGCCCCACCCGTGAACGACTTCGTCGAGACCGCGCGCATGCTCGCCGCCCTCGACCTCGTCCCCGGTGCGCTGACTCCCCCCCAACCCACGGCTGCCGCGCCACTGGCGCTGGCCGTCGTGGGTCAGTAGAACCGCCGCGCCCGCCGCCGACGCCCGCGCGGCCTACGGCGCCGGCACCGGGGCAGCGCTACCTGTCTTCTTCGACCATTCAGCGGGGCGGCCGTGCCGCGAGCTGCGCGTTCATCGTCTGCACGAGGTCGACCCAGCCGGGGTTGATGGCGGACAGCTACTCGAGCTCGACGCCGCACTCCCATCGGGCCAGGCCCATCTGGTGGCGGGCGTATACGGGGTCTAGGCCAAGCCCGGCGACACCCGCTCCCTTGAACATCGCCTCGCCCACAGGGACGACATCCCCGAGACCGCCGTCCGCCACCGCTTCTGCCGCACCCTCGGTGGCCTGGCCGCCGCTGCCTCACGCCTTCCAAGAAGTCCTCAACACAGCCGGGGCCTAGCGACGCGTCGCTGTCGCGTCGGAAGTTATCACCGGCCTCATGCGCGTGCCGGACGGATTAGCCGCGCAGCGGTCAGGAAGGCTGGGACTTGGTAGAGAAGAGACCCCATGGCGATAACCGGCCCACGAGTGGAAGCCTCCGCCACAGCAGCCCGTTGGCGAGGCGGTCCTTCGGCTCAAGGTTGTGGTGCCCGTGCGCCACGGCCGGCGGCGGCTCCGGGACGGCCAGGCGGCGGACGGTGAACACCGCCTGGGCAATCGCCGCAGCCAGCAACGCGTCCCTCGCTCAGCGCGTTTCCGCAAATCAATCATTCAACGGTTACCAACGCTTCTGACCAAGCAAACTGGCTCTTCCCAGATGAGGGTGTAGGTCGGCCGGGCGCGTCGGTCCGCAGATAGACGTCGAGGTCTCCCGACGATGGAGGTTCCTACGCCATCCATCCGAAAGACCTCGACGTGACCGACGCTACCCCGCCGGCCGGCTTCGGCCGCCCTGACCTGAGCGCCTTCGCGTCTCATCCCAATCGACCCTGATCGAGTCTGCTGACCCCCTCGACGAGAACGCAGCGACATCACAGCCACCCAACCCCGACCGTCCGGGAAGCCGGGACACGTCACATGGCCTGTGCTGCGGGCGTGTCGAGTGGGTCGTCCAGGGGCGACGCAGGAGCGTCGACGCGACGTGCTGAGAGGTGGTTCCAGTCGAGCACTAGGACACCGGCTACAGGCATGGCGATAGGTCAGGAACGGCGTCGCTCCCTGCGCAGGAGGGAGCGCAGAGTCTCGGCGTTCGCGTAGCCGACCCGTAGCGCGATCTCGGCGGAGGTGAGGTCCGTGGTTGCTGAGAGGTGCCGAGCTCGTTCGATGCGAAGCCGTTGGACGAAGCCGAGCGGAGTGAGGTTGAGCGCCGCACGGACTCGTCGTTCGAGGGTGCGCCGGCTGGTGCCGAGCGACTGCGCGACGAAGGCGACGTTGAACGGTTCGTCCAGGCGGGCGCGCACGAAGCGTTCGAACTCGACGACGATCGGGTCCTCGTGCCGGAGATGTTCGTAGGCGACGAAGGCCGCCTGCGACGGACGCTCGTCGATGATGAGGAGCTTGGCGACATGTTGGGCCAGGTCGGGGCTGATCGATCGCACGAGTGAGAGCGCGAGGTCGATGTGGGCGAACGCGGCGCCGGCGGTGACGAGGTTCCCGTCGACCACGACCATGGTGTCGAGATCGAGGGCGACGGTCGGATAGCGCTTCAGGAACTCCGGCCCCAGGAACCAGCTGGTCGTCGCCCGCCGATGATGCATCCGTCCGGTCTCGGCGACAGCGAACACGCCGGTGCACGCCGCGGCGATCCGGGTGGTCGCGTCGTCGAGGCGCCCGAGCGAGGCGATGACCGAACGAGCATCTCGGCTCTGGAGGGCGTCGTTGGTAGCGGTGGCCGTGAGGGTTCCAAGCGCAGGGACGACGACCACGTCGAACTCTGCGGACTCCGACAGCGGGTGGTCCACCGACAGGGTCATCGATGCCGTCGTGGTCACTCTCCGTTTCGGTCCGAGGATGGCGAGTTCGATCGGGTCGATCCGCGGGTCGACATCGCCGCGGGCTCCGTCGGCCACCCGCACGATGTCGATGACCGACGCGACAGCCGAACCGAAGCAGCCGTCGATCGCGATCAGTCCGATACGCATGGCGCGAACAATAGCAATACTGCCGTATACGCCACTTCTCACATGCCCTTGCTCGTCATACGCTGAACTCGCTTCACCAAGAAACCTCGACACCTAGGAGAACCCCTCATGTCCACACCCGCATCACTTCCGTATGCCTTCGTCGCCAAGATCGTCGCGGCCGATGGACAGCACGACGCGCTCGCCGATCTGCTCGCCGGCGCTGTCGCGCTCGCCAACGAAGAAGTAGGAACGATTGTCTGGTTCGCGGTCAGGACCCACGCCGACACCTTCTGGATCTTCGATGCATTCCCCGACGAGGCCGCTCGCGACGCCCACGCCAACGGCGCCATCGTCGCAGCCCTGATGGCCAACCAGCACCTCCTCGGCGCAGCACCCGAGATCCTGGCGGCCGACGTCCTCGCGTCCAAGCTCCCGTAGTCCGCCAACGCACGAGACGATCGCGCCCCGCCGAGCCGTCGCCAGGTCGCGACGCAACGCCACGCTGCGTTGCCGAGCGGTGCGAGGCCTATCGGCACACGGACAGGATGCCGGCCGCGAGCGCTCAGCCGGCGAGGGGTCCGTCGCAGAGGAGAGCGACGTCGGTGTCGGGCAGAGCCGTGAGGCCAGCGCATCGCGCGACCACCAGAACCGAACCGCCCCTGCCCTGCGTTTCCGCAGGTCAGGGGCTGTTCGCCGGAGCCGCCTGTCGGAATCGAACCGACGACCTAATCACGTCGGCTTTGCGTCTATCGCTTGATGCGCCCACTGGGCGAACGAGCCGCTGACCTGCGCAAACGCCGAGCGTGGGGGACGCCGCCATCCGGTGGTGACCGACGACGACCGACCAGTACCGACCGTTTCACCGGAGCTTTCGGCGGCGTCGAAGCCGAGCAAGCTCCATTCCTTTAGCTCACCGCGCCCTCCTCCTCGCCGGTCCCGTCGTCGTCGAAGACGTTTCAGGGGTCTTCTCAGATGACGGTGTAGGTCGGCCGGGCGCGTCGGTCCGCAGATAGACGTCGAGGTCTCCCGACGACGGAGGTTCCTACGCCATCCATCCGAAAGACCTCGACGTGTCCGACGCTACCCCGCCGGCCGGCTTCGGCCGCCCTGACCTGACCGCCTTCGCTCGACTCGACGGCCTCGGTCTGAGCGTGACCGGACAACGACTTGAACCGGATCGTGCGGTCCTCGCGTGCCGCGTGGTGGAACCAGATCAGTGGTGCCGACGGTGCGGCAGCGAAGGCGCTGCTCGTGACACCGTGATCCGGCGGTTGGCCCACGAGCCGCTGGGCTGGCGACCGACCGTGCTGGAAGTTGTAGTGCGCCGCTACCGCTGTGCCGACTGCGGACACGTGTGGCGCCAAGACACCAGCGCCGCGGCGGAGCCACGCGCGAAGCTCTCGCGCACCGGGCTGCGGTGGGCGCTGGAAGGGATCGTGGTCGCACACCTCACCGTCGCCCGTGTCGCCGAGGGACTCGGGGTCGCGTGGGACACCGCCAACAACGCGGTCCTGGCTGAAGGCAAGCGGCTGCTGATCAACGACCCCACGCGGTTCGAGGGCGTGAAGGTCATTGGCGTCGATGAGCACGTCTGGCGCCACACCAGGCGTGGCGACAAGTACGTCACCGTGATCATCGACCTCACCCCGGTCCGCGATGGCGCCGGCCCAGCAAGGCTGCTGGACATGGTCGAGGGCCGGTCGAAGGCGGCGTTCAAGACCTGGCTCGCCGACCGCGACGACGCCTTCCGTGACGCGGTCGAGGTGGTCGCGATGGACGGCTTCACCGGGTTCAAGACCGCCGCTGCAGAGGAGATCCCGGACGCGGTCACGGTGATGGATCCCTTCCACGTCGTGCGCCTGGCCGGTGACGCCCTCGACAGGTGCCGGCGCCGGGTCCAACTCGCGATCCACGGGCACCGTGGGTTCAGGGACGACCCGCTCTACAAGTCGCGGCGCACGCTGCACACCGGCGCGGACCTGCTCACCGACAAGCAGAGCGACAGGCTACGCGCGCTGTTCGTTGATGACGCTCACGTCGAGGTCGAGGCGACCTGGGGTGTCTACCAGCGCATGATCGCCGCCTATCGCCACGAGGACCGGCAACGTGGCCGCGAGCTCATGGAGAAGCTGATCACCGACCTCAGCGCCGGCGTCCCCAAGGTGCTCACCGAGCTCACCACCCTGGGCCGGACCCTGAAGAAGCGAGCCGCTGACGTGCTCGCCTACTTCGAACGACCCGGCACCAGCAACGGGCCGACCGAGGCGCTGAGGTCGGTGATCAGCTTCTCCATGAGCTCGCGGCCACGTTGCCGGTCCTCGTGGCGATAGGCGGCGATCATGCGCTGGTAGACACCCCAGGTCGCCTCGACCTCGACGTGAGCGTCATCAACGAACAGCGCGCGTAGCCTGTCGCTCTGCTTGTCGGTGAGCAGGTCCGCGCCGGTGTGCAGCGTGCGCCGCGACTTGTAGAGCGGGTCGTCCCTGAACCCACGGTGCCCGTGGATCGCGAGTTGGACCCGGCGCCGGCACCTGTCGAGGGCGTCACCGGCCAGGCGCACGACGTGGAAGGGATCCATCACCGTGACCGCGTCCGGGATCTCCTCTGCAGCGGCGGTCTTGAACCCGGTGAAGCCGTCCATCGCGACCACCTCGACCGCGTCACGGAAGGCGTCGTCGCGGTCGGCGAGCCAGGTCTTGAACGCCGCCTTCGACCGGCCCTCGACCATGTCCAGCAGCCTTGCTGGGCCGGCGCCATCGCGGACCGGGGTGAGGTCGATGATCACGGTGACGTACTTGTCGCCACGCCTGGTGTGGCGCCAGACGTGCTCATCGACGCCAATGACCTTCACGCCCTCGAACCGCGTGGGGTCGTTGATCAGCAGCCGCTTGCCTTCAGCCAGGACCGCGTTGTTGGCGGTGTCCCACGCGACCCCGAGTCCCTCGGCGACACGGGCGACGGTGAGGTGTGCGACCACGATCCCTTCCAGCGCCCACCGCAGCCCGGTGCGCGAGAGCTTCGCGCGTGGCTCCGCCGCGGCGCTGGTGTCTTGGCGCCACACGTGTCCGCAGTCGGCACAGCGGTAGCGGCGCACTACAACTTCCAGCACGGTCGGTCGCCAGCCCAGCGGCTCGTGGGCCAACCGCCGGATCACGGTGTCACGAGCAGCGCCTTCGCTGCCGCACCGTCGGCACCACTGATCTGGTTCCACCACGCGGCACGCGAGGACCGCACGATCCGGTTCAAGTCGTTGTCCGGTCACGCTCAGACCGAGGCCGTCGAGTCGAGCGAAGGCGGTCAGGTCAGGGCGGCCGAAGCCGGCCGGCGGGGTAGCGTCGGACACGTCGAGGTCTTTCGGATGGATGGCGTAGGAACCTCCGTCGTCGGGAGACCTCGACGTCTATCTGCGGACCGACGCGCCCGGCCGACCTACACCGTCATCTGAGAAGACCCCTGAAACGTCTTCGACGACGACGGGACCGGCGAGGAGGAGGGCGCGGTGAGCTAAAGGAATGGAGCTTGCTCGGCTTCGACGCCGCCGAAAGCTCCGGTGAAACGGTCGGTACTGGTCGGTCGTCGTCGGTCACCACCGGATGGCGGCGTCCCCCACGCTCGGCGTTTGCGCAGGTCAGCGGCTCGTTCGCCCAGTGGGCGCATCAAGCGATAGACGCAAAGCCGACGTGATTAGGTCGTCGGTTCGATTCCGACAGGCGGCTCCGGCGAACAGCCCCTGACCTGCGGAAACGCAGGGCAGGGGCGGTTCGGTTCTGGTGGTCGCGCGATGCGCTGGCCTCACGGCTCTGCCCGACACCGACGTCGCTCTCCTCTGCGACGGACCCCTCGCCGGCTGAGCGCTCGCGGCCGGCATCCTGTCCGTGTGCCGATAGGCCTCGCACCGCTCGGCAACGCAGCGTGGCGTTGCGTCGCGACCTGGCGACGGCTCGGCGGGGCGCGATCGTCTCGTGCGTTGGCGGACTACGGGAGCTTGGACGCGAGGACGTCGGCCGCCAGGATCTCGGGTGCTGCGCCGAGGAGGTGCTGGTTGGCCATCAGGGCTGCGACGATGGCGCCGTTGGCGTGGGCGTCGCGAGCGGCCTCGTCGGGGAATGCATCGAAGATCCAGAAGGTGTCGGCGTGGGTCCTGACCGCGAACCAGACAATCGTTCCTACTTCTTCGTTGGCGAGCGCGACAGCGCCGGCGAGCAGATCGGCGAGCGCGTCGTGCTGTCCATCGGCCGCGACGATCTTGGCGACGAAGGCATACGGAAGTGATGCGGGTGTGGACATGAGGGGTTCTCCTAGGTGTCGAGGTTTCTTGGTGAAGCGAGTTCAGCGTATGACGAGCAAGGGCATGTGAGAAGTGGCGTATACGGCAGTATTGCTATTGTTCGCGCCATGCGTATCGGACTGATCGCGATCGACGGCTGCTTCGGTTCGGCTGTCGCGTCGGTCATCGACATCGTGCGGGTGGCCGACGGAGCCCGCGGCGATGTCGACCCGCGGATCGACCCGATCGAACTCGCCATCCTCGGACCGAAACGGAGAGTGACCACGACGGCATCGATGACCCTGTCGGTGGACCACCCGCTGTCGGAGTCCGCAGAGTTCGACGTGGTCGTCGTCCCTGCGCTTGGAACCCTCACGGCCACCGCTACCAACGACGCCCTCCAGAGCCGAGATGCTCGTTCGGTCATCGCCTCGCTCGGGCGCCTCGACGACGCGACCACCCGGATCGCCGCGGCGTGCACCGGCGTGTTCGCTGTCGCCGAGACCGGACGGATGCATCATCGGCGGGCGACGACCAGCTGGTTCCTGGGGCCGGAGTTCCTGAAGCGCTATCCGACCGTCGCCCTCGATCTCGACACCATGGTCGTGGTCGACGGGAACCTCGTCACCGCCGGCGCCGCGTTCGCCCACATCGACCTCGCGCTCTCACTCGTGCGATCGATCAGCCCCGACCTGGCCCAACATGTCGCCAAGCTCCTCATCATCGACGAGCGTCCGTCGCAGGCGGCCTTCGTCGCCTACGAACATCTCCGGCACGAGGACCCGATCGTCGTCGAGTTCGAACGCTTCGTGCGCGCCCGCCTGGACGAACCGTTCAACGTCGCCTTCGTCGCGCAGTCGCTCGGCACCAGCCGGCGCACCCTCGAACGACGAGTCCGTGCGGCGCTCAACCTCACTCCGCTCGGCTTCGTCCAACGGCTTCGCATCGAACGAGCTCGGCACCTCTCAGCAACCACGGACCTCACCTCCGCCGAGATCGCGCTACGGGTC
The DNA here is from genome assembly GCF_004570345.1 of Blastococcus sp. CT_GayMR20. Next base: position 23,231 of record NZ_SPQM01000018.1, on the reverse strand, counting down.
GGCTACGCGAACGCCGAGACTCTGCGCTCCCTCCTGCGCAGGGAGCGACGCCGTTCCTGACCTATCGCCATGCCTGTAGCCGGTGTCCTAGTGCTCGACTGGAACCACCTCTCAGCACGTCGCGTCGACGCTCCTGCGTCGCCCCTGGACGACCCACTCGACACGCCCGCAGCACAGGCCATGTGACGTGTCCCGGCTTCCCGGACGGTCGGGGTTGGGTGGCTGTGATGTCGCTGCGTTCTCGTCGAGGGGGTCAGCAGACTCGATCAGGGTCGATTGGGATGAGACGCGAAGGCGCTCAGGTCAGGGCGGCCGAAGCCGGCCGGCGGGGTAGCGTCGGTCACGTCGAGGTCTTTCGGATGGATGGCGTAGGAACCTCCATCGTCGGGAGACCTCGACGTCTATCTGCGGACCGACGCGCCCGGCCGACCTACACCCTCATCTGGGAAGAGCCAGTTTGCTTGGTCAGAAGCGTTGGTAACCGTTGAATGATTGATTTGCGGAAACGCGCTGAGCGAGGGACGCGTTGCTGGCTGCGGCGATTGCCCAGGCGGTGTTCACCGTCCGCCGCCTGGCCGTCCCGGAGCCGCCGCCGGCCGTGGCGCACGGGCACCACAACCTTGAGCCGAAGGACCGCCTCGCCAACGGGCTGCTGTGGCGGAGGCTTCCACTCGTGGGCCGGTTATCGCCATGGGGTCTCTTCTCTACCAAGTCCCAGCCTTCCTGACCGCTGCGCGGCTAATCCGTCCGGCACGCGCATGAGGCCGGTGATAACTTCCGACGCGACAGCGACGCGTCGCTAGGCCCCGGCTGTGTTGAGGACTTCTTGGAAGGCGTGAGGCAGCGGCGGCCAGGCCACCGAGGGTGCGGCAGAAGCGGTGGCGGACGGCGGTCTCGGGGATGTCGTCCCTGTGGGCGAGGCGATGTTCAAGGGAGCGGGTGTCGCCGGGCTTGGCCTAGACCCCGTATACGCCCGCCACCAGATGGGCCTGGCCCGATGGGAGTGCGGCGTCGAGCTCGAGTAGCTGTCCGCCATCAACCCCGGCTGGGTCGACCTCGTGCAGACGATGAACGCGCAGCTCGCGGCACGGCCGCCCCGCTGAATGGTCGAAGAAGACAGGTAGCGCTGCCCCGGTGCCGGCGCCGTAGGCCGCGCGGGCGTCGGCGGCGGGCGCGGCGGTTCTACTGACCCACGACGGCCAGCGCCAGTGGCGCGGCAGCCGTGGGTTGGGGGGGAGTCAGCGCACCGGGGACGAGGTCGAGGGCGGCGAGCATGCGCGCGGTCTCGACGAAGTCGTTCACGGGTGGGGCGTCCATGTCGTTGCGCCAGGCGATCGCCAGCGACGAGGGCGGCAGCCCCTCGACCGGGATGAACGTGAGGCCGGGGCGGTCGTAGAAGCGCTGCGTCGACGCCTGGGTGAACGCGACACCGCGGCCGGAGAGGATGGCTTCGAAGCACTCGTCGACGCTGCCGACCTCGGCGCCGAGCTTGACTGTGTGCGGGCCGCGGGTGTCGGTGGCCAGCCAGAAGTCCCGCCAGTACTCGGGGGCGCGTCGCGCGACGAAGGCTTTGTCGAGGACTTCCTCCACGCTGATCCGGCGACGGCTGGCCAGCGGGAAGTCGGTCGAGGTGACCAGCAGGCGGGGCTCGACGAAGAGCGTCTCGATGCTCAGCCAGTCGTGCACCAGCAGTGGTGGGCGGACGAAGGCGACGTCGACGCTACCGGTGGCCAGGCCGACGTAGGGGTCGGCGAAGTCGTGAGAGCGCATCTCGACTTGCACCCGGGGATGCCGGGTCTGGAAGGCGGTGAGGATCTTGGGGGTCAGCTCGGCGGCGGCATTGCCCTGGAACCCGACGACGAGCGTGCCGTGCACTCCTCGCGAGGCCTCCCGGGTCGCGGCGACCAGCCGGTCGGCACCGGTGAGCAGGCGGTGCGCTTCCTCCAACAGCACCGTGCCTACGACGGTGAGTTCGACGTGCCGGCTGGTGCGCTCGAACAACCGCACACCCAGGGAGTGCTCGAGCTTGCGAATCTGAACGCTCAGCGAGGGTTGGGAGATGTGCAGCCGGGCGGCGGCGCGGCCGAAGTGAAGTTCCTCCGCCACGGCGACGAAGTACCGGAGTGAGCGCAGTTCAGGCGTGTCCGGCACCACACCAAGTTAGGCTGTGAGCTGCGCGGACACCAATAGAGCGTGCCTATCGGTCCGTAGGGAGCAGGTATTGGACGTGCGGCCGGCGCCGCCGTCTGATGGTGACAGCCGCCACAGGGCTCGCCCGGTGGCCGGTCATCCCCGTTCCCTCAGAGAGGACTCAACGATGAGTGCGCCCACCCGCGCCCCGTCGGCCGAAGCATGGGCCACGGCCTTCACCGACGCCAGCAACACCGACCCCGAGATCCAGGCGCACGGCAAGTACTTCACCTGCTCCTACCTCCTGGACGCCACCGAGCGGACCTACGTCATCCAGGTCGAGTCCGGCAAGGTCACCCACGTCACCGTTGACCCGGGCCCCCTGGACGTCGCCTACCAGTTCGCCATCCGGGCCTCCGCTGAGACCTGGCGCGGGTTCGGTGAGGAGACCCCCGCTGCCATGTTCCACGGCATCTGGGCGGCCAGCTTCCAGCGAGACATGAAGCTCGAGGGCGACCTCCTGATCCTCATGCAGAACCTGCGCTGCATCACCCGCCAGGTCGAGCTCCTGCGCGTCGTCGGCTCCCCGGTCTGAGGAAGGGAATAACCCCCATGAGCAACAGCAAGATCTCACCCGTCACCGGCCACTACGTGACCGTCGACGTCGACGGCCTGCAGTACAAGGTCTTCTACTTGGAGAACGGGACCGGTCAGCCGATCCTGTGCCAGCACACCGCCGGCTGCCACAACCACCAGTGGCGCGGGCTGCTGGAGGACGAGGAGATCACCGCCAACTACCGGGTCATCGCCTACGACCTGCCCCGCCACGGCAAGTCCGACCCGCCGGAGAACACCGAGTGGTGGAAGGAGGAGTACCAGCTCTCCGCCGAGCACTACTCCAACTTCATCATCGCCCTCGCCGACGCCCTCGAGCTGGAGGACCCGATCTTCATGGGGTCCTCGTTCGGCGGGAACGTCGCCCTGCAGCTGGCCCTGCGCCGGCCCGACCGGTTCGCCGGTGTCCTGAGCGTCGAGGGCGCCGACTACTCCCCGGGCTTCTACCTGGACTGGTGGCAGCACCCGCACGCCAACGCCGCCCAGGTCTGCGCCAGCGGCACCTGGGACCTGATGGCCCCGCAGTCTCCCGAGGCCGACCGGTGGAAGACCTGGTTCTACTACACCCAGGGCTCCGAGGCCTTCAAGGGTGACCTGCACTTCTACTCCGTCGACCACGACCTGCGCGGCAAGCTCGGGGACATCGACGGCGAGAAATGCCCGGTCGTGATGATGACCGGCGAGTACGACTACCTCACCACCCCCGAGGACAGCGAGCGCACCGCCAACGCCATCACCAACGGGTCCTTCATCTACATGCCCGCGATCGGGCACTTTCCGATGAGTGAGAACCACCCGGTGTTCCGCACCTACCTGATCCAGGCGCTGGAACTACTGCAGGAGAAGCGGGAGAAGAAGGCCGCCAACGCCTGACCGCGCGCCGCAGGGTGGTCGGCCCGACCGGGTCGACCACCCTGCGGCATCGCCATGCCCAGCAGCTCACCGAGAGGACCCGGAGTGCAGCTCGAGACGACCCCCATCCGCGTCGCCGGCGCCCAGGTGTGGGGCTCGCAGACCCAGCCGGTCACCCGCCCCGACGGCGGTGACCCCGCCGGGCATGTGACCGTCGCCGACCCCGAGCACGTCGAGGCCGCGGTGTCCGCCGCGCACCACGTGGCACCGGAGTTCGCGGGCCTGCCCGCCCACCGCCGTGCCGACGCCCTGGCCCACGTGTCGCGACGCCTGACGGAGTCCCGCGAGGATCTGGCCGCGGTGATCGTCGCCGAAGGCGGCAAGCCGGTCCGCTGGGCCCGGGCCGAGGTCGATCGAGCCGCAGCGACGTTCCGCCTGGCCGGGGAGGAGGCCCGCCGCTGGGTCGGTGACCTGCAGCGCCTGGACACCGACCCGTCGGGAGAAGGCCGCATAGCGCTCAACCGGCGCGTGAGCCGCGGACCCGTCCTGGGCATCACCCCGTTCAACTTCCCGCTGAACCTGGTCGCCCACAAGGTCGCCCCCGCCCTGGCCGTGGGCGCACCCATCGTGCTTAAGCCCGCCCCCGCCACACCACTGTCAGCCCTTTTCTTGGGTGGCCTACTCGCCGAGACAGACCTCCCCGCCGGGTCCTGGTCGATTCTCACCGTGCCCAACGAACGCATGAACCCTCTGGTTACCGACCCGCGACTACCGGTCGTGTCCTTCACCGGCTCCGGGCCAGTCGGCTGGGGGATCCGCGACCTCGTACCCCGTAAGCACGTTACCCTCGAACTCGGCGGCAACGCCGCCGTCGTCGTGTGCGCCGACTGGAACAGCCTCGCCGACCTGCAGCGCGCTGCCCAGCGGATTGCCACGTTCGGCGTCGGCCAAGCCGGCCAGTCCTGCATCTCCGTGCAACGGGTCATCGCCGACCGCAGCGTGTTCGACCAACTGCGCGACCTCGTCGTCGCCGAAGTCCAAGCGCAGGTGCTCGGTGACCCAGAGCGGGAAGAGACCACCCTGGGCCCGATGATCGACGAACGCGCCGCCCAGCGCGCGCACTCCTGGATCACCGAAGCCGTCGACGCCGGCGCGCACGTCCTCACCGGCGGCAGACGCGACTACGCCCGCCTTGAGCCGACCGTGCTGGTCGACGTGCCCCCCGGAGCGCGCGTCGACCGCGACGAGGTCTTCGCCCCCGTGCTGTCCCTACGAGCCGTCGACGGCCTCGACGAGGCGCTCGCCGCCGTCAATGACTCCGATTTCGGACTGCAGGTGGGGGTCTTCACCCACGACATCACCACCGCATTCCGCGCACACCGCGACCTCGAGGTCGGAGGCGTCATCGTGGGCGATGTCCCCAGCTACCGCGCCGACCAGATGCCCTACGGCGGAACGAAGGGCTCCGGCATCGGACGCGAAGGCGTCCGCTACGCGATGGAAGACCTCACCTACGACCGTACCCTGGTCCTCACCGGCATCGACCTCTGAGGGCACTCGCCAGACCCGCAGCAGACCGGGTGCCCACGTGAGGACTGCCGATTTAATCGTTCACTCTGTCGGCCGCGGGACAACCGGTGCGTAAGTTCGTCGCAACCATGTGGCGGGCGCGTCTCCGCTCGACCAGCCGCGCGTCGTTTTTATCCCGCTGAGGATCCCCAAACGGAACTGCCGGGGTGCGACGGTTGGTCACTTCCCAGCCAGCTCCCGCTAACCGCTTCCTGGCCGGCTGGGGTGGGTCGGGGGAAGGGTGGGCCGAAGGCCCAGCCCGGAGGGCCGCGCAGCGCCCTTCCGGCGACCCGCCCCAGCCGGCATACTCACGCGGAGGGAGCGGCTTCAGCGATCATGGCTCGTGGTCCGAGAATCCCGATACCCTGTGCTCATGAGTTCCGCCGACGGCTGGGACCTGACGGTCCCCGAGGATGCAGCCGAGCTGCTCGCCGAGTTGCGCCGTCACGGCGTGCGGCCCGGCCAGCGCCTGCATGTAGTGCGCGCGGATGAGGAGCCGGGGCAGCCAAGCGGCGAAGACGCTGCCCAGCCCACCCGCGCAAAGCTCGACTTCATCGGTTCGGTGCACGGTGGTCCGGCGGACCTGTCCACCCGCGCCGACGAGTACCTGCAGCGAGGCTTCGGCCGCGAGTGATCCTCGTCGACACGAACGTCCTCGTCGCCGCTGCCCGGACCGCCGACACCAACCACGACGCCGCGGCGCGATTGCTCGAGACCCTCGACGAGCCGCTGCTCGTTCCCCCCACCGTGCTGGCAGAGGTCTGCTACCTCCTCAACGAGTGGGGTGGCCCGGGCGCCGAGGTCCGGTTTCTCCGCGACATCAGGCCCGGCGGGCTGCAACTCGCAGAGCTGACCACTGCCGACGTCGCACGCATGGCCGACCTGGTTGAGCGGTACGCGGACCTCCGTCTCGGCGGGACCGACGCCTCGCTCGTCGCTATCGCCGAGCGCCTGCGCATCGATCGGGTCGCCACCTTCGACCAGCGCCATTTCACGGTCGTCCGCCCCGCCCACGTCGCGACCTTCACGCTGCTTCCCGAGGTCACGTCAAGCTGACCGGATGCCCGCCGGGCCGGGCGCAGCGCGCGGTCGAACTGCGGGGACGGCGTCGGGGCCCGAGCACGACACAGTGTCAGGCCCCCGGACTACGTTCGGCCGCGTCGGTGTCCGGCGAGGTCCATGCGGATTGAAAGGCGGAGCCATGGCGAGCATCCAGGACCGATGGCGTCGCAGGGACCCGGCCACCGGCCGCCTGGTGCCCACGGAGCTGGACGGCAAGGGGCTGCGCTACCGCCCGCAGTTCCGGGACCCGTCGGGCCGCCAGATCATGAAGGCCTTCGCGCTCAAACGCGACGCCCAGCGCTGGCTGGATGACCAGACAGCGCACATCGCGCGCGGAACGTACGTCGACCCGGGCGCCGGGCGCACTACGTTCGCCGAGTTCTACGCGGACTGGTCCCGCCGGCAGGTGTGGGCACCGGGGACGGTCCTCGCGATGAACCTCGCGGCCGGTTCGGTGCCGTTCCCCGACGTCCCGCTGAGATCGCTGCGCCGCTCGCACGTCGAGGGCTGGGTCAAGGCAATGGTCAACCGGGGCCTTGCCCCCGGCACCGTCCACACGCGGATGAACAACGTGCGCGCCGTCCTCCGCGGCGCCGTCGCCGACAAGCTGATGGCTAGTGATCCGAGCGTCGGCGTCGCGCTCCCCCGGCGCCGCCGGGCGGCAGCCGCGATGACCCTGCCCACCGCGGCCCAGGTCGGCGGCGTCCTCCAGGCCGCCGACGACGCCTTCCGCCCGTTCGTCGCGCTCTGCGCGTTCGCCGGCCTGCGGCTCGGCGAGGCCGCCGCCGTCCAGGTCGAGGACATCGACTTCCTGCGGCGCACGCTCACAGTCACCCGCCAGGTGCAGCGAGGCGGCGCGGGCCGGGTCGAGTTGCGGCCGCCCAAGTACGGAAGCGAGCGGGTCGTCTTCCTCGCCCCAGGGCTTGTCGACATCCTGGCGGCGCATGTCGCCGCGTTCTGCCCGGGTGGTGGATGGCTCTTCACCGGAGAAGCGGGACAGCCCCCGCACCAGAACACTGTCGGCTACCGCTGGCGCACCAGCACCGCGGCCGCCGGCATCGCGGGGCTTCGACTGCACGACCTCCGGCACTTCTACGCCTCGGGCCTGATCGCGGCCGGCTGCGACGTCGTCACCGTGCAGCGGGCCCTCGGGCACGCCTCCGCCACCACGACGCTGAACACGTACAGCCACCTGTGGCCGAGCGCCGAGGACCGCACACGGACCGCCGCGCAGGCCTTGCTCGCAGATTCTTGTGGACTGAGTGTGGATTGGGAGGGATCGACAAGCCGCTGACCTGCGGTCTTATGCCGATCTACACGTTGAAGCGGAACTCCACGACGTCGCCGTCCTGCATGACGTACTCCTTGCCCTCGATGCGCACCCAGCCCCTGGCCTTCGCCTCGGCCATCGACCCGGCCTCCATGAGCTGGTCGTAGGACACGATCTCGGCCTTGATGAAGCCACGCTGGAAGTCGGTGTGGATGACACCGGCGGCCTGGGGCGCGGTGGCGCCGACCGGGATCGTCCAGGCGCGCGCCTCCTTGGGCCCGGCCGTCAGGTAGGTCTGCAGGCCGAGGGTGGCGAACCCCACGCGGGCGAGCTGGTCCAGGCCGGGCTCGTCCTGGCCGATGCCGGCCAGGAGCTCGGCGGCCTCCTCGGCGGGCAGCTCGGCGAGCTCCGACTCGATCTTCGCGTCCATGAGGATCGCCTCGGCCGGCGCGACGAGGCCCCGCAGCTCGGCGATCAGCTCCTCGTTGCCGAGCTCCTCCTCGTCGACGTTGAACACGTAGAGGAAGGGCTTGGTCGTCATCAGGCCCAGCTCGCGCAGCGGTGCGGGGTCCACGCCGGCGGCGAACAGCGTCCGGCCCTCGTTGAGGATCCTCTGCGCCTCGACCGCGGCCATGTGCAGCCCCGCGCGCTCCTTGTCCTTGCGCATCTCCTTCTCGAGCCGCGGGATCGCCTTCTCCAGCGTCTGCAGGTCGGCCAGGAGGAGCTCGGTGTTGATCGTCTCGATGTCGTCGGCCGGGCTGACCTTGCCGTCGACGTGGACGACGTCGGGGTCGGTGAAGACCCGGATCACCTGGCAGATCGCGTCGCTCTCGCGGATGTTGGCGAGGAACTTGTTGCCCAGGCCCGCACCCTCGCTGGCGCCGCGCACGATGCCGGCGATGTCCACGAACGACACCGTCGCCGGGATGATCTTCTGCGAGCCGAACACCTCGGCGAGCTTCTCCAGCCGCGGGTCGGGCACGCCCACCACACCGACGTTGGGCTCGATGGTGGCGAACGGGTAGTTCGCCGCGAGGACGTCGTTCTTGGTCAGGGCGTTGAAGAGGGTCGACTTGCCGACGTTGGGCAGGCCGACGATCCCGATGGTGAGACTCACGGGAGTCCAGGGTACGGGCTTCGCGCGGGCCGTCCGGACACGCGACTAGACGGGTAGCGGCTGTCCTAGGACGATCTCGGTGCCGTCGGGGCGGTAGGTGCGCCATCGACCGTCGGGTTGCCGCTCGATGCGGAAGCCGTGGTGGACCTTGGTGTGATGGCGTTCGCACAGCAGGGCTGAGTTCGCCAGGGAGGTCTCGCCGCCCTCGACCCAGTGCAGGAGATGGTGCACGTCGCACCAGCAGGAGGGGGCGTCGCAGCCGGTGAACACGCAGTGCTCGTCGCGCAGCTCCACGGCCTTGCGCAGAGGGGGCGGCACGACCCGGTGGGTGCGGCCGAGGTCGAGGGTGTGCCCGTCCGGGCCGAAGACGACACGGGTGATGCTGCCGTCGCAGGCCAGCATGCGGGCCCGGGCGGCGGAGATCTGAGCCCCGAACCAGGTGTGGCCGGCGGCCCGGCCGACAGCGGGATCGACCAGGTCGTCGAGGTCGATCCGGACGAACACGTGCGGCTTGACCGTGCGCAGGATCGGCACCTGCCCTGCTGCCAGCGCGTTGTCCACGCCCTGCACCAGTGCGTCGGCCAGCTGCTGGGGGCGGCTGCGCGTGTCACCGGCGGGCCGGTTCGCCTGCACCAGCGATTCCAGCCAGGTCTCGAACTTCTCCCCACCGACCGCGTCGAGCTCACCCCGGAAGGTCCGGCTGCCGTCGGGATGCCGGGCGATCGACAGCCGCCGCTCGTCCGTGGGGTCGGGCTCCTTGCCGTCGGGGTCGAGCAGATCGAGGAAGCGCTGCACCACCGCGCCCAGCGCGGCGTGCACCTGGGTGGCGGCGACCTCGGCCAGCGTCGCGTCCACCTCGGTCAGGTCCACGCCCTGCCCGACCGCCTCGGCCTGCACCTCCACCGCCGCGACCGGGGCGATCACCGCGACCTGGTCGGCGCTGACGGCCCCCGCAGCGAACGCGGCCGCCACGGCGGGCAGTTGCTCCAGTGCCCGGCCGTTGTGGACGATCCGGGCGGCCTCCCGGGCCGACAGGCGCACGTGGCCCCGGAGCCAGGACCGCATCGACGCCTGCCCGTCCCGCTCGGGAGCCTGCATGCACTCCGCGCGCCGGACGGTGCGCGTCAGCTCGGCGTCGGCCGCGTTGCGCACCGCCACCAGCAGCGCCGTCCGGTCCAGCACCTGATCGGCGGTGACCAGGTCGTCGAGATCTCTGGCGTCCAGGAGTGTCTGCAGCAGATCCCGCATGACACCCCCAGCCGTTCGATCCTGTGTTCGAAGTCTATCGCTGGGGGTGGCACTCCACCACACGAATCCCCAGGTCAGGGCCCTGTCCACAGACTCCGGCGACCGGCCCGTCAGGCCCCGGGAGGTGGTAGGAGGCCGCGCTCGACAGCCAGCATCACGGCGCGGGTGCGGTCGTCGACCCCGAGCTTGGCGAAGACACGGAGGAGGTGCGTCTTGACCGTCGCCTCGCCGATGAACAGCTCCCGGCCGATGTCGGCGTTGGTCAGGCCGCGCGCCACCCCGGCGAGCACCTCCAGCTCGCGCGCGGTCGGCGCCTCCACGGCCGGCGTCCGCATGCGCGACACCAGCCGGGCGGCCACCGGCGGGGCCAGCACCGTTTCGCCCCGTGCGGCTGCCCGCACCGCGTCGGCGAGCTGTGCCAGCGGGGTGTCCTTGAGCAGATAGCCGGTGGCGCCGGCTTCCACGGCCCGCACGATGTCGGCGTCGGTGTCGTACGTGGTCAGCACCAGCACCCGGACGGCGGGGTGGGCCGCCGCGATGCGCCCGGTTGCCGCGACGCCGTCCATGCGGGGCATGCGCAGGTCCATGAGGACGACGTCCGGCGCGTGCTCGGCCACCGCGGCGATCGCCTCCAGCCCGTCGGACGCCTCGGCCACCACGTCGATGTCCGGCTGCGCCGCCAGCCACCCGACGACTCCGCCGCGCACCACCGGGTGGTCGTCCACCACCAGCACCCGGACCGTGCTCATGGTTCGACTCCGATCTCGTTCCGCTCCTCGCTCGCTGACGCTCGCTGCGATGCTCGTTCGACCGTCGTTCTCGCGTTCACCGGGCGGGCACCCGCACCGTCACACGCGTCCCCTGCCCCGGCGCCGAGACGACGTCCACCGTGCCGCCGACCTCCTCGGCGCGGTGCCGCAGCCCCGCGAGCCCGACACCGGGCGCGTCCTCGGGGTCGAAGCCCACTCCGTCGTCCTCCACGTGCACCGACACCTGCGCAGACTCCCCCGCTCCCACCCGGCTGACCCGCAGCACCACCGCCGTCGCAGATGCGTGCCGGCGGACATTGGCCAGCGCCTCCTGCGCCCCCCGCAGCAGCACGACCTCCTCGGTGCGGCTCAGCTCCGCTCCGCCGTCCCCCAGCGCCGACGTGTCCAGGCGCGTCGCGAGGCCGGTCTCCCGGCCGAACCGCTCGACCAGCCGCTCCAGCGCCTCGACCAGCGTGGCCGAGTCCAGCGCCAGGGGAGAGAACGCCGCGACCATCGCCCGCGCCTCGCCGAGGTTCTCGCGGGCGACCTCCTCGATCAGCGCCAGCCGCTCGGCCACGCCGTCGGCGCCCGGTGGCAGACCCGCGGCCGCGGTCTGCGCCAGGACGACGATGCTCGTGTAGCCCTGCGCGAGCGTGTCGTGCACCTCCCGGGCCAGTCGCTCGCGCTCGGCCGCCATCCCCTGCGCGTGGTGCAGCTCCGCGAGCTCGGCACGCGTGCGCTCCAGCTCGCGGATGAGGGCCGCCCGCTCGGCACTCTCGTCCAGCACCCGGAAGATCCACAGCCCCATCGCGAGGCTGAAGACCATGCCCACCAGCGTCTGCCCGGGACCCCAGAGCGGCTCGTCGCCGCGGCTCCAGGCGATTGCCGGCCCGGCCGCGGCCGCCACAGCGAGTGCCAGCGTCCAGAGCGCCCCGACGCGCACCTTCTCGACGAAGAACCAGACCTGCGGGTAGGCCAGGAACATCAGGAACAGCAGCGAGGGCTCCTGCCAGGCGATCACCGCAACGACCGCCACCAGCACAGCGAGGTAGGCGGTCGCGGACTCCCGGCGCCAGTCGGTGAGCCCGAGGGGGCCGAATCCGACGTAGGCCAGCGCCCAGACCCCCAGTGCTGCCAGCAGCGTGCCACGTCCGTCCATGTCGCCCACGGCCACGACGACGATCGCCACGCCGACCATCAGCACGAAGGCCGCGTGGAGGGCGAACACGGAGATCCGTCGGGCGCGCTCGGACAGCGGCGCACCGCCGCCGTCCCCCGCGGGAAGGGCGACGACGGCGGACCGCGGCTCCGGGCTCGAGGTCATCCCTCGCCCCGGCGCCAGCGGAACGTGCGCACGCACACCACGGCACCGATGATCACCCATGCGGCGAGCACGAGCGCGGTCCGGCCGTGCTCCCAGCTGCCGGCCACCTCGAACGCACCGGCCTCCTCGGGCAGGAACGCCGACCGCATGCCCTGCGTCAGCCACTTGAGCGGGAAGAGCGCCGCAACCTGCTGCATCCAGCCCGGCAGCTCGAGGAAGCCGAAGAAGACCCCGGAGAAGAACTGCAGCACGATGGCGAAGGCGGAGATGCCGGTGGTGACCGAGGCGGCACTGCCCCGCAGCGCCGACACCGCGACGCCGAGGACCGTGCCGGCCAGAGCGCCGAGCACCGCCACCCACCCGAAGGTCAGCCAGTGCTGCGGATCGGCAGGCATCGGGACGTCGTAGGCGAAGTGCGCCAGCGGCAGCAGCAGCGCCAGCTGTGCCGCCGTGGTCACCAGGACCTGCCCGGCCTTGCCCACGAAGTAGGCCACCGGCGGCGTACCCAGCAGCTGCAGCCGTTCCAGCTGCCCGTTCTCGCGCTCGCTCGCGATGGACGTCCCGACCGCCTGGAAGCTGGTCAGCATGATTCCGGTCGCCGCGATCCCCGCGAGGAAGTAGTGCGTGAACGGGACGTCACCGGGACGTTCGTCGCCGCCCAGGACCGCCGCGAAGATGACCAGCATGATCACGGGATAGGCGAAGGAGAACACCACCTGCTGCCGCTCCCGGAAGAACAGCTTCAGCTCCAGCCCCACCCGGGCGAGCCCGATGCGGGCGGCCGACGGCGGAGCGGGACGGGTGGCTGCGGCGGAGGTCAGGACGGCGGTCATCGGAGGTCTCCCTGGGTGGCGGTGGTGGACGGGGCGCCGACGAGTGAGAGGTAGACGTCCTCGAGGGTCGGGCGGGTGACGGTGAGACCGGGCACGTCCCCGGCGACGGCGAGCAGGTCGCGCAGCACGGCCGCCGGCGCCTCGGTGCGCACCGTCCGCGGAGCGCCGTCCTCCATCCAGCGGACCGTGGCCGTCCGGCGCAGCTCGGCACCGAGCTCATCCGGCGGCGCCACCTCGACGAGCCGCCCGTCGGCGACCACGCCCACCCGGTCGGCCAGCTCGGCCGCCTCGTCGAGGTAGTGGGTCGTCAGCAGCACGGTCGTGCCGTCGGCGCGGAGCCCGCGGATGAGCTCCCAGAACTGCCGCCGGGCGACCGGGTCCATGCCGGTGGTCGGCTCGTCGAGGAAGACGAGCTCCGGGCGGCCCTGCACGCCGAGCGCGACGGCGAGGCGGCGTCGCTGGCCGCCGGAGAGCCGGCCGACCCGCGTGCCGGCCTTCTCGTCCAGCCCCACGGCTGCGATCAGCTCCGCGGTCGGCCGGGGCGTCGCGGAGTAGACCGAGAAGTGGTCGAGGATCTCCCGGACGGTGAGGTCCTGGGCCGCCCCCTCGCCCTGGCTGACCACGCCGATGCGCGCCCGCCACGACCGGCCGGCCCGGCCCGGGTCCGCACCGAGGACGGAGACGTCGCCGCCGTCCCGCTTCCGGACTCCCTCGAGGATCTCGATCGTCGTCGTCTTGCCCGCGCCGTTGGGCCCCAGGAGGGCGAACACCTCGCCCCGGCCCACCTCGAGGTCGAGGCCGTCGACGACGGCCCGCCCTCCGTAGCGCTTGACCAGCCCGCGCATGCGCACGGCCGGCTCGGTCTCCGTCGCCGCGGCCCGGAGGGCCGCGGCCTGTGTCGTCGTCATGGGAGAAGCCTCCGGCTCGGAGGCCCTCGCACGGGACCGTCGAACCGCTGGTCCGCGGTCCACCGAACGGTGGACGGCGCGTCCCACGGCGGCGTCCGAAAACCGCCAGTTCTCGTCGGCGCGCACTGGCATGCTCGTCGTCATGAGCCGGCCGCTGGACCACGAACGCTGCTACCGGGCCGTGGCAAGCCGTGACGCCCGGTTCGACGGCTGGTTCTTCACCGCGGTGCGCACGACCGGCATCTACTGCCGGCCGTCGTGCCCGGCGCGCACCCCGCTGGCGCGCAACGTCTCGTTCTTCACGACCGCCGCCGCTGCCCAGGGCGCCGGCTTCCGGGCCTGCCGCCGGTGCCGGCCGGACGCCGTCCCCGGATCGCCCGAGTGGGACGTCCGCGCCGACGTCGTCGCCCGCGCCATGCGCCTGATCGCGGACGGCGAGGTCGAGCGCTGCGGCGTCCCGGGCCTGGCTGCCCGGCTCGGGTACTCCGAACGGCAGCTGCACCGGCTGCTGGTCGCCGAGCTCGGCGTGGGCCCGCTCGCCCTGGCACGGGCCCAGCGCGCCCAGACGGCCCGGCTGCTGATCGAGACCACCGACCTGCCGATGGCCGACGTGGCCTTCGCGGCGGGGTTCGCCAGCATCCGGCAGTTCAACGACACCGTCCGCGAGGTCTTCGCGTCGACGCCGAGCGGCCTCCGGAGGACCACGCCCGGGACGACGTCAGGAGCGCCCGGCTGGCTGACGATCCGGCTGGCGGCCCGGGCCCCGTACGAGGCGGCCGAGGTGCTGCTGTTCCTCGGCGCGCACGCCGTCCCGGGCCTCGAGGAGTGGGACGGGACGACCTTCTCCCGGGTCCTCGACCTGCCGCACGGCCCCGCCGTGGTCCAGCTCTCCCCCGCTCCGGACGGCGGACCGGCGGTCACCGCCCGGCTGCGGCTCGCCGAGCTGCGCGACCTCGGCGCGGCCGTCACCCGCTGCCGCCGCATGCTCGACCTGGACGCCGATCCGGCCGCCGTCGACGACGTCCTCGGCGCCGACCCCGCGCTCAGCCGGCTCGTCCGCACTGCACCGGGACGACGGGTCCCCGCCTCCCCCGACGCCGACGAACTGGCGGTGCGCGCGGTGCTCGGCCAGCAGGTGTCGGTGGCCGGCGCCCGTACCCTCACCGCCCGGCTGCTGACCGCGGGCACTCCCCTCCCCGAGCCGGTGGGCACCCTCACGCACGCCTTCCCGCGCGCCGCCGCACTCGCCGAGGCGGACCTGACGGCGGTCGGGCTGACCGGTGCCCGCAGGCGGACAGTGCACGCGCTGACCGCGGCGCTGGCCGCCGGGGACATCGCGCTGGACCCCGGCGCCGACCGCGTGGAGGCCGGTCGCGCGCTGGTCGCCGTCCCGGGCGTCGGACCCTGGACCGCGGCACTCGTCGGGCTGCGCGGCATGGCCGATCCCGATGTCTGGCTGCCCGGCGACCTCGCCGTCGGCAAGTCCCTCGCCGTCCTCGGCAGCAGCGACGCCGACGCCGCCACCCGCTGGCGGCCCTGGCGCTCCTACGCCGTCCTGCACCTGTGGGCGCTCGCCGTGCCGTCCCTCTTCACCCGCGTACCCGATCTCCCCAGGAGTGCCTGATGACCGTTCCCACGCTCGCCCGCCATGCCACGGTGGCAACCCCGCCCGGCCCCTTCACCGTCGTCGTCGACACCGACGCCGAGGGGCGGGACGTCGTGATCGCCGGCGGCTGGACCGACGACGTGGCCGACCTGCTGCCCGTGGTGCACCGGTCGCTGCGGCCGGCCGGGAGCGAGCTCGTCGCCGACCTCCCGGTCCTCGACGTGGTCGAGAAGTTCTTCGCCGGCGACGTCCGCGCGATCGACGACGTGGTGGTTCGGCAGCGCTCCGGCCCGTTCCTCCAGGAGGCGTGGGAGGTGCTGCGGACCGTGCCCGCCGGACGTCCGGACACCTACGCGGCGTTCGCCGCCCGCTGCGGCCGGCCGGCGGCCGTCCGCGCCGCGGCCAATGCCTGCGCCCGCAACGCGGCCGCACTCTTCGTCCCCTGCCACCGGGTGCTCGGCTCCGACGGCGGGCTCGGCGGGTTCCGCTGGGGGACGCCGGTCAAGCGCTGGCTGCTCGACCACGAGGCCGCGCACGCCCCTGTGGCCGACTGAACAATGACCCCCTGCCCCCCACCCCTCGCACGCTCGCGGCGGGACCCCGCAGGGGGCCTTCTCCTGGGAACTGTCACCCCCGTCCGGCACCCTGCCGAGCATGGACGCCGCTTCCCTGCTCACCGGTCTCCTCCTCGGTGCACTCCTGGCCACCGCCGTGACCCTGGGCGTCGTCGCGCTCGGGGCGCGCCGGCGGCCGGACGACGGGCTCGAGCCGGTGCACGAGTCGCTCGACCACCTGCACCGGCTGCTGGCCGGCATGGAGCGCGCCCGCGCCACCGCGCACGGCGAGCTGCGCGAGCAGATGGGCACCGTCGGCAGCGCGTCCACCCAGCTGAAGCAGGAGACGGCGGCGCTGGTGACCGCGCTGCGCACGCCGCACGTGCGGGGGCGCTGGGGTGAGGTGCAGCTCCGCCGGGTCGTCGAGGTCGCCGGTCTGGTCGAGCACTGCGACTTCGTGGAGCAGCCCTCGGGCACGAACGACGCCGGCGCCGGCGTGCGCCCCGACCTCGTGGTCACCCTCGCCGACGGCCGACAGGTCGTCGTCGACGCGAAGGTGCCCTTCACCGGCTACATCGAGGCGGTCCAGGCGACGGAGGAGGCGGTGCGCGTCCAGCGGGTCGCGATGCACGCCCGGCAGCTGAGGGCCCACGTCGACGCGCTGGCAGCCCGCCGCTATCCGACGGCCTTCCGCCCCGCGGCACCGTTCACCGTGCTGTTCGTCCCGTCCGACGGCTTCCTCATGACCGCGCTCGAGGCCGAGCCGGGCCTGCTGGAGCACGGGTTCGCCAAGGACGTCGTCATCGCGACGCCCAGCACCCTGCTGGCCCTGCTGCGGACCGTCGCGTACTCGTGGCGGCAGGAGCGGCTGGCCCGCGACGCCGACCAGGTGCTCGAGGTGGGTCGCCGGCTGCACGCCCGGCTCAGCACGTTGTCCGGGCACCTCACGCGGCTGGGCGCAGCGCTCGGCACGACCATGACGCGCTTCAACGAGACGGTCGGCTCCTACGAGAGCTCGGTGCTGACCGCAGCCCGGCGGTTCGACGACCTCGGCATCGCCGAGAGCCCGGTCCCGACTCCCGTACCTGTCGAGGCGACCGTGCGCAGCCTGCGCCCCGCGCAGCCGCCGCTCCCCGACGATGCCGACGAGGACGACGACGTGCCGGCGACCCGGAACGGGACGGACGGCTAGGAGCTCAGTCGGCCTGCGCGGCGCGCTCGGCGCGACGGAGCTCGTGCGGCAGGGCGAAGACCAGTCGCTCCTCGGCGGCCTTGACGGTCCCGACGTCGGCGTAACCGCGTTCGGCCAGCCAGTCGAGCACCTCGCTCACCAGGATCTCGGGCACCGAGGCCCCGCTGGTGACGCCGACGGTGCCGACGCCGTCGAGCCACGCCGGGTCGATCTCGGAGGCGAAGTCGACGAGGTGCGAGTCGCGGGCGCCGGCCTCCAGCGCCACCTCGACCAGGCGCACGGAGTTGGACGAGTTGGTCGAGCCGACGACGAGGACGAGGTCGCATTCGGCGGCCATCTGCTTCACCGCCTGCTGACGGTTCTGCGTGGCGTAGCAGATGTCG
Organism: Blastococcus sp. CT_GayMR20; assembly: GCF_004570345.1. Next base: position 5,819 of record NZ_SPQM01000018.1, on the reverse strand, counting down.
TCGCTCGGCGGGGACTGCAGACCGGGGAAGCGGTTCTTCAGCTGGTCGACCGTGGCGAGGGTCTCGTCCACCGACAGCGTGGTCTGCGACAACCAGACGACCTTCTCCGGATCGCGCACCTGGACGTTCGCCACGTCCTCGGCGCCGTCGACGAGCTGGATGTGGGACGGCGCCTCACCGGCGGTGCCCTCGACCTCCTCGTGCCCGCGGTGACCGATCAGCAGGATGTCGAAGTCGTCGCGGGCGAAGCGCTTCGCCTCCTGGTGCACCTTCGTGACCAGCGGGCACGTGGCGTCGATCGTGCGCAGCTGCCGCGCCGCCGCCTCGTCGTGCACGGCCGGCGAGACGCCGTGCGCGCTGAAGACGACGACGGAGCCCTCCGGCACCTCGTCGGTCTCCTCCACGAAGATCGCACCGCGGCGCTCGAGCGTGGCCACCACGTGCTTGTTGTGGACGATCTGCTTGCGGACGTAGACGGGAGCGCCGTGGATCTCCAGCGCCCGCTCGACGGCGACCACCGCGCGGTCGACACCGGCGCAGTACCCCCGGGGGTCGGCCAGGAGGACGCGTCCGCGCTGATCAGCCATGCCTCCATGGTAGGCGGGTCACGCGGAGGAGCCCGTCTGCCGACGGTGTGATCGCACACCACGCTTCCGTGTGGCATGGCCGGGTGGATCTGCACACATCGCGTGTCGGGCTGCTGGTTGTGGGGCACGCTGTGCGTCATGGCCCGAGAGATTCCTGAAGTCGTCCGCGCCGCCGCCGGGCTGGCCGCCACCGTCGTCGACGAGGCACGCAAGCTCCCCGAGACGCTGCCTGGCCTGCCGGTCCGCCTCATCGGACTGGCGATGCAGCAGGCGATGAAGGTGCAGCAGCAGTACGCCGGTTTCGTCGCCCGCGGCGACGAGCTCTTCACGGGGCTGCGCGGTGAGGACGAGCCGGGTCTCGCGACCTTCGACGACGACGTCGACGACACACCGGCGGGAGGCGGCTTCCGCGACTCCGCCTTCGACCGGGCCTCGGCCGAGCCGACGAGCGCCGACACCCTCGTCGACCCCGAGGTCGGCTCCCTCCCCGCCGATCCCCCCGCGGACGCCGTCACGGCCGTCATCGACGAGCTCGCCGACCAGGTGGAGGACGGCCGGCAGTCGATCGAGCAGCTCGCCGAGGAGTCGCCGGGCACCGCGGACATCCTCGACGAGATCGCCATCGACGAACTGGTCGACCAGGCGCCGGGTCTCGACGAGACCGCGCCCTCGGTGAGCGACGCGGACTCCCCCGAGCTCGAGGCGGCACTGCTCTCCTCCGACGATCTGCCGGCCACCGCGGCCGACACCCTGGACGCGGAGCCGACCGCCGACGTCTCGACGTCGGTCGACGTGCTCACCCCGGCCGGCGACGTGGCCACCGTCGACGCCGCGGTCACCGACGAGGGCATCGCCGCACCCGAGGTCACCGACGCCGACGCGAACCAGGCCCCGGCGACGCCTGCGAAGAAGGCCGTGAAGAAGGCCGCGCCCGGCAAGCGGGCCGCCAGGAAGGCCGCGCCCGCTGCCACGGACACCGACGCCACGGACACCGACACCGACGCCGGCCCCGCGACCGCCACCGACGAGGGCGGCAGCCCCGTCGCCGCCGCCACCGGCGTCCGGACCGACGTCGGCGAGAGCGACACCGCCGAGGAGGACGCCGCCATCGCGCAGGGCGCGGCGATCGACGCGATCGGCGAGGCCTCGGCCGCGCCGACCGACGACCCCGGGGGCGGCAGCGAGCTGTCCGGCTCCCAGGCCGCCGGCACCGCCCCGATCGACGGCTACGACAGCTTCTCGGTCGCCCAGCTGCGCGGCCGGCTCCGTGGTTACGCGCTGAGCACGGTGCAGGACCTCCTCACCTACGAGGAGGCCACCCGCGCCCGGGAGCCGTATCTGCGGATGCTGCGCAACCGCCTGGAGAAGCTCGAGGAGCAGGCGGTCGCCGCCAGCCCGCTCGCCCCGCGCGGCGCCTGAGGCGTCAGCGGCGCATGGCACGCTCGGAGGCGTGACCTCCCCCTCATCCCCCGAGGCCCCGTGGCCGGTCCGGACGGTGGCACGCAAGATCGCTGACTGGATCGGCCGCCTCGGTGAGGTGTGGGTGGAGGGTCAGGTGGCACAGCTGTCCCGCCGCGGGGGTGCGGCCACGGTGTTCCTCACGCTGCGCGACCCCGCCGCCGACATGTCGGTCAACGTCACCTGCCATCGCGACGTCGCCGACCGGCCCGGGCTGGAGCTCGCGGAGGGCTCGCGGGTGATCGTGCGCGCCCGCCCCGACTACTACGTCGCGCGCGGCACCTTCTCCCTGCGCGCCACCGAGATCCGCGCGGTCGGGCTCGGTGAGCTGCTCGCCCGCATCGAGCGCATCCGTCAGCTGCTGGCGGCCGAGGGGCTCTTCGACGCCGTCCGCAAGCGGCCGCTGCCGTTCGCGCCCGCCGTCGTGGGCGTGATCACCGGCCGCGACAGCGCCGCCGAGCGCGACGTCCTGGTGACCGCGCGCCGGCGCTGGCCCGCCGTCCGCTTCGAGATGCACAACTGCGCCGTCCAGGGTCCGCAGGCGGCGGCCAACGTCATGGAGGGCCTCCGCCGGCTCGACGCCCACCCCGACGTCGAGGTCATCGTGATCGCCCGGGGCGGCGGCTCGGTCGAGGACCTGCTGCCGTTCTCCGACGAGGGGCTGGTGCGCGCGATAGCGGCGACCCGCACGCCCGTCGTCACCGCCGTCGGGCACGAGACCGACACGACGCTGGTCGACCACGTCGCCGACGTCCGCGCGGCCACCCCCACCGACGCGGCGCACCGCATCGTGCCCGAGATCGGCGAGCAGCGGCGCCTGGTCGAGGCCCTGCGCTCCCGTGCCCGCCACGTGGTCACCGGCCGCGTCGAGCAGCAGGAGCGCTGGCTCGAGTCGGTCCGCAGCCGGCCGGTCCTCGCCTCCCCCGACCGCATCCTGCACGGGCGGGTGGACGACGTCATGGCGCTGCGCACGCGCGCCCGCCGCACGCTCGTGCACCGCGTCGAGGGGGCCGAGAGGGACCTCGAGCACGCCCGCGCCCGCGTCGCCGCCCTCTCGCCCGCCGCCACGCTCGAGCGTGGCTACGCCGTCGTCCAGCGCGCCGACGGCTCCCTGGTCCGTGACCCGGCCGAGGTGTCCGACGGCGAGCTGCTGCGCGTCCGGGTGGCCGGCGGGCGGGTGCCGGTGCGCGTGGACCGCAGGAGCGGCGGGGAGGATGACGAACCGTGACGACACCCGACGCCGAGCCGACGACCACCTACGAGCAGGCCCGTGAGGAGCTCGCCGACGTCGTCCGCCGGCTCGAGGCGGGCGGGCTGACGTTGGAGGAGTCCCTGGCCCTGTGGGAGCGGGGCGAGGAGCTCGCCACGCTCTGCCAGCACTGGCTGGACCGGGCGCGCGAGCGCCTGGCTGCCGCTGCCCCGGCGGACGACGCCGACCGGTCCTGACCGGCGTCGTCCGCCCGGAGCTCAGGCCGCCCGGCTCAGCTCGCCGTCCGCGGTGACCATCAGGCCGGCCGCGGCCAGCGCCGCGATCATCCGGTCGGCACGGCGCCGCAGGATGCCGGACATGCGCATGTCGTCGGGGCGGGGGTCGGTGGCGTCGGGGGCCAGCGGGTCGCCGGGACCGTCGTAGAGGCAGCGGGCGAGGGCGTCGCGGACGTCCGGCGGCACGATGGGCTTGATCACGGTCCGTACCGGCTTGCTGCTCTTGATCCTGGTCACCATCCCGCAGGCACACGAACCGCCGGTGGACGGGGGCCGGTGGTCGCCGCCGGGGCAGGACGCACGAGGTGCCATGGGGTCTCCTTCGAGGGGTGCGCGAGTGTCTCGCGTGACTGGTGGGGCGGAAGAGTCCCGCGAGACAGCGCGTGTCGACACGCGGCGCACCGACCCGATATCAGGTCGTGATATAGAGCACAATTCGTCGTCCCGAGCGCCTAATCGGCGCAGCTCCGGATCAGCCGGTAACGGTCTCCACCGCCGCCGCCACGACCTCGAGTTCCTCGTCGGACGCGGACCCGTAGACGACCACCGTCACCCCGTCGTCCTCCCGGGAGAGCGCGGTCTCGTCGCGGTCCGTCGTCAGCCGCGTCCAGGTCTCCCCGTCGATGTCGGCCGTGCCGTCCTCGGTCGCCCCGTCCAGGATGGCGGCCAGCGGCTCGGCCCGCCGGTCGTCGCTGACCACGAAGCCCGCGAACTCCTCCGACGGCGTCAGGTACCCGATCTCGAGCGTCACCGGATCGCCCTCGCCGGCATTGCCGGCATCGGTCCGCGCCGAGGTCGGCAGGTAGTCGTCGGCCAGCCCCTCGGGCGCGGGCACCGGATAGCCCGCCCGGGCCGCGGCCAGCTGCACGGTGGTCGACGGATCGACCGTGCGCACGCCGGCGTCCCCGCTCTGCCGCCACGCCGCCCAGCCGACGATGACCAGGCAGATCAGCACGAGCGGCAGCAGCGACCGCAGCATGTTCGCGGCGTTCATCCGGTTCGCCCGCTCGATCGCCGGGGACGGCGGCGCGGCCGGAGCCACCACCTCCTCGGAGGGCTGGGGTGGGCGCTGGCTCGTCGGGCCGACTCCGGTCATGGACCTAGGATCGCAGGCACGCTCCCTCACCTCGCCGCCCATGGCCCCGTCCCGGGCCCCGCCCTGGAGGTCCCGTGTCGCTGCCACTCCCCGAAGGCCCCCGTGCCACGAGCCGCGGATTCAGCACCGACCGGCCGGCGCCCGACCGCAACCTCGCCCTCGAGCTGGTCCGGGTGACCGAGGCCGCCGCGATGGCGGCGGGCCGGTGGGTGGGCCGCGGTGACAAGAACGGCGGTGACGGGGCGGCCGTGGACGCCATGCGCGCCCTCATCGGCACGGTCAGCATGAACGGCGTCGTCGTCATCGGGGAGGGGGAGAAGGACGAGGCGCCGATGCTCTACAACGGCGAGCAGGTCGGTGACGGCCAGGGCCCGGAGTGCGACGTCGCGGTCGACCCGATCGACGGCACGACCCTCATGGCCAAGGGCATGCCCAACGCGATCGCCGTCATGGCGGTCGCCGACCGCGGGGCCATGTACGACCCGTCGGCGGTCTTCTACATGGAGAAGCTGGCGACCGGCCCGGCCGCCGCGGACGTCGTCGACATCACCGCCCCGGTCGCCGAGAACATCAAGCGCATCGCCAAGGCCAAGAAGAGCTCCCCCGGCGACGTCACGGTGTGCATCCTCGACCGCCCGCGGCACGAGCAGCTCGTGCACGAGGTCCGGGAGGCCGGCGCGCGCATCAAGTTCATCACCGACGGCGACGTGGCCGGCGCGATCGCCGCCGCCCGCGAGGGCACCGGCGTCGACCTGTTGCTGGGCATCGGTGGGACTCCCGAGGGGATCATCGCCGCCTGCGCGCTCAAGTGCATGGGCGGCGCGCTCCAGGGCAAGCTCTGGCCCAAGGACGACGACGAGCGGCAGAAGGCCATCGACGCCGGGCACGACCTCGACCGCGTGCTGCACATCGAGGACCTGGTGCGCGGTGACGTCTTCTTCGTCGCCACCGGGATCACCGACGGCGAGCTGCTGCGCGGCGTGCAGTACCGCTCGGGCGGCTGCACGACCCAGTCGCTGGTCATGCGCTCGCGGTCGGGGACGATCCGGTCGATCGAGAGCCTGCACTCGCTGGAGAAGCTGCGCGCCTACTCCGCCGTCCCGTTCGACCGGAACGACGAGGACAGCTAGGGGGGCGGCAGCGGCGGGGGTGTCGGCGGCGGCGGGGGTGTCGGCGGCGGCGGGGGTGTCGGC
>NZ_SPQM01000189.1 GCF_004570345.1 Blastococcus sp. CT_GayMR20 | reverse complement strand
TCGGGTCGCACGTGCACCACCGCCGGTGCTGGACTCCGCCCCGGCCATTCAGAGGATGGAGACGCCGTTGACTTCCGTGGCCACCCCCGGTCTCGACAACGCCCCGACCACCCACGCCCGCCTGCTCGCGTGGGTGCGGGAGATGGCGGAGCTGGCGACCCCTGACGAGGTGGTCTGGGTAGACGGCAGCGACGAGGAGTGGACGCGGCTCACGGACAAGCTGGTCGACGCCGGCACCTTCACCCGTCTGCAGGCCAAGCCCAACTCGTTCCACTGCGCGTCGGACCCCAGCGACGTCGCCCGGGTCGAGGACCGCACCTACATCTGCTCGGTCGACGAGGCCGACGCCGGTCCCACCAACAACTGGATGGACCCGGCGGAGATGAAGTCGATCATGACCGAGCTGTACCGGGGGTGCATGCGCGGCCGGACGATGTACGTCATCCCGTTCTGCATGGGCCCGGTCGAGGCCGAGAACCCCATGTTCGGCGTCGAGCTCACCGACTCCGAGTACGTCGTGGTCTCCATGCGCGTGATGGCCCGCATCGGCAGCGACATCCTCGAGGCGATGGGTTCCGACCGGCCGTTCGTGCCCGCCATGCACTCCCTCGGCGCCCCGCTCGGCGAGGGCCAGCAGGACGTCGCCTGGCCCTGCAGCGACACCAAGTACATCGTGCACTTCCCCGAGGAGCGGGCCATCTGGTCCTACGGCTCGGGCTACGGCGGCAACGCCCTGCTGGGCAAGAAGTGCTACTCGCTGCGCATCGCCTCGGTCATGGCGCGCGACGAGGGCTGGCTCGCCGAGCACATGCTGATCCTCAAGCTGACCAGTCCGCAGCAGAAGACCTACTACATCGCCGCGGCCTTCCCGTCGGCCTGCGGCAAGACGAACCTGGCGATGCTCGAGCCGACCATCCCCGGCTGGAAGGTCGAGACCCTCGGCGACGACATCGCGTGGATGCGCTTCGGCGACGACGGCCGGCTCTACGCGCTCAACCCGGAGTTCGGCCTGTTCGGTGTCGCGCCGGGCACCGGCTGGGACACCAACCCCAACGCGATGCGCACCATCGACAAGGGCAACTCGGTGTTCACCAACGTCGCGCTCACCGACGACGGCGACATCTGGTGGGAGGGCATGACCGACGAGCCGCCGGCCCACCTCACCGACTGGAAGGGCCGCGACTGGACGCCGGACAGCGACGAGCCCTCCAGCCACCCGAACAGCCGGTTCTGCACCCCGATCACCCAGTGCCCGATCCTGGCTCCGGAGTACGACGACCCGAAGGGCGTGCCGATCTCGGCGATCCTCTTCGGTGGCCGTCGCAAGACCACGATCCCGCTGGTCAGCGAGGCCCGGGACTGGAACCACGGCGTGTTCATGGGCGCGACGCTCTCCTCGGAGACGACCGCCGCCGCGACCGGTGCCGTCGGCGTCGTCCGTCGCGACCCCTTCGCCATGCTGCCGTTCATCGGCTACAACGCCGGTGACTACTTCTCGCACTGGGTCGACACCGGCAAGCAGCACGACTCGACCAAGCTGCCCCGGATCTTCTACGTGAACTGGTTCCGCCGCGACGAGGACGGCGGCTTCCTGTGGCCGGGCTTCGGCGAGAACAGCCGCGTGCTCAAGTGGGTCGTCGAGCGGCTCGAGGGCACCGCGGCCGCCGTCGAGACCCCGGTCGGCCACGTGCCGACGGTGGATTCGCTGGACGTCTCGGGTCTGGACATGACCCCCGAGCAGGTCGAGCAGGCGCTCGCCGTCAAGCCCGAGGAGTGGCGCGAGGAGATCCCGCAGATCACCGAGTGGTTCGAGAAGTTCGGCGACAAGCTCCCCAGCACGATGTGGGACGAGCTGGAGATCCTGAAGAGCCGCCTCGGCTGAAAGATGACCCCCCTGCCCCCGCCACTCGCAAGCTCGCGGCGGGACCCTGCAGGGGGGCACCGTGGGGGTGCCGGTTCACCGAGCCGCCGCGCGGTGAGTTCGGCTAGCGTGAGTCGCTCTCACATCGGTACGACGACAGGCTTCCCCGCTCGTGGCGAATCCCTACCTGCAGGTGCTGCGGACCCCGCACGCGCTGCCGATGGTGCTGGCCGCCTTCATCGGGCGGCTGCCGCTGTCGATGGTCGGGCTGGGCTGCGTCCTGCTGGTCGCGGACGAGACCGGTTCCTACGGTCTGGGCGGCGCGGTCGCGGCCGCCGGCGCCGTCACGACCGCCATCGCCGGGCCGGTTCTCGGCCGCTGGGCCGACAGCCACGGCCAGCGCCGGGTGCTCCTGCCGGTCCTCGCCGTCTTCGTGGTCGCCGGGACGGCGTTCCTGGCGGCCGTGAAGGGCGACTGGCCGCTGTGGACTGTCTTCGTCTCGGCGGGGGTCGCGGGCGCCTGCATCCCGCCGGTCTCGTCGATGATCCGCGTCCGCTGGACCCATCTGCTGCGCGGCAGCCACCGGTTGCCGACGGCGCTGGCGATGGAGTCGGTGGTCGACGAGTTCGTCTTCATCGTCGGCCCGGTCCTGGTCACCTTCCTGTCGACCACCGGGCACGCGACCAGCGGCGTGGTCACCGCGTTCACGCTGGCCGCGGTGGGCAGCCTGCTGTTCGCCGCCCAGGGCCGGACCGAGCCGCCGCCCACCCCCCACGAGCATCGCAACGGCCCGTCGGCGATCCGCACGCCCGGCCTGCGGGTGCTCTTCGTCGTGGGGGCGGCCGTCGGCGCCATCCTCGGCACGCTGGAGATCGCGCTGGTCGCCTTCGCCGACCAGGAGGACGCCAAGTCGCTGTCCGGCGTCCTCATCGCCGGGCTGGCGGTGGGGTCGATGGCCAGCGGCATCGGCTGGGGCACCGTGCACTGGCGGATGCCGCTGCGGCTCCGGCTGACGGCGGTGCTGGTCATCCTGACCGTGTGCAGCATCCCGCTGCTGCTGGTCACCGACGTCTGGGTGATGCTGCCGTTCGTGGTCATCGCGGGGGTGGCCGTGTCGCCGTCCCTGATCAGCTCGTTCACGCTCGCCGAGGTGCTCGTGCCACGGTCGGCGGTGACCGAGGCGTTCACCTGGATCGGCACCGCGCTGGGCCTCGGCGTGGCCGTCGGCGCCTCGGTGGCCGGCAAGATCGTCGACCTCTACGGCGCCAACGCGGCGTTCCTCGTGGCGACCGTGGCCGCGGCCGTGGCGGCCGTCGTCGTCGCGGCCTTCCAGCGGCTGCTGCACGTCCCGGCCGAGCACGCGGCCAGTCCGGCCATGGCCCGCTGATGGGGGAACGGCCGGTGGGCGCCCGGACCATCGACGAACTGCTCGAGCAGGTCCGCAGCCGGATCGACCGCGTCCACCCCACCGAGGTCGCCCGGCGGGTGGCGGACGGCGCGCTGCTGGTCGACACCCGGCCGTACGAGCAGCGGACGCGGGACGGGGCCGTGCCCGGCGCGCTCGTCGTGGACCGCAACGTGCTCGAGTGGCGGCTCGACCCGGCCAGCCCCGACCGGCTGCCGGAGGTGACCGGCTACGACCTCGAGGTCATCGTCCTGTGCAACCAGGGCTACAGCTCCAGCCTGGTCGCCGACACGCTGCGCGCCCTCGGCCTCCGCCGCGCCGTCGACGTGATCGGCGGCTTCGAGGCCTGGGTGGCGCTCGGCCTGCCGGTCGTCGAGGTCGGTGCCGCGGACATGGCGGCCTGAGCGGTGCGGTGACGCGCGCTCGGCCCGCCGCCGGCGGAGGGCGCCGGCTCGGCGTCGCACCCGAGCGGCTCGGGAAGTGGCTGGACGGCGTCGCCGCCCGGCACGGTGCCTTCACCGAGGTCGCGCACCGCGGCGGCGCCGTGCACGTCACCTGCGCGGACTCCACGACGGTGGTCCTCCGGGCGCCGTTCGACTGGATGCCGGAGCCGGTCCTGCTCGCCGGCTTCACCGCCGACGCCCGTCTCCCGCGCCGGGCCGCCGTGCTGCTCGTGCGGCGCGGCCGCTGGGCCGTGGGGATCTTCGACGGCTCCGACCTGGTCGTCTCCAAGGTGGATGCCCGCCTCGTCCAGGGCCGGACCGCCGCCGGGGGTACGTCCCAGCAGCGCTACGCACGACGCAGGGGAAACCAGACCGACGCCGTCGTCGACCACGCGATCGAGACCGCCGTCCGGGTGCTGCTGCCGCACGCCGCCGGGGTGGCGGCCCTGTTCACCGGCGGCGACCGTGGCCTGGTCGACGACGTCCTCGCCGACCCGCGCCTCGCGCCGCTCGCCGCGCTGCGCCGCGAGCCCGCCCTCGACGTGGGCGAACCGACCAAGGCCGTCCTGCTCGAGACGCCGAAGCAGTTCCGCGCCGTGGACGTCCACATCGTCGAGCCGCAGGACCGCGGCTGAGTCCCCTGGTGCATCCTGGAGGCGAGACCAGGCCGGGCTCGCCAACCGAGAGGAGTCGCACCATGCGCGACGCAGTCATCGTCGAGGCCGTGCGCACGCCCGTCGGCAAGCGCAACGGCGGACTGTCCGGCGTCCACCCGACCGACCTGTCGGCGCACGTCCTGGAGTCGCTCGCCGCCCGCGCCGGGATCGACCCCGTGCACGTGGACGACGTCATCTGGGGGTGCGTCTCCCAGATCGGCGAGCAGACGTTCGACATCGCGCGCAACGCCGTCCTCGCCGCCGGCTGGCCCGAGAGCGTCCCCGGCACGACGATCGACCGCCAGTGCGGCTCGTCACAGCAGTCGGTGCACTTCGCCGCGGCCGGGCTGGTCGCCGGCCACTACGACGTCGTCGTCGCCGGCGGGGTGGAGTCGATGAGCCGGGTGCCGATGGGTTCGTCGGTCGCCGACCAGAACCCGCTGGGCGAGCGCTTCCTCGCGCGGTACGGAACGTTCCCGAACCAGGGGATCGGCGCGGAGATGATCGCCGAGCGGTGGGGGCTGTCGCGCACCCAGCTCGACGAGTTCGCGCTGCGCTCGCACGAGCGCGCCGCCTCCGCCCAGGACGACGGCCGCTTCACCGCCCAGATCGCCCCGGTCACCGCCCCCGACGGCACCGTCGTCGAACTCGACGAGGGCATCCGCCGCGGCGGGACGGTCGAGGCGCTCGCCGGGCTCAAGACCCCGTTCAAGCCCGACGGCGTCATCAGCGCCGGCAATGCCAGCCAGATCTCCGACGGCTCGGCCGCACTGCTGATGACCACGAGCGACAAGGCACGCGAGCTGGGCCTGACCCCGATCGCCCGCGTGCACAGCGTGGCGCTGGCCGGCGACGACCCGGTCACGATGCTGACCGCCCCCATCCCGGCCACCCGCAAGGTGCTCGACCGCAGCGGCCTGCGCCTCGACGAGATCGGCGTCTTCGAGATCAACGAGGCGTTCGCCTCCGTGCCCCTGGCCTGGTTGCACGAGATCGGTGCGGACGAGAAGTCCCTCAACCCGCTCGGCGGTGCGATCGCCCTCGGTCACCCGCTGGGCGGCAGCGGCGCCCGGATCATGACGACGATGGTCCACCACATGCGCGACCAGGGGATCCGCTACGGGCTCCAGTCGATGTGCGAGGGCGGCGGGCAGGCCAACGCCACGATCCTCGAGCTGGTCTGAGCCGGCCCTGCCGGAAGTCCGGTGACGGACGGCGGGCTGCGGCGTAACGTCTCCGGACCGTGTCTCACTCCGCCGAACCCGAGACCGTTCCACAAGAGCAGGGCCCAACCGATCCCGTCCTCGTGGCCGAGCGCGCCCACCTGGCGCGCGCGGCCGACTGCCTGACCGGCATGCGCGCCGCGGCGTCCGCGGTGACCGACGCCGGGGTGGACGCCTGGGCGTCCGAGCGGCTCGGCGCCGCCCGCGCCGAGCGCCTGCGCGCGCTGGCCGCCGATCCGGGCGTGCCGCCGTTCTTCGGCCGGACCGACACCCCCACCGAGGCCTTCCACATCGGCCGCCGGCACGTCCGTGACGCGGCGGGCGACCCGGTGGTCATCGACTGGCGGGCGCCGATGAGCCGGCCGTTCTACCAGGCCACGGCCGTCGATCCCCAGGGTGTGGTCCGCCGTCGCCGGTTCGGCTTCAGCGGGGGAGACCTCACCGGCTACGACGACGAGCTGCTCGGAGCCGGTGACGGCTCGGCCCCGCTGCAGGGTCCCGCCGCGAGCTCGCGAGCGGAGGGGGGCAGGGGGGGCCTTCTGCTGCGCGCGGAGATCGAGCGCCCGCGCAGCGGCCCGATGCGCGACATCGTCGCCACGATCCAGCCCGACCAGGACGACATCGTCCGGGCGCCGCTCGCCGACTCCATCTGCGTGCAGGGCGCCCCGGGCACGGGTAAGACGGCGGTCGGCCTGCACCGCGCGGCCTACCTCCTCTACACGCACGGCGGGCAGCTGGCCCGGACCGGCGTCCTGGTCATCGGGCCGAACAACGCCTTCCTCCGCTACATCGAGCAGGTGCTCCCGACCCTCGGCGAGGTCGACGTCGAGCAGACGACGGTGGCCGGGCTGACCGCGCGGGTGCCCGTGCGCGCCGACGACCGCCCCGAGGTCGCCGTCCTCAAGGGCGACGCCCGCCTGGCCGACGTGCTGCGCCGGGCGCTGTGGGGCGAGATCGCGAAGCCGCAGGACTCGGTCCAGGTGTCGCTGGCCGGCCGGCGCTACCGGGTGCCGGTCGAGCGGCTCAAGCGGTACGTCGACGACCTGCGCCGGCGGTCCCGCTCCGACGACGACCAGCAGCTGCTGCACTACGCGGCCGGGCGGGAACGCCTGGCGATGCTGCTGGCCGAGGACGCACGGCGGCAGAAGGAGGAGGCCGGCGGCAGCCCTCCGGACGCCGAGGTCCGCAGAGCCGCGCGCAGCGAGGAGGTGCGGGCGTTCTGCGACGCCGTCTGGCCCGCACGCGATGCCGCCGGGCTGCTCTGCGACCTGTGGTCGGACCCGGCCCGCCTGGCCCGTGCCGCCCGCGGCATCCTGGACGACGACGAGCAGGCGCTGCTGCACCGGCCCGCCCGCTCCGTCCGCACGGCGGACTGGACGGCGGCCGACGCCGTCCTCGTCGACGAGCTCGCGGGCCTGATCGAGCGGACCCCCGGATACGGCCACGTGGTGGTCGACGAGGCCCAGGACCTCTCACCGATGCAGTGCCGCGCGGTGGCCCGGCGGCTGGCCGCGGGCTCGCTGACCGTGCTCGGCGACCTGGCCCAGGCCACCAGCCCATGGTCGCCGTCGGACTGGGCGCAGACGCTCGCCGGGCTGGGCCGTCCGGGCACCGCCGTCCGTCCTCTGACCCGGGGCTACCGCGTGCCCCGCGAGGTGCTGGAGTTCGCCAACCGACTGCTGCCGCTCATCGCGCCGGGGCTGCCGGCGGCCACGGCGGTCCGATCGGAGCCCGGGGCGCTGACCGTGCGCACGGCCGCTTCCTGGCCGCTGGCCGACGTCCTCCGGGAACTGCGGGCGGTGCCGGGCTCGATCGGGGTCGTCTGCGCCGACGCC
>NZ_SPQM01000188.1 GCF_004570345.1 Blastococcus sp. CT_GayMR20 | reverse complement strand
CTTCGGGCCGCCTACGCCCTCGCCCGCCAGGAGGGCACCGTCGGCCGGGCCCTGCACCCGGTCGCCCAGCGGGCCCTGCGGGTCGGCAAGCGGGTGCACACCGAGACCGGCATCGACCGGGCCGGCGCCTCGCTCGTCTCCGTCGCCCTCGACCGGGCCGAGCAGCGGATCGGCAGCCTCGACGGACGGTCGGTGCTGGTGGTCGGCGCCGGGTCCATGGGCGCCCTGGCCGCGACGACGCTGGCCCGCCGCGGGGCCGCCGTCGTCGTCAGCAGCCGCACCGAGGCGCACGCCGCCCGGCTGGCCGACAGCGTCGACGGGCGGGCCGCGGCACTGGCCGACCTCCCCACGGAGCTGTCCGCCGCGGACGTGCTCGTCACCTGCACCGGCGCGACCGGCCTCGTGGTGGGCACCGACGTGGTCGCCACCGCCATGACGGGACGGACCCGGCCGCTCGTGGTCGTCGACCTCGCCCTCCCCCGGGACGTCGATCCCGGTGTCAGCGCCCTGCCGGGCGTGCACGTCGTGGATCTGGCTCTGCTGCAGGGGGAGCGCGCCGCCACGCCGGGACGGCCCACCGCCGGAGTGGCCGCCGACGACATCGCGGCCGCGCACGCCCTGGTCGAGACCGAGACGGCGCTGCTGCGCGCCGAGCGCCAGGCCGCAGAGGTCGCGCCGACCGTCTCCGCGCTGCGCACCCAGGCCGCCGAGGTCGTCGACGCGGAGCTGCTGCGGCTGGCCGGCCGGCTGCCCGACCTCGACGCCCGCGCCCGGGCGGAGATCGCCCGCACCGTCCGCCGGGTGGTCGACAAGCTGCTGCACGAGCCGACCGTCCGGGTGAAGGAGCTGGCCGCCTCGGCCGGTGAGACCGACTACGCCGGTGCACTGCGCGCGCTGTTCGGCCTGGGCATCGACACCCCGGTCGAGGAGCTGTCGGACGCCGTCACCGTCGACCCGGAGCGGGCGGGGGAGGCAACGTGACCGGGGCCCTCACCTCGAGGACGACCGTCACGGCGACCCTCCGGCTCGGCACCCGGGCGAGCGCCCTCGCCCGCACGCAGTCCCAGGCCGTCGCCGACGCGATCACCGAGGCCACCGGCACCCCGGTCGAGCTCGTGCACATCGTGACCGAGGGCGACCGATCGTCGGAGGCGATCACCCAGCTCGGCGGCACCGGGGTGTTCGTCGCCGCGATCCGCCGGGCGCTGCTCGAGGGCAGCGTCGACCTCGCCGTCCACAGCTACAAGGACCTGCCCACCGCACCGCAGCCGGGCCTCATCCTGGCCGCCGTCCCCGGGCGGGAGGACCCGCGCGACGCCCTCGTCGCGCGCGACGGGCTCACCCTCGGCGAGCTGCCGCCCGGCTCGAAGGTGGGCACCGGCGCACCCCGCCGGGTCGCCCAGCTGCGGGCCCTGGGGCTCGGGCTGGACGTCGTGCCGATCCGCGGCAACGTGGACACGCGGCTCGGCCGGGTGGCCGGGCTGGGCGGGCAGGCCGGGGACCTGGACGCCGTCGTCCTCGCCCGCGCCGGGCTGTCCCGGCTCGGCCGGCTCGACGTCATCACCGAGACCCTCGACCCCCTGCAGGTGCTGCCCGCACCGGCGCAGGGTGCCCTGGCCGTCGAGTGCCGGACGAGCGACGCCCGCACCCGCGAGCTGCTCGGCCGGCTCGAGGACACCTCCGCCCGCGCCTGCGTGGTCGCCGAGCGCAGCACGCTCGCGACGCTCGAGGCCGGGTGCAGCGCCCCCGTCGCGGCCTACGCCGAGGTGGCCGAGGGCGAGGACGGCCCCGAACTGTTCCTCCGGGCATCCGTGACCGCGATCGACGGCAGCGACGCCGTCCGCGGCTCGGTGACCGGGCCCCTGCCGGACGCCGCCGCCCTCGGGCGGGCGCTGGCTGCGGAACTGCTCGACCGCGGCGCGGCCGAGCTCATGGCGGTGACCCCGTGACGCACCGCCCCCAGACCCCCAGGAAGACAGGCCTCCGGGCCAGGATCAGGAGCACGCGATGACGCGCAACCGCGCGACTTCCGGAACGACCGGCCGGGTCGTCTTCGTCGGCGCAGGACCGGGTGACCCCGGCATGCTGACCGCACGGGCGACAGCGGCCCTCGCCCAGGCGGCCGTCGTCCTGGTCGACCGTGACGTCTCCGTCGCGGTCCAGGACGCCGTCCGCGAGGCGCACCCGCAGGCCGAGCTGACGACCGCGACCGGTGAGCCGGCCGAGGTGGCCAAGGCCGCCGTCGCCGCCGCCAAGCACGGCAGCATGGTCGTCCGGCTCGTCGCCGGTGACCCCTACACCTCCGACCCGGTGGTGAAGGAGGTCCTCGCCGTCGGCCGGACCTCCGTGCCCTTCGACGTCGTCCCCGGTGTCGCCACCGCGACCGCCGTCCCGGCGTACGCGGGCGTGGCCCTCGGCAGCAGCGCCGTGACCGCGGACTTCCGCACCGGAGCCGACCTCCCGGCTCTCGCCGGGGTGGTGTCCGCCGGCAGCACGCTGGCCCTGCAGGGCACCGCCGAGGAGCTGCCCGAGGCGGCCGCCCGGCTGATCGAGGGCGGGCTGTCCGGCAACACCCCGGTCGTGGTGACCACCGGTGGCTCGGGGACGGCGCAGAAGAGCGTCGTCGCCAAGCTCGTGGCGGTCGCCGAGAAGACCGCGGGCCTGGACTCGTTCAGCGGCCCGGTCGTCGCCACGGTCGGTGCAGCGGTCGACAAGCGCGCGCGGCTGTCGTGGTGGGAGAGCCGGCCGCTGTTCGGCTGGCGCGTGCTCGTGCCGCGCACCAAGGACCAGGCCGGCGAGATGAGCGACCGGCTGCGGGCCTACGGGGCCGTCCCGGTCGAGGTGCCGACGATCGCCGTCGAGCCGCCGCGCAGCCCGGCGCAGATGGACCGCGCCATCAAGGGCCTGGTCACCGGGCGCTACGGCTGGATCGTCTTCACCTCGGTCAACGCCGTGAAGGCCGTGCGCGAGAAGTTCACCGAGCTCGGCCTCGACGCCCGCGCGTTCGCCGGTGTGAAGGTCGCCTGCGTCGGGGAGCAGACCGCCGAGGCGGTGCGGTCCTTCGGCATCGCGCCGGAGCTCGTGCCCGCCGGCGAGCAGTCCAGCCAGGGCCTGCTGGCCGACTTCCCGGAGTACGACGACGTCCTCGACCCGATCGACCGGGTGCTGCTGCCCCGCGCCGACATCGCGACCGAGACGCTCGCCGCCGGGCTCAAGGAGCGCGGCTGGGAGATCGACGACGTCACGGCCTACCGCACCGTCCGTGCCGCCCCGCCGGCCGCGTCGGTCCGCGAGGCGATCAAGGGCGGTGGCTTCGACGCCGTCTGCTTCACGTCCTCGAGCACCGTGCGCAACCTGGTCGGCATCGCCGGCAAGCCGCACGCGAAGACCGTCGTCGCGGTGATCGGCCCCGCGACGGCCGCCAGCGCCCAGGAGTTCGGCCTCCGGGTCGACGTGCAGCCCGAGACCGCGGCCGTCGGCCCGCTGGTCGACGCGCTCGCCGAGTTCGCGGCGGCCCGTCGTGCCGAGGAGGAAGGCGAGGTCCAGTGAGTGCCGGGTTCGCGCGGGGCCGCCGGCTCCGGTCGACGTCCGCGCTGCGGCGGCTGACCGCGCAGACCCGGCTGTCCGCTGCGGACTTCGTGCTGCCGGTCTTCGTCAAGCAGGGCATCGACGAGCCGGTCGCGATCGGCGCCATGCCCGGCGTCGTCCAGCACACCCAGGACTCGCTGCGGAAGGCCGCCTCCGAGGCGGCCGAGGCCGGGATCGGCGGGCTGATGCTGTTCGGCATCCCCGGGGAGAAGGACCCGGCCGGTTCGCAGGCCGACGCCGCCGACGGGGTGGTCAACGTCGCGCTGCAGCAGCTGCGTGCCGACCTCGGCGACGAGCTCGTGCTGATGGCGGACCTGTGCCTGTGCGAGTACACCGACCACGGGCACTGCGGCGTGGTCACCCCCGCGGGCGTCGTCGACAACGACCCGACCCTCGACCGCTACGCCGCGGTCGCGGTCGCGCAGGCCCAGGCCGGCGCCCACGTGATCGCCCCCAGCGGGATGATGGACGGGCAGGTCGCGGCGATCCGGAAGGCGCTGGACGGCAGCGGGTATCCCGAGACCCCGATCCTCGCGTACGCCGCGAAGTACGCGTCGGGCTTCTACGGGCCGTTCCGCGAGGCCGCCGAGGGGGCGCCGCAGTTCGGCGACCGCTCGACCTACCAGATGGATCCGCCCAACGCCGACGAGGCGCTGCGCGAGGTGGCCCAGGACCTCGCCGAGGGAGCCGACGCGGTGATGGTGAAGCCGGCGCTGCCCTACCTCGACATCGTCGCGCGGGTCGCCGACGCGGTGCACGTGCCGGTCGCGGCCTACCAGGTCAGCGGCGAGTACGCGATGGTCGAGGCCGCCGCCGCGAACGGCTGGGTCGACCGCGAGCGCGCGATCCTGGAGACGCTGACCTCGATCCGCCGCGCGGGTGCGGGCACCGTGCTGACGTACTGGGCGGTCGAGGCAGCGCGCCTGCTGCGGTGACGCCCTACACGGAGCACGGGGGGACCTGGCGGCCGTTCTGGCTCGTGGCCGGCGCGCTCGCGGTGTTCGTGGTGCTCGACGTCGTCTTCCCGGGGGGTGACGTCCCCGCGGTCGTCTGGGTCGTCGCGGTCGTCGCCGTCCTGGGCATCGTGGCGCTCGGGTGCGTGTCGGCCCGACGGGTGTGGACCGTGCGGGTCGACGACGACGGGCTGACCGTCGGCCGGGAGCGCGTCCCGCTCGGCGACATCGACACCGGGCACCTGCGCGAGGTCGACTCCGGCGTCGACGCCGGGGCGCCCGTCCTCGGCGGCGGCTGGTCGCTGCCCCGGGGCCGGACCGGGCTGCCGCTGAAGCTGACCGACGGCCGCACGGTGCTGGTGCCCACCCGGGAACCGGCCGCCCTGTACGAGGCGCTGATGATCGGCACCGGCCAGACCCCCGACACCGCCTCCGGGACAGAAGGGACACTGGGGCAGTGACCTCGCTGGACAGCTCCCCGTACACCTACGAGGCCCCGGTCTCGGCCGACCTCTTCGCCCGTGGCCGCACGATCATCCCGGGCGGGGTGAACAGCCCCGTCCGCGCCTTCCGCGCGGTGGGGGGCACGCCGCGCTTCATGGCCGAGGGCTCGGGCCCCTGGATCACCGACGCCGACGGACGGCGCTACGTCGACCTGGTCAGCTCGTGGGGGCCGCTGATCCTCGGCCACGCCCACCCCGCCGTCGTGGAGGCCGTCACCGCCGCCGCGCGCCGCGGGTTGTCCTTCGGCGCACCGACCGAGGGCGAGCTCGACCTCGCCGAGGAGATCCGCGCCCGGGTCGTCCCCGTGGAGCGCGTGCGGCTGGTCAGCTCCGGCACCGAGGCCGTGATGTCGGCGGTGCGGCTCGCCCGCGGCGCCACCGGCCGCCCGGTGGTCGTGAAGTTCGCCGGCCACTACCACGGGCACGTCGACGCGCTGCTGGCCTCGGCCGGCTCCGGCGTGGCCACCCTCGGCCTCCCGGACACCCCGGGCGTCACCACCGGCGCCGCCGCCGACACCGTCGTCCTCCCGTACAACGACGTCGCCGCCGTCGAGGCCGTCTTCGCCGAGCGCGGCAGCCAGATCGCCTGCGTCATCAGCGAGGCGGCGGCGGGCAACATGGGCGTCGTCCCCCCGCTCGACGGCTTCAACGCGTCGCTGCGCCGCCTCACCTCCGCGCACGGCGCCCTGCTGGTCCTCGACGAGGTCATGACCGGGTTCCGGGTGTCCCGCTCCGGCTGGTACGGCCTCGACCCCGTGGACGCCGACCTGTTCACCTTCGGCAAGGTCATGGGCGGCGGCCTGCCCGCCGCGGCGTTCGGCGGCCGGGCGGACCTGATGGACCAGCTGGCTCCGAACGGGCCCGTCTACCAGGCCGGGACGCTGTCCGGGAACCCCGTCGCGGTCGCGGCCGGCCTGGCGACGCTGCGCAACTGCACCGACGAGGTCTACGCGCAGTGCGACGAGGTCGCCGCCGTCCTGCGCGGTGCCGCCAGTGCGGCGCTGTTCGCCGCCGGGGTGCCGCACCGGGTGCAGCAGGCCGGCAACATGTTCTCCGTCTTCTTCGTGCCCGACGAGCGCCAGGTGCGCGACTACGACGACGCCCGGACGCAGGACGCCGCCCGGTACACCGCGTTCTTCCACGCCTGCCTCGCCCGCGGCGTCTACCTGCCGCCGTCGGCGTTCGAGGCCTGGTTCGTCAACGCCGCGCTCTCCGGCGAGGCGCTCGACCGCGTGCTCGCCGCGCTGCCGGCCGCCGCCCGCGCCGCCGCCGAGGTCGCGGCATGAGCGAGCAGACCGTCGTCCACCTGCTGCGGCACGGGGAGGTCTTCAACCCCGGCAAGGTCCTCTACGGCCGGCTGCCGGGGTTCCGGCTGTCCGACGGCGGTCTCGCCATGGCGGACGAGGCGGCCGCCTGGTTCGCCGGCCGCGACGTCACCCGCCTCGTGTCGAGCCCGCTCGAGCGGGCTCAGCAGACCGCGGCGCCGATCGCCGCCGTCCTCGACCTGCCGGTGTCGATCGACGACCGGCTGATCGAGGCCGGGAACGCCTTCGAGGGCCTCCGGGTCGGCGTCGGGGACGGCGTCCTGCGTGCTCCGCAGCACTGGTGGAAGCTGCGCAACCCGTTCCGGCCGTCCTGGGGTGAGCCCTACGTCGAGATCGCCGCCCGGATGCTGGCGGCGGTCGAGGCGGCGCGCGACGCCGCCCGGGGGCACGAAGCCGTGCTGGTCAGCCACCAGCTGCCGATCTGGACGCTGCGCCTGCACGTGGAGGGACGTCGCTACGCCCACGACCCGCGCCGCCGGCAGTGCGGCCTGGCCAGCGTGACGTCGCTGACCTATGACGGCGACCGGGTCGCCGGTGTCGGCTACGCGGAGCCCGCGGGTGCCACCGACCCCGACGCGGTGCCCGGGGCATGAGGCTGCGCCTGCTCGCCGCCACCGGGGCCCTGGCCCTGCTGGCCGGCTGCACGACGGGCTCGGACCAGGTCGACGTCAACAACGGCGGAGAGTTCCGGTTCGTCGCCGGGACTCCGGCCGGCGAGGTGATCCCGCCCGACGAACGCGCCTCGGCCCCGGACTTCTCCGGCACCCTGCTCGGCGGAGGCCGGTTCTCCTCCGCCGACCTCGACGGCGAGGCCGCCGTCCTGAACTTCTGGGGATCCTGGTGCGGCCCGTGCCGGGTCGAGACGCCACAGTTCCAGGAGGTCTACGCCGAGGTCCGGAACGACGGCGTGGAGTTCCTGGGCCTGAACGTGAAGGAGACCAGCGAGCAGTTCGCGCTGGCCTTCGTCGACCGCTTCGGCATCGAGTTCCCGTCGCTCTACGACCCGCGCGGAGAGGTGGCCCTGGCGTTCCGGGACTACCCGGCGAACGCCATCCCCTCCACGATCGTCCTCGACGGGGAGAATCGCGTGGCAGCCGTGTACACCGGCGAGATCTCCCAGGACGACCTGCGTCGCGTGATCGACCTCGTGCTGGAGGAGGGCTGACGATGGGAGAGACCTTCGCGGGCCTGGTCACGGACGGCCCGCTGCTC
>NZ_SPQM01000187.1 GCF_004570345.1 Blastococcus sp. CT_GayMR20 | reverse complement strand
CGAGGGTCAGGGGAGCGCCGAGCCGCTGCAGCGCCCACGCCCGGGTCGTCGCCGTCCCCGAGTCGCCCGGCTCGGGGACGGGCCGCTCGACGAACTGCGATTGACCGCCTTCCCGCCAGGGGGCGACGACGCTGCGGCGGGCGACCCGGCTGGCCACCTCGCTCCCGTGGTCGCGGCGGATCACGTGGAGGAGCAGGTCTATGCCGGCGGCGTTCCCCGCCGAGGTCAGGACGTCGCCGTCGTCCACGAAGAGGACGTCCGGGTCGAGGCGCACCCGTGGGAAGAGCCGGCCGAACGCGGGGCTGTGCACCCAGTGGGTGGTCGCCGGGCGGCCGTCGAGCAGGCCGGCGGCGGCGAGCACGAACGCCCCGGTGCAGATGGAGACCAGGCGGGACCGTCCGGCCGCGCGCCGCAGCAGGTCGGCGAGCTCGGCGGGCAGGGTGCCGTCGGTCATCGCGGACGTGCCGTGGATCCCGGGGAGGACGACGGTCTGCGCCGTCTCGAGGATCGAGGCGTCGTGCTCGGGGAGGAGCGAGTACCCGGCCGAGGTGCGCACCGGGCCGCCGTCCAGGCTGGCCACCCGCACGCGGTAGAGCGGGCGGCCGTCGGGGTCGACGGCGCTGCCCAGGAACTGGTGCGGCAGGCCGACCTCGTAGGCCATGGTGTCGGGCAGCGCCAGGACGGCGACCTCGTGCCGTTCGGTCATGGCCGGATCCTTGCACATGTTGGCTGCCCGGCCACTCCCTCCGGGCCGCCGCAATCCGCCATGCTGTCCGCCGTGACTGCACCCGCCCCGCCGCGCGCGCACCGCATCCACCCCGCGTGGTGGGTCGCCGCGGTGACGTTCCTGGCCCTCGTCGGCGCCGCCGCCTTCCGCGCGGTGCCGGGCGTGCTGATCGACCCGCTGCGCGACGAGTTCGGGTGGTCGGTGTCCACGATCTCGGCGGCGGTCGCGGTCAACATGGCGCTCTACGGGCTCACCGCCCCGTTCGCGGCGGCGCTGATGGAGCGGTTCGGCATCCGCCGCGTCGTCCTCTGCGCCCTGCTCGTCGTCGCGGTGGGCAGCGGCCTGACCGTCTTCATGACGACCAGCTGGCAGCTGATCCTGCTGTGGGGCGTGCTCGTCGGGCTCGGCACGGGCGCGATGGCGCTCTCGCTGGTGGCCACGGTGACCGGCCGCTGGTTCGTGGCCCGCCGCGGGCTCGTCTCCGGCATCCTCACCGCCGGCGGCGCGGCCGGGCAGCTGATCTTCCTGCCGCTGGTCGCGTGGGTCGACTCCCAGTGGGGGTGGCGCGCGGCGTCGCTGGGCACCACCGCCGCGGCCCTCGCCGTTCTCCCGCTGGTGGCGTGGCTGCTGCGCGACCGGCCCCGCGACCTCGGCGTCGTCCCCTACGGCGGGACGGCGGCCGACGACGTCGATCCGGTGCGCACCGGCGCCGCCCGTGCGGCCATCAACGGCCTCGTCGAGGGGGCGCGGACGCGGCCGTTCTGGCTGCTCGTCGCCGGGTTCTTCATCTGCGGGATGTCCACGAACGGCCTCGTCCAGCCGCACTTCATCCCGGCGGCGCACGACCACGGGATGCCGGTGACGACGGCCGCCGGTCTGCTGGCCGTCGTCGGTCTCTTCGACATCGTGGGCACGATCTTCTCCGGCTGGCTGACCGACCGGATCGACCCGCGGCTGCTGCTGCTGGCCTACTACGGGCTGCGCGGGCTGTCTCTGTTCGCGCTGCCGACGCTGTTCGGACCGGACCTTCAGGTCAGCATGATCGCGTTCATCGTCTTCTACGGCCTGGACTGGGTGGCGACCGTGCCGCCGACGTTGGCGCTGTGCCGGGAGCACTTCGGTGCCCGCGCGCCCGTCGTCTTCGGCTGGGTGTTCGCCTCCCACCAGCTGGGCGCGGCGGTCGCCGCGTTCGGCGGCGGCGTCATCCGTGACGTCACCGGCTCCTACGACCTGGCCTGGTTCCTCGCCGGCGGGCTGTGCATGGTCGCGGCGGCGGCGTCCGTCGCTATCCGCCGCAACCTCCCGCCGCCGGCCGAGACGATGCTGCCGACCAATCCGGAGGAAGCCGCCGCCGCCCAGGCCCACGGCTGAAAGTGGGAGGCCTCAGCCTGCTGCGGCCAGCGCGGGGTCGACCGAACGGCCCAGGATCAGGTCCGAGGCGCGCTCGGCGATCATGATCGTCGGGGCGTTGGTGTTGCCGCGGACCAGCGTCGGCATCACCGAGGCGTCGGCCACCCGCAGCCCCTCGATGCCGTGCACCCGCAGCTGCGGGTCCACCACCGACCGGTCGTCGGTGCCCATCCGGCAGGACGACACCGGGTGGTACAGCGACTCGAGGGTCTCCTTCACCGAGGCGCGCAGGGCGTCGCGGCCCTGCACCTTCCCTCCCGGCGACCACTCACCGGCGAGCACATGGGCCAGTGGTCCGGTGCCGGCGATGTCGCGCGCCTTCTCCACCCCCGACACCAGCGCCTCGAGGTCGCGCTCGTCGGTGAGGTACCCCGCGTCGATCGCCGGGGCCCAGTTCGGGTCGGCCGAGCGCAGCCGCACCGAACCGCGTGAGTGCACGTGCACCAGGACGACCAGGGTGCTGAAGGCCTCGACGTCCGGATCGATCTCCGCCTGCTTCCAGAACTTCACCGGCAGGAAGTGGTACTGGAGGTCGGGCTCGGCCAGCTCGGGGGAGGAGCGGGTGAACAGCCCGGCCTCGGCGAGGTTGGACGTGAGCGGGCCGCGCCCCGCGGCCTTCCACCTCGCCAGGTTGAGCGGCGTCTCGGCCAGGCGCAGGGACTTGCCCGAGCGGACGTCGTAGACCATCGGCACGAGCGGGTGGTCCTGCAGGCCGGCGCCGACGCCGGGCAGGTCGTGGACGACGTCCACCCCGACCTCCCGGAGGTGGTCGGCCGGCCCGATGCCCGACAGCATCAGCAGCTGCGGGGAGTTGATCGCGCCGCCGGAGAGCACGACCTCGCGGGCGGCGTGCGCGGTGTGCACGCGCCCTCCCGCGCGGTACTCCACGCCGGTCGCGCGGCCGTCGGAGATCAGCACCCGGGTCGTGAGCGCCCCGGTCCGCACGGTCAGGTTGGGTCGACGCATCGCGGGGTGCAGGTACGCGTCGGCGGACGACCAGCGGCGGCCGCGCCTCTGGGTCACCTGGTACTGGCCGACGCCCTCGAGCGTGGCCCCGTTGAAGTCGTCGTTGCGGGGGTAGCCCGCGGCGACCGCCGACTGGACGACGGCGCGCGTCCAGGGGTGCGGGGAGCGGAGGTCCTCCACCCGCAGCGGACCCCCGACGCCGTGGTAGCGGTCGGCGCCGCGGGCGTTGTCCTCCATGCGGCGGAACAGCGGCAGCACGTGCTCGTAGGACCAGGCCGGGTCACCGGTGCGCCGGGCCCACTCGTCGTAGTCGGCGGCCGCACCGCGCATGTAGATCATCGCGTTGATCGACGACGACCCGCCGAGCAGCTTCCCGCGCGGCCAGAACAGCTTGCGGCCGTCGAGGGCGGGTTGCTCCTCGGTCGTGTAGTTCCAGTCGTGCCGGGTGCGCCAGACCTTGTAGAGGCCGGCCGGGATCTGCACCTCGAGCACCTTGTCCGAGCCGCCCGCCTCGAGCAGCAGCACGCGCAGCGACGGGTCCTCCGAGAGCCGGCCGGCCAGTGCGCAGCCGGCCGAGCCCGCGCCGACGACGATGACGTCGAACTCCTCGCCCGCGCTCATCGGTGCCGCCCGTGCAGCATCCCCATCAGGCGGGCCACTGAGTCCATCGCCGACGCCGGGCGGTTGAAGCTCGTGAGGTTGACCGGGAGTGCCACGCGCTGCCGGGTGATCGCCTTGGCGCGGGTGAACTCCCGAAGCCCGTCCTCGCCGTGGATCCGACCGAAGCCGCTGTCGCCGACGCCGCCGAAGGGCAGGGCCGGCACCGAGGCGAAGGTGATGACGGAGTTGATCGACGTCATGCCGCTGCGCATCCGGCGGGCGAGGTCCAGGCCGCGGGCCTTCGACTTCGTGAACACCGAGCCGGCCAGGCCGTAGGAGGTGGCGTTCGCCCGCTCCAGCGCCTCCTCGGCGTCGCGGACCTTGGTGATGGTCAGCGTCGGGCCGAAGGTCTCCTCACGGATGGCGGCCGACTCCTCCGGTACGTCGAGCAGGACGGCGGGCACCAGGTAGTTCTCGTTCGGGAAGAGGCTCTGGTCGGCGTCCCCGCGGACGACGCGGCCACCGGAGGTCGCGGCGGCCTCGACGTGCCGGCGCACGATGCCGGTCTGCGACGGCATGGTCATCGGGCCGTAGGTGGCCTCGTCGTCCGATCCGGGGCGCAGGGTGCGCACCTGCGCGGTCACCTCGGCGACGAACCGGTCGTACACGGCGCTGGTGGCGTAGACCCGCTCGATGCCGGTGCAGGTCTGGCCGGCGTTGCTCATCGCGCCCCAGACGGCGGCGTCGGCGGCGGCGACCACGTCGGCGTCGTCGTCGACGATCATCGCGTCCTTGCCGCCGAGCTCCATGAGCACCGGGGTCAGCGTCTCCGCGCAGGTGGCCATGACCTTCCTGCCCGTCGCGCCGGAGCCGGTGAAGGCCAGCTTGCCGACGCCGGCGCGGCAGAGCGCGGCACCGGTCTCGCCGTAGCCGGTGACGACCTGGAAGGCGTCGACCGAGTCGGGGACGGCGGCCCGCCACGCGGCGGCCAGCCAGGCGCCGATGGCCGGCGTGTACTCCGAGGGCTTGAAGACGACGGCGTTGCCGGCGGCCAGGGCGTAGCCGATCGAGCCCATGGGCGTGAACACCGGGTAGTTCCAGGGACCGATGACGCCGACGACGCCGAGCGGCTGGTACTCGAGGTACGCGGCGTGGTTGGCCGCGAGCATCCCGGCCTTCACGCGGCGGGGGCCGAGCGTCTTGCGGGCGTGCGCTCCTGCCCAGGCGAGGTGGTCGATGGCGAGGGTGATCTCGAGGATCGCGTCGCCGTGCGGCTTGCCGTTCTCCTTGTGCACGAGGTCGGCCAGCTCGTTCATCCGGCGGGCGAGGTAGCCGCGGTAGGCGGCCAGCCGCTGCCGGCGGCCGTCGAAGCCCAGCGCGGCCCACCGCTCCGCCGCGGGGCGGGCCCGCTCGACGGTCTCCCGGACGGCGTCGGCGTCGTGCACCGGGAAGACGCCGACCACCGCCCCCGTCGCCGGGTTGGTCGACTCGAAGGTCTGCGTGGTGTCGTGCCGGTCGACGCTGCCCGCGGTGGCGTCGGTGACCGTGTCCATCTGGTCGGTGAGCGACATGGGAACGCACGTTACCCGCGAGTCACCTACGCGGCCGTAGGGGCGAGGGAGCCGTCCCCGGACGGGCGACGGCGCCGGTCAGTCGTCGGCGGTGACGACCGCCCAGACGGTCTTGGCACCGCGCGCGCGGTGCCAACCGTGGCGGACCGCGAGGTCGGCGACGAGGTAGAGCCCGAAACCGCCCAGTCCCGGGTCGCGGCCCTGCGCCGGCGTCGGGGGGACCTCGATGGAGGAGTCGCTCACGGCGATCATCCAGTCGTCGCCGGACCGGCTGAGTGCCGCGGCCACCGGTGCGCCGCCGTGACGGAGGGCGTTGGAGGTCAGCTCGTCGGCGACCAGCACCAGCCGCTCCGCCCAGTGCTCGCGCTCGGGCCGCTCGACCGTCGGCCGACCGGTCAGTGCCGCCCGGAGGCGGGCCCGCAGCTTCGCCAGCTCACCGAGCGACGACAGCTGCTGGCACCAGAGTTCCCGGAAGCCGTGCGGCAGGCGCGCAGGCTGCCAGAGCGCCACTGCCACCGCCTCGCTGTCGCCGGGTTTCATCCTCGCTCGCCACGCCGGTGCCAGGTCGTGGGACTGCAGGTGTGCCGTGCCCGTTCCTGGGTGCCCTAACCTCCGCCGCGCCGGAAGTTCACTCCTACGAGCAACTAGGGTCGCGCACCGACGCCGGCCGTGCCGGACAGCTCCGAGGAAGGCCCGAGATGCGCACCGGTCCCGGCGGCGACGCGGCCGATCCGTTCGGCACCGAAGCCCTCCGGCGCGCCGTCCTCCGTGCCTGGACGGACTCTCCCGCGCGCTTCCGCGAGGACGCCAACGCCGAGGAGGACCTGGTCCGCGGCGGCTACCGCGACCGGTTGCTGGTCGAGCTCGCGCAGAACGCCGCCGACGCTGCCGTCCGCGGTGGCGTGCCCGGTCGGCTGCGGCTCGAGCTGGCCGGTGATCTGCTGCGCGCGGCCAACACGGGCGCCCCCCTGGACGCAGCCGGGGTGCAGGGACTGGCGACGCTGCGTGCCTCGGCGAAACGGGACGAGGCGGCGACGGTGGGCCGCTTCGGCGTCGGCTTCGCTGCAGTGCTGGCCGTCAGCGACGAACCGGCGGTCGTGTCGACGACGGGCAGCGTGCGGTTCAGTGCCCGACGGACACGGGCCGAGGTCGCGGCCCTCCCCGCGGTGGCGGCCGAGCTGGCGCGCCGCGACGGCGCGGTGCCGGTCCTGCGCCTGCCGTGGCCGGCCGACGGAGCGCCCCCGGAGGGCTTCGCGACGGAGGTCGTGCTCCAGCTGCGGGCCGGCACCCGCGCCACCGTTGCGGCCGGGCTGGAGGCGCTGTCCGCCGAGCTGTTGCTCGCTCTCCCTGGCCTCGACACCGTGGAGGTCGTCCTCGACGGGGCGCTGCGCACGCTGTCGGCCGCGCGGTCCCCGGACCGCGTTCGCCTGACCGACGGCGACACCACCACGGACTGGCAGGTGGCCCGTCGCACCGGCGAGCTCGCGACGGACCTCCTCACCGGCCGGCCGGTCGAGGAGCGCCACCGGCGGAGCTGGACGGTCACCTGGGCGGTCCCGCTGGACGAGGACGGCGACCCCGTGCCGCTGACCGGGGCGCAGGTGGTCCACGCACCCACGCCGAGCGACGAGCCCCTCTCGCTGCCGGTTCGGCTGATCGCGCCGTTCCCGCTCGGCCCGGACCGGCGGCACGTCGCGCCCGGTCCCGTCACCGAGGCGCTGGTCGAGGCCGCCGCGGACACGTTCGCCGACCTGGTGGCCGGCCTGGCACCCGTCCCCGCGCTGCTCCGGCTGGTGCCGCGCGTCGGGCTCGCCGGGGCCGCGCTGGACGCCGCGCTCAACCGGGCCGTCCTCGACCGGCTCGCCGCCACCTCGTGGCTGCCGGTCGCCGGCGAACGCGACCTCCGTCAGGCACCGGCCCGCGCAGCCGTGCTGGACGACGCCACCGACGAGCGGATCCACGCGCTGGCCGGCGTCCTGCCGGGGCTGCTGCCGGCGGAGTGGTCCCGGCGCACGGACGGGCCGGCCCTCTCGGCGCTGGGCATCCGGCGGATCGGCATCGCCGAGGCCGTGGAGGCGGTGCGGGGGGTCGACCGGCCGGTGGCCTGGTGGGCCCGTCTCTACGCCGCCCTGGACGGCGCCGACCGCGAGGAGCTGGCCGCGCTCCCGGTCCCGCTCGTCGACGGCCGCACCGCGCACGGGCCCGCCGGGGTGCTGCTGCCCGACGAGGCGCTGCCGGTGGCACGCCTGGGCGCACTGGGGCTGCGCCTGGCCGAGCCGGACGCCGTGGCCCCGCCCGCAGCCCAGATC
>NZ_SPQM01000186.1 GCF_004570345.1 Blastococcus sp. CT_GayMR20 | reverse complement strand
CGGGCGGTTCTGGTCGGCGCTGGTCTACCTGCCCCGCGACCGGTACACGACCGAGGTCCGCCTGGCGATGCAGCAGCTCCTGCTGTCGCGGCTCGGCGGCACGAGCATCGAGTACACCGCCCGGTCGACGGAGTCGGTGCTGGCGCGGCTGCACTTCGTCGTCCGGGTGCCGGTGGGCAAGGGCGGGCTCGCCAAGCCGGTGGCCGTGGACGTCGACGCGCTGCAGGCCGAGCTGGCCGCCGCCGCGCGCAGCTGGACCGACGACCTCACCGACGCGCTGCACGACCGGTACGGCGCCGAGGCCGAGAAGCTGCTCTCGCAGGTGGCGGACGCCTTCCCCGCGTCCTACCAGGGCGACTTCTCCGCCGAGCAGGCCGTCGACGACCTGGTCCGGCTCGAGGGGCTGGGCGAGGGGCAGCTGGCGCTGCGGCTCTGGACGCCGAAGGGCGCCGCTCCCGGTGACCGCCGGCTGACCATCTACCGCGTCGGCCAGCGGCTGCTGCTGTCGGAGGTCCTGCCGGTCCTGCAGAACATGGGCGTGGACGTCGTCGACGAGCGGCCCTACGAGATCGACCGCATCGGCGCTCCCCCGACCTGGATCTACGACTTCGGCGTGGCCGTGCCGCAGGTCGAGCTGCCGCTGTTGCGCTCGCTGCCCGAGCGGTTCACCGAGGCGGTCGGCGCCGTGTGGCGGGGCGAGGCCGAGGACGACGGCCTCGGTGCCCTCGTGATGCTCGCCGGGCTCAACTGGCGGCAGGTCACGGTCGTGCGCGCCTACGTGCAGTGGCTCCGGCAGGCCGGACTTCCTTTCGGCCAGCGCTACGTCGAGGAGACCCTCGCCGCGCACCCGAACGTGGTGGCCCGGCTGGTCGCGCTGTTCGAGGCGAGGTTCTCCCCCGAGCGCAGCCGCGGCCGCGAAGGCCGGCAGACCGAGCTGGTCGAGTCCCTGCGCACGTCGATCGGCGAGGTCGAGTCCCTCGACGCCGACCGGGTGCTCAGCTCCCTGCTGGCCGCCGTCACCGCCACCCAGCGGACGACGTACTACGCGGGCGGGCCGCTCGCACTGAAGCTCGATCCCGCCTCGGTGCCCGACCTGCCAGAGCCGCGGCCGGCCCGCGAGGTGTGGGTCAGCTCGCCGCGCGTCATGGGCATCCACCTGCGCTTCGGCGCGGTCGCCCGCGGCGGGCTGCGCTGGTCCGACCGCCGCGAGGACCTGCGCACCGAGGTCCTCGGCCTGGTCAAGGCGCAGATGGTGAAGAACACCGTCATCGTGCCGACGGGCGCGAAGGGCGGCTTCGTCGTCAAGAACCCGCCCGAGTCCGGGTCGCGCGACGCCGTCCTGGCCGAGGGACAGGCCTGCTACAAGATCTTCATCGGCGCCCTGCTGTCGCTGACCGACAACCTCGTCGACGGCCAGGTCGTCCCGCCGGAGCGGGTGGTCCGGCACGACGGGGACGACACCTACCTCGTCGTCGCCGCCGACAAGGGGACGGCGACCTTCTCCGATCTGGCGAACTCCGTGGCCCTCGAGCGCGGGTTCTGGCTGGGCGACGCGTTCGCGTCGGGCGGCTCGGTCGGCTACGACCACAAGGCGATGGGCATCACGGCCCGCGGCGCCTGGGAGTCGGTGACCCGGCACTTCCGCGAGCTGGACATCGACGTCCAGAAGCAGGACTTCACCGTCGTCGGCGTCGGCGACATGTCCGGCGACGTCTTCGGCAACGGGATGCTGCTGTCGCCGCACATCCGGCTGGTGGCCGCGTTCGACCACCGGCACGTGTTCGTCGACCCCACGCCCGATGCGGCGTCGTCCTACGCCGAGCGCAAGCGGCTGTTCGGGCTGCAGCGGTCGTCGTGGGCCGACTACAACCGCTCGCGGATCAGCGCCGGAGGTGGGGTCTGGCCGCGGACGGCGAAGTCGATACCGGTCTCGGGGCCCATGCGGGCCGCGCTCGGTCTGGACGACGGTGTGGAGACCCTCACCCCCGTCGAGCTCATCCGCGCGGTGCTGCTCGCCCCCGTCGACCTGCTGTTCAACGGCGGCATCGGCACCTACGTGAAGGCCTCGACCGAGAGCGCGCTGGAGGTGGGGGACAAGGCCAACGACGCCGTCCGGGTGGACGGCGAGCAGCTGCGGGCCCGGGTCGTCGGCGAGGGCGGCAACCTGGGGCTCACGCAGCGCGGCCGCGTGGAGTACGCGCTGACCGGCGGGCGGGTCAACACCGACGCGATCGACAACTCCGCAGGCGTCGACACCTCCGACCACGAGGTCAACATCAAGATCGCGCTGAACAGCGTGGTGGACGCCGGGGAGCTGAAGGCGGCCGACCGCGCGGCGCTGCTCGGCGAGATGATCGACGACGTCGCCGTCGCCGTCCTCAGGAACAACCACGCGCAGAACGCGACCCTGGCCGCCGAGGTGACGTCGGCGCGGAGCCTGCTGGACGCGCACGAGCGGTTCATCCGCAGTCTCGAGCGCTCCGGCCGCCTGCTGCGCAGTGTCGAGGCGCTGCCGGACGACCGGCAGCTGGCCGAGCGGCGCCGCGACGGGCAGGCGCTCACCAGCCCGGAGCTGTCGGTGCTGCTGGCCTACGCGAAGCTGCAGGCGGGCACCGAGGTGCTGGCGTCGGAGATGCCGGACGACCCGGCGCTCGAGGGGATGCTGGTCGACTACTTCCCCGCCCCGTTGCGGGAGCGCTTCCCCGCCGCCGTGACCGGACATCCGCTGCGGCGGGAGATCATCTCGACGGCGCTGACCAACCGTGCGGTGAACATCGCCGGCGTCACCGGGCTGTTCCGGCTGACGCAGGAGACCGGCGCCCCCCTGGCCCGCGTGGTGCTGGCGCACACCGTGGCCCGGTCCGTCTTCGACGTCGACCGTCTGTGGGACGCCGTCCGGCCGCTGGACAACGTGGTGTCCGCGGTGACCCAGGTCGAGCTGCGGGTCGAGGCGATGCGCCTGGCCGAGCGGACCGCCCGATGGATCCTGCGGCTCCCGGAGCTGGCCGACGACCCGGCGCCGGCGATCGCCGATGTGAGGGACCGGTTCGCCGCGCCCGTCGCGGCCGTGCGCTCGGGTCTGCCGGGCTGGCTGCTCGGCAGCGAGAAGGAGGCATACGCCGAGCGCTCGGCGCGGCTGCAGGCGGCCGGGGTGCCGGCCGCGCTGGCGGCCGAGGTCGCTGCCGCACCGCTGTTGCCCGCGGCGCTCGACCTCGCGGTGGTCAGCGAGCGCACCGGAGCGCCGGTCGAACTGACCGGCCAGGTGCTGCAGTGCGTGGCCGAGCGGCTCGGGCTGGTGCCGCTGCGGGAGCTGGTGATCGCGCTGCCGCGCGACCGCCGCTGGCCGTCGATGGCGCGGGCCTCGCTGCGGGACGACCTCGCGATGGAGCAGGCGTCGCTCGTGGAGGACGTCCTGGGGCTGCGCACGAGCGACACCGACGCGCCGGAAGCGCTGGTCGGGGCCTGGGTGGAGGGCTGGGACACCACCCAGGCCCGTTCGGCCGCGCAGCTGGCCGACATCGCGTCCGGGGACCGGCACGAGCTGGCCGAGCTGCTGGTCGCCGTCCGGACGCTGCGCGGACTGCGCAAGCGCCGCCAGGCCCGCCGCCTCCCCCGCCCCGCCGAGAAGTAAGCGCAGCCCTCGTCCGCGCCGTGATGCGCATGACGGCGGTCAGCACGGCCCGTATGACCGCCGTCGTGCGCAAGTCGGCGGGTATCGCACTTTCTAGTGAGACAGCTAGAGAGCCGTAGAGCGACTCAGAGAGTGGGACGGTGCTCGCCGAAGCGGGTCGCCTGCTCGAAGGCGTGACCCACCTCGAGGACACGGCGGTCGGCCCGCGCCGCGCCGATGACCTGCAGTCCGACCGGCAGGCCGTCCGGCGTGAACCCGCCGGGCACCGACAGCGCCGGGCAGCCGGTCGCCGAGATGACCGTGCAGGAACGCATCCACTCCAGGTAGTTGTCCTGGTGCATGCCGGCGATCTCGGTCGGGTACTCGATCTCCACGGGGAACGGCAGCACCTGCGTCGTCGGCGCGACCAGGACGTCGTACCGCTCGAAGAACCCGACCATCCGCTCGTGCAGCTTCGTGTGCAGCTGCTCCGCGCGCGCCAGGTCGGGGCCGGTGAGCTTCGCGCCCATCTCCGCGTTCCAGCGGATCGACTCCTTGACCTTCTCCGGCGTCCGCCGCGAGATCTCCCCGAACGACGCCTCGAACAGCCACGCCCGCAGCGTCCCGAACACCTCGTCGGCGCCGGCGAGGTCCGGGCAGTCCTCCGCCACCGACGCGCCGAGGTCGGAGAACGTCCCCACGCACGACGCCAGCACATCGGTCACCGCGGGATCCACCGTCACCTGTCCCCCGAGCGTGGGCGCCCAGGCCACCCGGAGCCCGTCGAGCCGCTCGGGAAGGGCGGCCGCGAAGCCCGAGGGGTCGTCGGACAGCGAGATCGGCACGCGGGCATCGGGCCCGGCCACCACCGACAGCTGCAACGCGACGTCCGCGACCGTCCGCCCCATCGGGCCCTGCACCGACAGCTGCGACCAGCCCATGGCGGCCGGCCACGTCGGCACCCGCCCCGGCGTGGCCCGGAGGCCCACGACGTTGCAGAACGCGGCGGGGTTGCGCAGCGAGCCGCCCATGTCGCTGCCGTCGGCCAGCGGGACGAACCCCGCGGCCAGCGCCGCGGCCGCCCCGCCCGAGGAGCCGCCCACGGACAGTCCGTGCCGGTAGGGGTTGTGGGTCGCTCCGAAGACGGTGTTGAACGTGTGCGACCCCGCCGCGAACTCCGGCACGTTCGTCTTCCCGACCCGCACGGCGCCGGCCGCCCGGTAGCGGGCCACGATCAGCTCGTCGCGCAACGGCACGGTGTCCACGTGCAGGGGTGAACCCCACGTCGTCCGCATGCCGCCGGTGGCGTGGGTGTCCTTGTGCGCCACCGGCAGGCCGTGCAGTGGGCCGACGTCCTCTCCTGCCGCCAGCGCCGCGTCGGCGGCGTCGGCCGCGGCGCGCGCACCCTCGGCATCGAGGGTGACGACGGCGTTGACGGCGGGGTCCAGCCGCTCGATCCGGTCGAGGTGAGCGTCGAGCAGTTCGCGCGCCGAGACCTCCCGGGCACGCAGCATCGCGGCGAGCTCGGTCGCCGGCCGGAAGCAGAGGTCGTCGGTCACGAGCCGAGCCTGTCACGCACCCCCTCGCGCGCGGTAACCGTCTTCCGTGAACGATGGAGCCCGATGGACGGCGACCGGGACACGAGCACCACCTTCGACGACCTCGGGCTCCGGCCCGAGCTGCAGGCCGCACTGTCGGCGCTCGGCTACGAGGAGCCCACGCCGATCCAGCAGGAGGCGATCCCCCCGCTCGTCGAGGGCCGCGACCTGCTCGGTCAGGCTGCGACCGGCACGGGCAAGACCGCCGCGTTCGCCCTCCCGGTGCTCCAGCGGCTGACCGCCCACCGACGGGAGAAGCCCCCGGTGGCGCTGGTGCTGGTGCCCACCCGCGAGCTCGCCGTCCAGGTGTCGGAGGCGCTGCACCGCTACGGCAAGGACCTCGGCGCCCGGGTGCTGCCGGTCTACGGCGGCGCCCCGATCCTTCGGCAGCTGCGCAGCCTGGAGTCGGGGGTGGACGTCGTCGTCGCCACCCCCGGCCGGGCGCTCGACCTGCTCAACCGGGGCAGCCTGCAGCTGGGCGAGGTCACCACCGTGGTCCTCGACGAGGCGGACGAGATGCTGGACATGGGCTTCGCCGAGGACCTCGAGGCCATCCTCGGCGAGACGCCCGACACCCGGCAGACCGTGCTCTTCTCCGCGACGATGCCGCGGCGCCTGGACTCCCTGGCCCGCCGGCACCTCGACGACCCGGTCCGCATCACGATCGGCCGGGAGAAGGCGCCCGCCGGCGAGGCGCCGCGCGTGCGGCAGACCGCCTACGTGGTGCCGCGGGCGGCCAAGCCCGCCGCGCTCGGCCGGATCCTCGACGTCGAGTCGCCGGCGGCCGCGATCGTCTTCTGCCGCACCCGCGAGGAGGTCGACTCCCTCACCGAGACGCTCAACGGCCGCGGATACCGCGCGGAGGCGCTGCACGGCGGGATGAGCCAGGAGCAGCGCGACCGCGTGATGGGCCGGCTCCGCGGCGGGACGGCGGACCTCCTCGTCGCCACCGACGTCGCCGCCCGCG
The DNA here is from genome assembly GCF_004570345.1 of Blastococcus sp. CT_GayMR20. Next base: position 1,439 of record NZ_SPQM01000186.1, on the reverse strand, counting down.
GCCTCGACATCGAGCAGCTCACCCACGTCGTCAACTACGACGTCCCCTCGGCGCCGGAGTCCTACGTCCACCGCATCGGCCGGGTCGGCCGCGCCGGGCGCGAGGGGGTCGCGATCACGCTGGCCGAGCCGCGCGAGCACCGCCAGCTCAAGATGATCGAGAAGGTGGCCGGCGCGACCATCGCCGTCGAGAAGGTGCCGACGGTCGCCGACCTGCGCGCCAGGCGGCTCGATCTCACCCGTGCGGCACTGCGGGAGAGCCTGCTGGAGAACAACCTGGACCGCTTCCGCGTCGTCGTCGAGACGCTCACCGACGAGTTCGACCTCATGGAGGTCGCCCTCGCGGCGGTCAAGCTGGCGCACGAGGCCGCCGGTGGCACCGATGACGACGAGGAGATCCCGCAGGTCACCTTCCGGACCGACCGCGACGCCGGTCGCGCTCCGGCCGGCCGCGGCGCCGGGCCGCGCGACCAGCGGCCGCCCCGGCGGGTGCCGGGCGGGTCGGCGGCCCGCCTGTTCGTCGGCGCCGGCCGCGACGCCGGAATCCGGCCCGGCGACCTCGTCGGTGCGATCACCGGCGAGACGGGGCTCAAGGGACGGGACATCGGCTCGATCGAGATCCACCAGCGGTTCGCGCTGGTGGAGGTGCCCGAGTCCGCGGCCGACGAGGTGATCAGCGCCCTGAGGGCGACCATGATCAAGGGGCGCAAGGCGACGATCCGCCGCGACAAGGCCTAACTGGCGACGTCGTCGGGCACGTTCGGCGGCACGTCGCTCGGGCCGGCTTCGGCTGGCCGGGGCCGGTCCTGGCGGTGCAGCCGGACGGCGACGACGGCGACGTCGTCCTCGGGCCGGCCGTGCACCAGGCGCTCGATGAGCTCGTCCAGCAGCTGTTCCAGCGGGAGGTGGGCCAGCTCGATCACCGCGTCCCGGAGCCGGACCATGCCGGCATCGAGGTCGGCGTCGCGCCGCTCGACGAGGCCGTCGGTGTAGAGCAGCACTGTCGCGCCCCGGTCGAGGGTCACCACCGACTCCCGCCGCCGGGCCTCCGGGTCGACGCCGAGCAGCAGGTCGCCCTTCCAGCCGGCCAGCTCGGCGACGCTCCCGTCGGGGTTGATCACCAAGGGCGGGAGGTGCCCGGCGTTCGCCCAGCGCATCCGGGTGAGGCCGCGCTCGAGCTCGTCGGGGGTCTGCTCGAAGCGGGCGATCGCCGCCGTGGCCAGCGTCTTGGCCTGCAGCGTCGTCATCGACGCGTCGAGGCCCCGCAGCACCTCGGCCGGCGCGGCGTCGCTGTAGGTGGCGATGCCACGCAGCAGGCCGCGCAGCTGCCCCATCGCCGCGGCGGCGGCGGTGTCGTGCCCGACGACGTCCCCGATGACGAGCATGGTGGCGCCGCTGGGCTGAAGGAACGCGTCGTACCAGTCGCCGCCCACCCGCGCG
>NZ_SPQM01000185.1 GCF_004570345.1 Blastococcus sp. CT_GayMR20 | reverse complement strand
GGCGGGCCGGCCGCCGCACGGCACGCACGGCCACCGGCGCGGCGGCCCGCCGGCGGCCGCTGTTCACCGGCCGGGCGGTCCTGCTCGGGGCGCTGGTCCTGCTGCTGGCGCTCACCCTGGCCGGGCCGGTGCGGCAGTACCTGGCCGGTCGCGCGGAGCTCGTCCAGCTCGCCGCCGAGGGGCGAGAGCTGGACAAGCGGGCCGAGGAGCTCCAGGAGCAGCTGGAGCGGCAGGCCGACCCCACCTACGCCGAGCGCCAGGCGCGCGAGCGGCTCACCTACGTCCTGCCCGGTGACCGGCTCGTCGTCGTGGTCGACGGGGAGACGGTGGAGGGGGGTGCGGCGACGCCGGCCGAGGACGCCGATCCGGAGCCGTCGACCTGGTACGAGGGCCTGATGGAGTCGCTGTCCGACGCCGACGGCGACCCGCGCGAGTGACCGAGCCTGTCACCGACGACGAGCGCGCGATCATCGCCCGTCAGCTCGGCCGTCCGCCGCGTGCCCTCGTCGCGGTCGCCCACCGCTGCCCGTGCGGCCAGCCCGACGTCGTCGAGACCTCCCCGCGCCTCGAGGACGGCACCCCGTTCCCGACGCTGTACTACCTGACCTGCCCGCGTGCGACCGCCGCCGCGAGCCGGCTCGAGTCGGCCGGCCGGATGCGCGAGTGGCAGGACGAGCTGGGCACCGACCCGGACCTCGCGGCCGGCTACCAGGCCGCCCACGAGGCGTACCTGGCGACCCGCGACGCCCGGGACGTGCTGCCCACCCGGATGACCGCCGGCGGGATGCCCGACCGCGTCAAGTGCCTGCACGCGCTGGCCGGGCATGCGCTCGCCGCCGGCCCGGGGGTGAACCCGATCGGTGACCGCGCGGTCGCCGAGATGGGGGAGTGGTGGGCCGCCGGGCCGTGCGCGCAGCCGGCGCCGGAGGGCACACCGTGACGCGGGTGGCGGCCATCGACTGCGGCACCAACTCCATCCGGCTACTGGTCGCCGACGTCCCGGCCGACGGGGCGCACACCGACCTGCACCGCCGGATGGAGGTCGTGCGGCTCGGCCAGGGCGTCGACGCCAGCGGACGGCTGGCGCCGGAGGCCATCGAGCGCACCCGCAAGGTCCTGGTCGAGTACGCCGCCGAGGCGCGCGATCTCGGCGCGACCGCGGTCAGGATGGTGGCCACCAGCGCCACCCGGGACGCCACGAACCGGGCCGAGTTCGAGGGCATGGTGGCGGCGGTCCTCGGCCACGGGCCCGACGTCGTGCCCGGCACCGAGGAGGCCGAGCTCTCCTTCGTGGGCGCCACGGCATCGTTGGACTCGGCTGCCGCGGCCCACGGCACCGCCGCACCGGCCGCGCCGTTCCTGGTCGTCGACATCGGCGGAGGATCCACCGAGTTCGTCCTGGGCGACGCGTGGGTCCGCGCGGCGCGCTCGGTCGACATCGGCTGCGTGCGGCTGACCGAGCGCCACCTGCACGACGACCCGCCGACGGCGGAGCAGGTCCGCCGGGCCGAGGACGACGTCCGGGCGGCGCTGGTCGAGGTCACCGCGGAGGTCCCGGTCGGCGAGGCGGCCAGCCTGGTCGGCGTCGCCGGGACGGTGACCACCGTGGCCGCCATCGCGCTCGGCCTGCCCGCCTACGACGCCGACGCCATCCACGGCTCCCGCATCCCGGCCGACCAGGTGCGCGCGGTGGCCGCCGACCTGCTGGCGGCGACCCGCGAGCGGCGGGCTGCCATGCCCGTGATGCATCCCGGCCGGGTGGACGTCATCGGCGCCGGGGCACTCATCCTGCGAGTGCTGATGGACGAGTTCGGCCGGGACGAGGTCGTGGTGAGCGAGCACGACATCCTCGACGGCATCGCGCTGCGGCTCGCCCGGGGCTGAAGCCGGTGGCCCTGGACGCGGGCGGGTTCCCCGTCACGCGAACCCGCGCCGGGGTCGTGCGGTCGGCGGCCGGGGTCCGCGACCTCGCCGTCCTCGACGCCCGGGTGTCCGGCTGCTACGCCTGCCCGCGGCTGGTCGCGTGGCGGGAGGAGGTCGCCCGGGTCAAGCGCGCGTCCTTCCGCGACGAGGACTACTGGGGCCGGCCCGTTCCCGGGCTCGGCCCCGCCGACGCCCGCATCGCGGTCGTCGGCCTGGCACCCGCCGCGCACGGCGGCAACCGGACCGGCCGGGTCTTCACCGGTGACCGCAGCGGGGACTGGATCTTCGCCGCGCTCTGGCGGGCCGGCCTCGCCAGCCAGCCGACGTCCACCCACATCGGCGACGGCCTCGAGCTGACCGGGGTGCGCGTCGCCGCCGCCGTCCGCTGCGCACCGCCGGACAACGCGCCGACCCCCGAGGAGCGGGACACGTGCTCACCGTGGCTGGCGCGGGAGCTGGCCCTGCTGCCGGAGCTTCGCGTCGTCGTCGTCCTCGGTGGGTTCGGCTGGACGGCGCTGTGGCCGGTCCTGGCCGGCGCCGGCTACGTCCTGCCGCGGCCCCGCCCCGCGTTCGGGCACGGCGTGGAGGTCGAGCTGGCCGGTCCGCGCGGGCCGTTGACCCTGCTCGGCAGCTACCACGTCAGCCAGCAGAACACCTTCACCGGCCGGCTCACCGAGCCGATGCTCGACGCCGTGCTGACCCGGGCGACCGACCTCGCAGGCCGCTGATCCTCACCGCGTCGGAGGCCGTGGACGGGCCTAGGCTCTGGCGCATGGCTCAGCCCGGAACCCGCTTCCCGGAGTCCTCCCGTCCGGTCATCCTCGTCGTCGGGGGTGGCTACGTCGGTCTCTACACCGCGCTGCGGCTGCAGAAGAAGCTGTCTCGCGGACGCGCGGAGATCGTCGTCGTCGATCCGCAGCCGCACATGACCTACCAGCCGTTCCTGCCCGAAGCGGCGGCCGGATCGGTGGAGCCGCGTCACGTGGTCGTCCCGCTGCGGCGCACGCTGAACCGCTGCCGGGTGATCACCGGCGCGCTCATCGGCCTGACGCACGCGCAGAAGCGCGCGCGCATCGCCCCGGTCGAGGGCAAGGTCTTCGAGCTCTCCTACGACGTGCTCGTCATGGCGGCGGGCTCGGTGGCCCGCACGCTGCCCATCCCGGGTCTGGCCGAGCACGGCATCGGCTTCAAGAACGTGGGCGAGGCGATCTACCTGCGCAACCACGTCCTCGCCCGCCTCGACGCGGCCAGCTCCACCGACGACCCGGAGGTGCGTTCGCGGGCGCTGACGTTCGTGTTCGTCGGCGGTGGCTACGCCGGCATCGAGGCGTTCGCCGAGCTCGAGGACATGGCCCGCTACGCGATCGAGCACTACTACCCGCGGCTGTCGCCGGCCGACATGCGGTGGGTCCTCGTCGAGGCGATGGGGCGGATCCTCCCCGAGGTCGACCTCGACATGGGCGCCTGGACGGTGCGCCAGCTCACCGCCCGCGGGATGGACATCCGGCTCAACACCCGGCTCGAGTCGATCTCCGACGCCGGAGTCGTGCGGCTCAGCGACGGCGAGGAGTTCCCGACCGAGACGCTGGTGTGGACGGCCGGGACGAAGCCGAACCCGGTGCTCGCCGCCACCGACCTACCGGTCGACGGCCGCGGCCGCGTCGAGTGCGAGGCGACCCTGCAGGTGCGCGGGATGCCCGACGCCTGGGCTGCCGGTGACCTGGCCGCCGTCCCGGACCTCACCAAGGACGAGCCGGGAGCCACCACGGCCCCCAACGCGCAGCACGCCGTCCGGCAGGCCAGGCGGCTGGCCGACAACATCGTGGCCGTGCTCGCCGGTCAGGAGCCTGCCCTCTACCGGCACAAGTACGTGGGATCCGTCGCCAGCCTCGGGCTGCACAAGGGCGTCGCCCAGGTCTACGGCGTGAAGCTCAAGGGCTGGCCGGCCTGGTTCATGCACCGGACGTACCACGTGAGCCGGGTACCGACGTTCAACCGGAAGGCGCGGGTCATCGCCGACTGGACGCTCGCGTCCGTCTTCCGCCGCGAGGTCATCTCCCTCGGCCAGCTGCAGGATCCCCGCCGCGAGTTCGTGTTCGCCGCGAACACGGGGCGGGCAGGACAGCTGCCCCCGGCTCAGGCTGCGGCGCCGTCGGCCAGGGCCGAGTCCGCCTGACCGCCGGCGCACCGGGCTGCGCGCGCCGCCCCGAGCGCGTTCACCGCGGCCTCGACGCCAGCGCCGTCCCCGCCGACGGGGAGGCGAGGGCGAGCGCGGCCGGGAGCGTGCCGTCCAGCGCCGCGGGAACGGGTGCTCGGGTGCCTTCCGGTCGCGGGCGGACCGGGACACCGTGCGGGCACCCGTCACCGGCGCCGTTCCCCCGCTAGCGTGCGCAGGAACGCCCCCGTAGCCCAATCGGCAGAGGCAGGCCCCTTAAAAGGGTCCGAGTGTCGGTTCGATCCCGACCGGGGGCACGCTCGGTGATCTGCGGCACCCGCCCGGGGGAACTCTGCGACACGCCGGAACGTCCGAGAGGCCCAGGGCGTTGACCTGACCGAGTGGAGTGCAGCACCGTGGACTCCACGGCCCGACCAGTCACCTCAGGGAGATGACGATGCCCAGCAGCAACCCGGCGTTCCGGGGATTGAGCGGTGCCGGCAACGGCCAGCAGCAGTACGCCGGATGGGGTACGCCCCAGCCGCAGTACGGCGCGCCCGCCCAGCACGACCCCTATGCCGCCCCGTCGCCGTACTCGGCGACGACCACGCGTTACCTCACGATGGACGACGTCGTCGTCAAGACGGGCCTCACCTTCCTGGTGACCGTCCTGGCCGCGGCGGCGACCTGGGCGATCGTGCCGGACACGATGGCCATCGCCCTGCTCGTCCCGGCGCTCATCGTCGGCCTCGTGCTCGGCCTGGTGATCGCGTTCAAGCAGATCGCCAACCCGGCGGCCACGCTCGCCTACGCGGCCGTCGAGGGCGTCCTCGTCGGCGCGATCAGTGAGTTCTACGCCGCCAACTGGGGCGGCAACATCGTCACGCAGGCGGTGATCGGCACCTTCGGTGTCTTCTTCGGCATGCTGGTGGTCTACAAGACCGGCGCCATCCGGGTGACCCCGAAGCTGACCCGCTGGATCGTCGGCGCACTGTTCGGCGTGCTGGCGCTCGTTCTGGTCAACCTGATCGCGAGCTTCTTCACCCCCGGCGGCCTGGGTCTGCGCGACGGCGGCCCGCTCGCCATCGTCTTCAGCCTCGTCGTGATCGGTGTGGCGGCGTTCTCGCTGCTGCTCGACTTCGACATGGCCGACGAGGCGATCCGCCGCGGCGCCCCGGCGAAGTTCGCCTGGTACATCGCCTTCGGTCTCCTCGTGACCGTCATCTGGCTGTACCTGGAGATCCTGCGCCTGCTGTCCTACCTGCAGAGCAGCGACTGAGAAAGGACCCCGTCCTCCCCGCCCTTCGCACGCTCAGGGCGGGACCCGGGACGGGGCCGTGAACGAAGGCCCGGTCCCCGCGAGGGGGCCGGGCCTTCGTCGTCCAGTCCTGCCTTCGTCCAGGGCTCCTAGGAGAGGCGCTCCAGCACCATCGCCATGCCCATGCCGCCGCCGACGCACATCGTCTCCAGGCCGAACGTCTTGTCCCGGGTCTGGAGCCCGTTGATGAGCGTGCCGGTGATCCGCGCGCCGGTCATGCCGAAGGGGTGCCCGACGGCGATCGCGCCGCCGTGCACGTTCAGCCGGTCGATGTCGATGCCCAGATCGCGGTAGCTCGGGATGACCTGCGCGGCGAAGGCCTCGTTGATCTCGACCAGGTCGATGTCGCCGATGCTCATGCCGGCGCGCTCGAGGGCGAGGCTGGAGGCGTCGACCGGGCCGTAGCCCATGATCTCCGGCGAGAGGCCGGTGACCGCGGTGGAGACGATCCGCGCGAGTGGGGTCAGGCCGAGCTCGCGGGCCTTCGTGTCGCTCATGACGATCACTGCGGCCGCGCCGTCGTTGAGGGGGCACGCGTTGCCCGCCGTCGCCCGGCCGTCGGGGCGGAAGACCGGCTTGAGCTGCGAGATGGCCTCGAGGGTGGTGCCGGCGCGCGGGCCGTCGTCCTTGCTGACCACGGTGCCGTCCGGCGTCGTGACCGGGGTGATCTCCCGCGCCCAGAAGCCCTCGTTGATGGCCTTCTCGGCGAGGTTCTGGCTGCGGACGGCGAACTCGTCCATCTCCTGGCGGGAGACGTCCTTGAGCAGCGCCAGGTTCTCCGCCGTCTGGCCCATGGCGATGTAGATGTCGGGGACGTCGCCGTTCTCCCGTGGGTCGGTCCACGAGTCGGCGCCGCTCTCGGCCACCTTGGCGGTCCGGGTCTGCGCGTCGGTGAAGACCGGGTTCTGGGTGTCGGGCAGCGAGTCGCTGTTGCCCTTCACGAACCGGGACACCATCTCCACGCCGGCGGAGATGAAGACGTCGCCCTCGCCGGCCTTGATGGCGTGCATGGCCATGCGGGTGGTCTGCAGCGACGAGGAGCAGTACCGGGTGATCGTCGTCCCGGGCAGGTGGTCCATGCCGAGCAGGGTGGCGACGACGCGGCCCATGTTGTGGCCCTGCTCCCCGCCGGGGAGGCCGCAGCCGAGCATCAGGTCGTCGATGTCGGCCGGGTCGAGCTCGGGCACCTTGTCCAGGGCGGCGCGGACGATGGTGGCGGTCAGGTCGTCGGGGCGGAGGTCCTTGAGCGACCCCTTGAAGGCGCGGCCGATGGGGGAGCGCGCGGTGGCGACGATGACGGCTTCGGGCATGGGTCCTCCACGATGAGGCGGGTCCGGGCGCGGATCGCCGGACGTCGGGTCATCCCCGAAACTACCCCGCGGTAACGCTCCCGACGCCGCCTGCCCGCGGCCGGCGGCCGTTCAGCCCACGACCTGCGCCTCCGCGGCCTCCTCGGCCTCCTCGGGCGTGGGGATCTCCGGTGGCCGGCGGCGGCGCAGCAGGGCCCACGGTCCGCGTGGTCCGGTGTCGGAGCCACGGACCTCGGCCGGCTGGACCTCGGTACCCGTCCGGCTGGCGGCCCGGGCGGCGGCCTGGGCGACCGGCTTCACGGTGCCGCGACGGATCGGCCGGCGACCGCGGTCGGCCGAGGCGGGCCAGACGCCGACGGCGTCGGCGACCGACGGGAGCAGGACGGCGGCGGCCTGTGCGTAGCCGACGGCGCTCGGGTGGAACTCGTCGACGCTGAACATGTCCCGGTCCGAGGCGAACGCCGGACCGAGGACCGAGCCGAGGGAGACGGTGCGCCCGCCGGCCTCGACCACGGCGATCGTCTGCGCGGCGGCCATCTGCCGGCTCCAGCGGCGGGCCAGGGTCCGCAGCGGCTGGGCGATCGGGCGGATGGTGCCGAGGTCCGGGCAGGTGCCGACGACCACCTCGGCGCCGGCCTCGGTGAGCCGGCGGACGGCGTCGGCGAGGTGCCGGACCGAGACCGCCGGCCGGATGCGGCTGGTGACGTCGTTCGCGCCGATCATGATCAGTGCGACGTCGGGTTGCTCGGTGAGTGCCCGGTCGACCTGCTCGTCGAGGTCCACGGACTTCGCGCCCGAGACGGCCAGGCGGACCAGGCGGACCGGCCGCTCGGCCAGTTCGGTGAGCGCGGCGGCGATGAGGGCCCCGGGGGTCTCCGACGCCCGCTCCACGCCCAGGCCGACGGCGCTCGAG
>NZ_SPQM01000184.1 GCF_004570345.1 Blastococcus sp. CT_GayMR20 | reverse complement strand
GATCTGCTGGCGACCACGGTCTGGGGCCGACGTCCCGGCGCGGGGACCGGCCGCACGGACGAAGACCGGGAGGCGGGGGCGGGTTCCTCGTCGCCGGCGAGGCCGTCGAGGACCTCGCGGGCGAGCTCGGCGACCGGCCTCCCCGTCGACCGCGCCTCGCGACGCAGCGACTCGAAGGCCACCCGTGCGCTGGTGCCGTGCCGCTCGGCGAGGACGCCGATCGCCCGCTCGGTGGAGACCCGGGCGGCCAGTGCGTGCTCGAGCTGGGCGACCGTGCGCTCGAGGGCGGCCACGCGCGCGTCCACCGGGTCGTCGTCCGCCGGGTTGCCCGTCGCGCCCCGGGCCGAGCGGCGCGCGGTCCGGTCGGGCTCGATCAGCGCGCCGAACTCCTCGGCGACGAGGTCGGCCAGGGAGAGGCCCTCGACGAGGTCGGCGGCGTCCTGGACACCACCCGGCGAGACCACGGCCCAGCCGCGGGCGGTCCGGGTCAGCGCGACCGGAGGTGCGGCGGACGGGCAGGCGTCAGCCGTGGGAGAGGGCTCGTTCCCCGAGCTCATTCCGACGGCCCCCGCACTGGTCAACGGTCCCACGGACCGGAGGATCTCGGCGCCGCGTTCGCGGCCCGCTGAGGGGCGATCATGCCCCTTCGAGGGCCGTGGAGCGGGGATCATCTGCGCTCAGGCCTCCGCCGGGCGGCTGAGCTGGGCCTTCACCTGGTCGATGCTGGGGTTGGTCAGGGCGCTGCCGTCGGCGAAGAGCAGGGTCGGCACGGTGCGGTTCCCGCCGTTGGCCTGCATGACCAGCTCGGCCGCCGAGGGGTCCTGCTCGATGTCGACCTCGGCGTACTCGATGCCTTCGCGCTGCATGAGCTTCTTCAGGCGCACGCAGTAGCCGCACCACGTCGTCGTGAACATGGTGACGGGGGCGGCATCGGGCAGGGGCGCGGCGGTCATCGAGGGGATCCTCCCTGGTCGTGCGGAGCGGGTCCACCCCCGGGAGGGTGGCACGCCGGGTGTAGAAGGCAACGCCGTGTTCCTGGGGATGCTTCCCCGGATCGTCCGACGCGGCTGGGAGGATCGGTCCGACCACATCCGTCCGGGAGTTCCGGACGGCGCCGCCACACGGACACGGGAGGAGCCTGCGATGACGTCAGTGGACAGCGGGATCCGGTCCCGCGCCGAGGCCGTCCTCGCCGCCCTGGACGACGAGCAGCGCACGGCCGCGCAGGCCGTCACCGGCCCCGTCTGCATTCTCGCCGGTGCCGGCACCGGCAAGACCCGCACCATCACCCACCGCATCGCCTACGGCGTGCACACCGGTGTCTACGTGCCCGAGCAGGTGCTCGCCGTGACCTTCACGGCCCGCGCCGCTGGTGAACTGCGCGGCCGCCTGGCAGCTCTGGACGTCGGAGGAGTGCAGGCGCGCACCTTCCACGCCGCGGCGATGCGCCAGCTGCGCTACTTCGCCCCGCGGGTGCTCGGCGGGCCCATGCCGTCGCTCGTCGAGAACAAGCTGCGGCTCGTGGCGACCGCGGCGTCCCGGTCGCGGCTGTCGACCGACCGGACCAGCCTCCGTGACCTCGCCAGCGAGATCGAGTGGGCCAAGACGACCCTCGCCACGCCCGACGACTACCCGGCGCGGGCCAAGGCGGCCGGCCGGGAACCGCCGTTCGAGGCGTCCGCCGTCGCGGCGGTCTACGCCAGCTACGAGTCGGCGAAGCAGCGCGACGGCGCGCTGGACTTCGAGGACCTCCTGCTGGTGACCGCCTACGCGCTCGAGGAGCACCCGGCCGTCGCCCGGGAGGTGCGCGGTCAGTACCGCCACTTCGTCGTCGACGAGTACCAGGACGTCAACCCGCTGCAGCAGCGGCTGCTGGACGCCTGGCTCGGCGGGCGGGCCGAGATCTGCGTCGTCGGCGACCCCAACCAGACCATCTACTCCTTCACCGGGGCCGACCCCGACTACCTGCTCGGTTTCGCCGACCGCTATCCCGACGCCGAGGTCGTGAAGCTGGAGCGGGACTACCGGTCGACGCCGCAGGTCGTCGCGCTCGCCAACCGGCTGATCGGCCAGGCGCCGAAGCGCAAGGGACTGCCCGGGCTCCGACTGCTCGGTCAGCGACCCGATGCGGCCGAGCCCACGTTCGTGGAGCACCCGGACGAGCCGGCCGAGGCCGCCGCCGTGGCAGCCCGCTGCAAGGCGCTCATCGACGAGGGCACCCCGGCGGCGGAGATCGCCGTCCTGTTCCGGATCAACGCGCAGTCCCAGGTCTACGAGGCCGCGCTGGCCGACGTGGGCGTGCCCTACGTCCTCAAGGGCGGGGAGCGGTTCTTCGAGCGCCCCGAGGTGCGCGAGGCGGTGCTGCTGCTGCGGGGCGCGGCGGCCGGGGGCAGCGACCCGGGGGCGCTGGTCCCCACGGTCCGCGACGTCCTGGCCTCCACCGGCTGGGTCGAGCACCGCCCACCGGCCGGCGGCGCGGCGCGCGACCGCTGGCAGTCGCTCGCCGCACTGGTGGACCTCGCCGTCGACCTGGTGGCGGACAACCCCACCCTCGACCTGGCCGGCTTCGTCCAGCACCTCGCCGAGCGCGCGAACGCCCAGCACGCGCCCACCGTCCAAGGGGTGACGCTCGCGTCCATGCACGCGGCCAAGGGCCTGGAGTGGGACGCGGTGTTCGTCGTGGGACTGGTGGACGGCGTCGTCCCCATCGCCCAGTCGCTGTCGCGGCCGGAGGCGGTCGAGGAGGAGCGGCGGCTGCTCTACGTCGCCGTCACCCGTGCGCGCGAGCAGCTGACCCTCTCCTGGTCGCTGGCCCGCAACCCCGGCGCCAAGCGGTCACGACCGCGCAGCCGCTTCCTGACCGGACTGGCCCCCGAGTCGACGGCGACGGCGCCACCGGCCCGCCGGGCCGGCAAGAAGCAGAAGATCGTCCTCGAGGGCGAGGCCGGTCAGATCTTCGAGCGGCTGCGCGCGTGGCGCAGCCAGGCCGCGCAGTCCCAGTCGGTGCCCGCGTACGTGGTCTTCACCGACGCGACCCTGCAGGCGATCGCGGAGACCCGGCCGGCGAACCTCCGGGAGCTGTCCGGGCTGCCGGGGATCGGCGCCCGGAAGCTCGAGCTCTACGGCGAGGACGTGCTCGCGGCCCTGGCATGACGCCGGGCTCCGGACCGCCGACGGCTCGGTACCGAGGGCGACGGCAGGCGGTCCTCCCTGAACTGTGCGACACCTCTGGAGGAAGTCGCCGTTAATTCGATTGACCCCGCTCCGACGGCGGTCATAGTGTCTCGCCACACACGAGCTGCACCCCAGCGCTCCCGGCCGCCCGGCCGGAGCGAGAGCCGGAGAGGAGGGGGCAACTGATGATCACCACGACGTGGACCAACGCCCCCGCCGACCTCCTCGGCCTGGGCGGCAATGCCATGCGTCCGTGCTCCGCCGCTCTCAGCGGCAGCGCTGTGCCCGCTGACGTCGCCATGATCGCGCCCTTCGGCGCGGTCCAGGGGACGGGTCTGCCCATCGGCGGCACCGTCGTCCGCGTTCGCGAGGCCTTCCCGCAGACCGGCACCCCGAACCTCACCCACAACTACATCGGTGCCAAGAACGACGGCACCAGCCTCGGGATCCACACCCGGGGGAGACCGCTGAGCTGACGCTCGACCGGTCCTCCTCGAGGCCGCGGAACCCGAACCCGGGATCCGCGGCCTTTCTCTTTGTCTGCGGCACCCGGTCCCGACCACCGGTCGGCGGGTTCCCGCCCGCTCGCCGGCGAACAGATCGCAGACGAGAACAAGGAGGAGCGGCAGTGCAGCAGACGATCGCCCGCCCGACGTCCCACCGCCGACCCGGGCTCCCCTGGACCGGGGGGTTTCCCCCGAGGCGGCCCCACACCCCGGTGAGCCCTGCACCGGTGCGGCGTCCCCTGCCGTGCCGGGTCGAGGACCCGGAGCTGTGGTTCGCCGAGAGCCCGGGTCGGCGGTGGGACGTCGGGCGGGCGATCGTCTGCTGCACTGCCGCTCCTCCTTGTTCTCGTCTGCGATCTGTTCGCCGGCGAGCGGGCGGGAACCCGCCGACCGGTGGTCGGGACCGGGTGCCGCAGACAAAGAGAAAGGCCGCGGATCCCGGGTTCGGGTTCCGCGGCCTCGAGGAGGACCGGTCGAGCGTCAGCTCAGCGGTCTCCCCCGGGTGTGGATCCCGAGGCTGGTGCCGTCGTTCTTGGCACCGATGTAGTTGTGGGTGAGGTTCGGGGTGCCGGTCTGCGGGAAGGCCTCGCGAACGCGGACGACGGTGCCGCCGATGGGCAGACCCGTCCCCTGGACCGCGCCGAAGGGCGCGATCATGGCGACGTCAGCGGGCACAGCGCTGCCGCTGAGAGCGGCGGAGCACGGACGCATGGCATTGCCGCCCAGGCCGAGGAGGTCGGCGGGGGCGTTGGTCCACGTCGTGGTGATCATCAGTTGCCCCCTCCTCTCCGGCTCTCGCTCCGGCCGGGCGGCCGGGAGCGCTGGGGTGCAGCTCGTGTGTGGCGAGACACTATGACCGCCGTCGGAGCGGGGTCAATCGAATTAACGGCGACTTCCTCCAGAGGTGTCGCACAGTTCAGGGAGGACCGCCTGCCGTCGCCCTCGGTACCGAGCCGTCGGCGGTCCGGAGCCCGGCGTCATGCCAGGGCCGCGAGCACGTCCTCGCCGTAGAGCTCGAGCTTCCGGGCGCCGATCCCCGGCAGCCCGGACAGCTCCCGGAGGTTCGCCGGCCGGGTCTCCGCGATCGCCTGCAGGGTCGCGTCGGTGAAGACCACGTACGCGGGCACCGACTGGGACTGCGCGGCCTGGCTGCGCCACGCGCGCAGCCGCTCGAAGATCTGACCGGCCTCGCCCTCGAGGACGATCTTCTGCTTCTTGCCGGCCCGGCGGGCCGGTGGCGCCGTCGCCGTCGACTCGGGGGCCAGTCCGGTCAGGAAGCGGCTGCGCGGTCGTGACCGCTTGGCGCCGGGGTTGCGGGCCAGCGACCAGGAGAGGGTCAGCTGCTCGCGCGCACGGGTGACGGCGACGTAGAGCAGCCGCCGCTCCTCCTCGACCGCCTCCGGCCGCGACAGCGACTGGGCGATGGGGACGACGCCGTCCACCAGTCCCACGACGAACACCGCGTCCCACTCCAGGCCCTTGGCCGCGTGCATGGACGCGAGCGTCACCCCTTGGACGGTGGGCGCGTGCTGGGCGTTCGCGCGCTCGGCGAGGTGCTGGACGAAGCCGGCCAGGTCGAGGGTGGGGTTGTCCGCCACCAGGTCGACGGCGAGGTCCACCAGTGCGGCGAGCGACTGCCAGCGGTCGCGCGCCGCGCCGCCGGCCGGTGGGCGGTGCTCGACCCAGCCGGTGGAGGCCAGGACGTCGCGGACCGTGGGGACCAGCGCCCCCGGGTCGCTGCCCCCGGCCGCCGCGCCCCGCAGCAGCAGCACCGCCTCGCGCACCTCGGGGCGCTCGAAGAACCGCTCCCCGCCCTTGAGGACGTAGGGCACGCCCACGTCGGCCAGCGCGGCCTCGTAGACCTGGGACTGCGCGTTGATCCGGAACAGGACGGCGATCTCCGCCGCCGGGGTGCCCTCGTCGATGAGCGCCTTGCAGCGGGCTGCCACGGCGGCGGCCTCGGCCGGCTCGTCCGGGTGCTCCACGAACGTGGGCTCGGCCGCATCGGGTCGCTGACCGAGCAGTCGGAGCCCGGGCAGTCCCTTGCGCTTCGGCGCCTGGCCGATCAGCCGGTTGGCGAGCGCGACGACCTGCGGCGTCGACCGGTAGTCCCGCTCCAGCTTCACGACCTCGGCGTCGGGATAGCGGTCGGCGAAACCGAGCAGGTAGTCGGGGTCGGCCCCGGTGAAGGAGTAGATGGTCTGGTTGGGGTCGCCGACGACGCAGATCTCGGCCCGCCCGCCGAGCCAGGCGTCCAGCAGCCGCTGCTGCAGCGGGTTGACGTCCTGGTACTCGTCGACGACGAAGTGGCGGTACTGACCGCGCACCTCCCGGGCGACGGCCGGGTGCTCCTCGAGCGCGTAGGCGGTCACCAGCAGGAGGTCCTCGAAGTCCAGCGCGCCGTCGCGCTGCTTCGCCGACTCGTAGCTGGCGTAGACCGCCGCGACGGCGGACGCCTCGAACGGCGGTTCCCGGCCGGCCGCCTTGGCCCGCGCCGGGTAGTCGTCGGGCGTGGCGAGGGTCGTCTTGGCCCACTCGATCTCGCTGGCGAGGTCACGGAGGCTGGTCCGGTCGGTCGACAGCCGCGACCGGGACGCCGCGGTCGCCACGAGCCGCAGCTTGTTCTCGACGAGCGACGGCATGGGCCCGCCGAGCACCCGCGGGGCGAAGTAGCGCAGCTGGCGCATCGCCGCGGCGTGGAAGGTGCGCGCCTGCACTCCTCCGACGTCCAGAGCTGCCAGGCGGCCGCGCAGTTCACCAGCGGCGCGGGCCGTGAAGGTCACGGCGAGCACCTGCTCGGGCACGTAGACACCGGTGTGCACGCCGTAGGCGATGCGGTGGGTGATGGTGCGGGTCTTGCCGGTGCCGGCACCGGCGAGAATGCAGACGGGGCCGGTGACGGCCTGCGCGGCCGTGCGCTGCTCGTCGTCCAGGGCGGCGAGGACGGCCTCGGCGCGGGACCGGATCCCGCTGTCCACTGACGTCATCGCAGGCTCCTCCCGTGTCCGTGTGGCGGCGCCGTCCGGAACTCCCGGACGGATGTGGTCGGACCGATCCTCCCAGCCGCGTCGGACGATCCGGGGAAGCATCCCCAGGAACACGGCGTTGCCTTCTACACCCGGCGTGCCACCCTCCCGGGGGTGGACCCGCTCCGCACGACCAGGGAGGATCCCCTCGATGACCGCCGCGCCCCTGCCCGATGCCGCCCCCGTCACCATGTTCACGACGACGTGGTGCGGCTACTGCGTGCGCCTGAAGAAGCTCATGCAGCGCGAAGGCATCGAGTACGCCGAGGTCGACATCGAGCAGGACCCCTCGGCGGCCGAGCTGGTCATGCAGGCCAACGGCGGGAACCGCACCGTGCCGACCCTGCTCTTCGCCGACGGCAGCGCCCTGACCAACCCCAGCATCGACCAGGTGAAGGCCCAGCTCAGCCGCCCGGCGGAGGCCTGAGCGCAGATGATCCCCGCTCCACGGCCCTCGAAGGGGCATGATCGCCCCTCAGCGGGCCGCGAACGCGGCGCCGAGATCCTCCGGTCCGTGGGACCGTTGACCAGTGCGGGGGCCGTCGGAATGAGCTCGGGGAACGAGCCCTCTCCCACGGCTGACGCCTGCCCGTCCGCCGCACCTCCGGTCGCGCTGACCCGGACCGCCCGCGGCTGGGCCGTGGTCTCGCCGGGTGGTGTCCAGGACGCCGCCGACCTCGTCGAGGGCCTCTCCCTGGCCGACCTCGTCGCCGAGGAGTTCGGCGCGCTGATCGAGCCCGACCGGACCGCGCGCCGCTCGGCCCGGGGCGCGACGGGCAACCCGGCGGACGACGACCCGGTGGACGCGCGCGTGGCCGCCCTCGAGCGCACGGTCGCCCAGCTCGAGCACGCACTGGCCGCCCGGGTCTCCACCGAGCGGGCGATCGGCGTCCTCGCCGAGCGGCACGGCACCAGCGCACGGGTGGCCTTCGAGTCGCTGCGTCGCGAGGCGCGGTCGACGGGGAGGCCGGTCGCCGAGCTCGCCCGCGAGGTCCTCGACGGCCTCGCCGGCGACGAGGAACCCGCCCCCGCCTCCCGGTCTTCGTCCGTGCGGCCGGTCCCCGCGCCGGGACGTCGGCCCCAGACCGTGGTCGCCAGCAGATC
>NZ_SPQM01000183.1 GCF_004570345.1 Blastococcus sp. CT_GayMR20 | reverse complement strand
CCGGACCGCCGTGGAGACGTCCATGGAGACCGTGGACGACGCACTGGACGGCGCCCCGCACCCCGACGAGCTGGCGGGAGCCGTGCTCGCGCTGGTCGCCGTGGCGCGGCCGGCCCCCGGGGAGCTGCCGTGGCTGGCCGAGCTCGCGCTGCCCGACGCCGACGGCGGCTGGGCGCCCGCCGGGGAGCTGGTTCGGCCGGGGTCGGCGCTCGCCGCCGTCCTGGCCCCCGGCTCGCTGGGGCTGCTCGACGCGGAGACCGCAGCGACGGCCGATCCGGAGGCGTTGCGTGCCGTCGGCGTCCTCGACACGTTCGCGCTCGTGCGGGCCACCGATCCCGACGAGCTCGACGTGGACGACGCGGACCGCTGGGCCGACGCCGTCCTCGACCGGCTGCCGGCCGACGCCCCGCCACCGGAGTGGCCCCCGCTGACCGCGGTCCGGGACCTGGAGCTGGTGGACGACTGGGCCGGTGCGCTCCCGTTGCTGGCCCGGCTGCCGGCCGAGGCCAGGGCCGACGTCGTCGTCGGCGGGCTGAGCGCACGGGGCTACCTGCGCTGGTGGCTGCGCACCCACCCCGTGCTCGCCGGTGTGCGGCCCGACCGGCTCCGGCACCCGGACGGGACGGAGTTACAGGGACTGTACGAACCAGCAGCAGCCGGCCCCGAGGTCCTGGAGCTGCTGCGACCGCCGGCCAGGCTCGACGACGTGCTGGCCGATGTCGACGACGCGATCGAGCTCCTCGACCGTCTCGGGGATCCCGCGCGGACGGTGCGCCCGGAGGTGCTCAGGACCGTCTACGCCCGCCTGGCCGCTGCCCTCGACGGCATCGACGCCGATCCGCCCGACCGGGTCCGGGTCGCGCCGGACCGGGTCGCCGAGGACGCGGTCGTCCTGGATGCGCCGTATCTACTGCCACTGGTCGATCTGCCCGTGGTGCCGGGTGGGGGAGCGCCCGGCGCGGTGGCCGACCTGCTGGACCTGCCCATGGCGAGCGAGGTGGTGACCGCGCCGTCGCCCACCGGGGGGCGGCGGGTGGCATGGGCGGAGCTGCCCGGCGCGGCGCTGGCAGGGGCCCGCCTCGGCCGTCAGGAGCTGACCGGCGAGGTCGCCGTCCACGACACGCTCACCGTGGGCGGGCGGCGGGTCGCCTGGTGGCCCGAGGGGGACGTCGACCACGTCGACGGGTCGGCGACCGCCCTCGGGCGGGCCCTGGCCTGGCGGGCCGGGGACTGGGCGAAGCGGCAGGCGCTCGCGGAGGCGTTCGCCCTACCCGACCGCGCCGGCGAGCTCGCCGCCGAGGACGCGGTGGGGGAGTGACGGGGTCCTCCTACTGGCCCCAGCGGGGGATGGCGGACGCACCGGGCGCGTGACCGTGCGTCGAGGGGCGCCCGCCGCGCCGTCCCCCGGCCGCCCGGGGGCCGGGGGTGGGGTGGACCGAGCTCCAGCACTCGTAGAGCGACAGCCAGTGCTCGGCGGTCAGCGCTGCCGCGCGGGCGGTCGGCGGCAGCTGTTCCTGGCGCAGCCAGCGGACACCGGCGGTGCCCGGCAGCTGCGCGCGCAGCACGGCCCCGAGGGGAGCGGAGGACGAGGCGAGGACGGCGCCGGCGAGCCGGTCGAACGCCGCGCTCTCGGACTCGGGGAGCGCGGCGCGGGCGGCGGCTGCTGGGCCGTCGAGGGTGGGACGTGACACGGGGTGCCTCCGGACGAGATCGACAGCGGTGCCCGGGGCACGGCAGCGCCGCGCCGCGCGGGCAGGGGAGGGGGAAGAGGACGTCCCGGAGAGACCACGGGACGCAGGACGGCGGGCCAGGGGCCCGCGGGCGTCAGCTCAGACGGTGCGCGTGCGCACGGAGGACCGCATGCCGGGAACCGTAGGGAGGGTCACCGTCAGCCGTCGAGGGAATTACCGCCGGCCTTCTCCGCCTGGCGGGCCCGGTGGGCCTCCCAGCGGACCCGGTCGCGCTCCCGGGCGGCGGCGCCGCGCTCCCACTTCTCCGCACGCCGCCGGGACCTGGCGTTCTCGCGCTCCTCGTACGTCGGGTGCTGGTCCCAGTTGCGGGCGAGGAACACGCAGACCAGGACCGTGACACCGAGGATGACGACGAACGCGGCGATGATCGGGTCCAGGGAGCGGAACGCGAGCACCGTTCCCGCAGCCCAGAGGACGAACGCCAGTCCCAGGCCTGCGCTGCCTCGTCCGCGCGGCTTCCGGGCCTCTGTCACGGGGCCAGTATCCGCCTCGCCGGCGGGCTCCGGCGGGGTGCCCGCCGGCGTGACACCTGCGACTGGCGTGATCGTGGGGGCCTTGCGGTCCGGGGCTTAGGTCCTTACCGTCAGGGGCGCGGTTCAACAGTCAGCCGTTTGTTGCCAGTGCTGGTGCTCCGCTCGCGGAGCGTCGCAGCCGCATCTCCACTGGTCCGGTTTTCTGCTTGAGGAGATTCCCCTGTGACCGCACCGTCCCTCGGCCCCCCCGTCGAAGAACTCGTCACGATCGAGGTCGTCGAGTCCGGGTCCTCGGTGTGCGTGGCCGCCGCCGGTGAGATCGACTCCACCTCGGCGCCGGTGCTGCGTCAGCACCTGGACACGCTCCTCGAGGGCTCGATCTCCGAACTGACCGTCGATCTCGGCCGCGTCACGTTCCTGGACTCCGCCGGGCTCTGCGTCCTGGCCGCGACCCACCGTCGCGCCGTCAAGCAGGACGTCACGATGCGGGTGCTCGCGTCCTCCCGTGCCGTGATCCGCCCGCTGCAGATCACCGGCCTCTGGGAGCTGTTGCACGCCGAGCAGGTGGACGAGAGCTCCCGCACGATCCCGATGCAGCAGGGCGTCGCCTGAACCCTCCGCGAGACCGCCCTGCTCCCGAGGGGGCGTCGTGTCGTTGCACCCGGATCACGTGGCCAACGTCCTCAGGATGCAGCCCGACGCGCTCATGACGTACTTCCTCACCCAGGTGACGGACGAGCACGCGGTCCACGCGCTCCTGCGTGCTGATCGATGGGTCACCTTTCTCGACGAGGAGAGCGGCCGGAGCGTCTTTCCCGTGTGGTCGCACCCGGACTTCGCGAAGGCGTGCGCCGTCGAGGAGTGGGCCGGTACGACCCCCGACGACGTGCCGCTCGACGACTGGTTGAGGTTCCTGTCGCGGCTCGAGGCCGACGGTTCGTTGGTCGCCGTGATGCCCCGGCCCGACGGCAGTCATCTCCTCGTCGAGCCCTCGCGGCACCGCGGCGACCTCGAGAGCTTCCTCGACGGGCCCTGACCCTCGCTACTGACGCACAGGGCGGCTCGGCCGCCGGCGGCGGGGAGTCGTACCGTTTCGGCCACAGCGACGGTCGACCGGCCGCCGTACAGGAGCTGGGAGGACCACCGTGCGAGAAGCGGTCATCTGCGAGCCGATGCGGACCCCGGTCGGGGGGTTCGGCGGATCGTTGCGTGACGTGCCCGTCCAGGAACTCGCGGCGACGGTGATCCGCGCGCTGATGGAGCGCACCGGACTCCCGCCGGACTCGGTGGACGACGTCCTGCTCGGCCACTGCTATCCGACGATGGACGCGCCGGCGATCGGCCGCGTCGCAGCCCTCGACGCGGGTCTCCCGGTCACCGCCTCCGGCATCCAGATCGACCGCCGCTGTGGCTCCGGCCTGCAGGCCGTCCTCTACGCCGCGATGCAGGTGCAGTCCGGCGCCTCCGACGTCGTGCTGGCCGGGGGTGCGGAGTCGATGAGCAACGCCCCCTTCTACTCGACGGCGATGCGGTGGGGCGTCAAGCCCGGCCCCGGGGTCCTGCTGCAGGACGGCCTCGCCCGGGGCCGGGTGACCGCCGGTGGCCGGAACCACCCGGTGCCCGGCGGCATGCTGGAGACGGCGGAGAACCTGCGCCGCGAGTACAAGATCTCGCGCGAGGAGCAGGACGAGTACAGCGTCCGCAGCCACCAGCGGGCGGCTGCCGCGACGGAGGCCGGCCGGTTCACCGACGAGATCGTGCCGGTGACCGTCAAGGGCCGGAAGAGCGACACCGTCGTCGACCGCGACGAGCACATCCGCCCCGACTCCAGCGTCGAGACCCTCGCCAAGCTTCGCCCGATCATGGGCAAGGACGACCCGGAGGCCACAGTCACCGCGGGCAACGCCAGCGGCCAGAACGACGGCGCGGCCATCGCGATCGTGACCCACCCCGACAAGGCCGCCGAGCTGGGGCTGCGCCCACTGGCTCGACTGGTGTCCTGGGGCGTGGCAGGCGTGCCGCCCAGGACCATGGGCATCGGGCCGGTGCCCGCCACGGCGAAGGCCCTGCAGCAGGCCGACGTCAAGCTCGCCGAGGTCGACCTGATCGAGCTCAACGAGGCATTCGCCAGTCAGGTGCTCGCCGTGACCCGCGAGTGGGGCTTCACCGACAGCGACTTCGAGCGCACCAACGTCAACGGCTCGGGCATCTCCCTCGGCCACCCGGTCGGCGCCACGGGCGGGCGCATCCTGGCGACGCTGCTGCGCGAGATGGACCGCCGCGACGCCCGTTACGGCCTGGAGACCATGTGCATCGGCGGCGGCCAGGGCCTCGCGGCGCTGTTCGAACGGGTGGCCGCGTGACTCAGCGGGTCGCGATCGTCACGGGAGCGGCCCGGGGGATCGGCGCCGCCACCGCCCATCGGCTGGCCGCCGACGGGTTCGCCGTGGCGGTGCTCGATCTGAAGGAGGACGACGCCCGCGACACCGTGGAGGCCATCCAGGCCGCCGGGGGTCGGGCGCTGGCCGTGGGCGCCGACGTCGGCGACGCCGAGCAGGTGCAGGCCGCCGTCGACCGGATCGCCTCGGAACTCGGCCCGCCCGTGGTACTGGTGAACAACGCCGGAGTCACGCGCGACAACATGCTCTTCAAGATGTCCGACGCCGACTGGGACCTCGTCATGCACGTGCACCTGCGCGGGTCCTTCCTCATGGCCCGGGCTGCGCAGAAGCACATGACCCAGGCGACGTGGGGCCGGATCGTGAACCTCTCGAGCACCTCGGCCCTGGGCAACCGTGGCCAGGCCAACTACGCCACCGCGAAGGCCGGCCTGCAGGGCTTCACCAAGACGCTGGCGATCGAACTCGGCAAGTTCGGCGTCACCGTCAACGCGATCGCCCCGGGCTTCATCGTCACCGACATGACGAAGGCGACGGCCGAGCGGATCGGCGAGGAGTGGGAGCCGTACGTGGCCAAGCGGGCCGCGGCGATCCCGGTCGCCCGCGCCGGCCAGCCCGAGGACATCGCCCACACCGTCTCGTACCTGTGCAGCGAGGGCGCGGGGTTCGTCTCCGGTCAGGTCATCTACGTCGCCGGCGGCCCCCGCACCTGAGGAAGAGCCTTCTCCCCGGAAATGGCACGTCCTGCGGGGTGCCATTTCCCCGGAGATGGCGCCGAAGGGGCTCTAGGACGACGGGTCGCGGTCGGGGTAGCGCGCCCGTGCCAGCGCGTAGAGGCCGAAGGCGGCGAACCCGACGGCGACGGCGGTCAGCAGCCAGGGGCCGGCGGCCACGCCCGCGATGGACGCCAGCGCGCCGTCCAGACCGGTCGCCGTGGAGACGTCGGCCGACGTCGCTGCGCGCCACAGCAGCGCGCCGACCAGCGCGAACGCGATCCCCTTGGCGACGTAGCCGATCCGGCCGAGCGTCTCGATGAGCGGCTCCCAGCGGTCGGGGGCGGCGGGGAGGTCGATGTCCTTCATGAAACCGCCGGTGAACCCGCGCACCAGCGTGTAGAGGCCGACGGCGATCACACCGGTGGCCACCGCGGCCACCAGCACCGCGCCGCCGGGGATGCCCAGCGTGTCGTCGGTGAGGTCGCGCAGCCGTTCGTCGGCCTCGTACTCCAGCCCGACGGCGAACAGCAGGGCGGTGATCCCGAGGACGGCGTAGACCAGCGCCTTGGCCAGACACTTCGCGCACACGAGCGCGGTGCGGGTGCGGTGCGCGGGATCGAGCAGCCCGTGCCACCAGAGGAGCACCTCACCGGCCTGCCAGAGGGACAGCGCGAGCATCCCGACGCCGATGGCCCAGAGCAGCACCGCGCCGCCGGGGCCGTCGGCGACGGTCTGCAGGGCCCCGGTCTGGTCTGCGTCCGCTCCGCGCAGGCCCCAGGCCAGCCGGATCGCGAGGTAGGCGATCAGGAAGTGCATGGCGCCGTAGGCGATCAGCCCCACCCGTGCCACGTGCGTCAGAACAGGGTGATCGGTGACCTCGCGGGCACGGTCGACGATCCCGTGCGCGCGGTCGAGCAGCGAGCGACCGGCCACGCTCAGGTGCGCTCGGGATAGCGGGCCCGGACGAAGCAGAACGCCCCGAAGGCGGCGATCCCGATCGCGACGAGGGTGAGCAGGATCCGGCCGAAGGGCAGCTCCAGGATCGTGTGCAGCGCGCCGTCGAGCCCGCGGGCCTTCGACGGGTCGAACGTGATCGCCGCGTAGACGAGCAGGCCGCCGACGACCGCGAGGGCGATGCCCTTGCCGGGGAAACCGATCTGCCCGAGCCGCGTCACCAGCTTCACCGCGCCCGGCGAGGCGTCGCTCGTGTCGATCTGCTTGAGGAAGTGCTTGTTGAGGCCCTTCCGGATGTGCCAGGCGCCCACGCCGACGAGCACCAGTCCGGCCGCGGCAACGAGCCACTGCCCGCCCGGCCAGCTGAAGACACCGGACGTCGTCTCCTGCTGCTGCTGCGAACTGGACGTGCCCGCGCCCGTGGCGAAGCGGATCGCGAGCACCGCGAGCGCGACGTAGACCGCGGCCTTGACCAGGGCGTTGCCCGACTTCCGCAGCGCCTTGGTCCGGGTCTTGCCGGAGGCCGACCACCCGTGCCGCCAGCGCAGCACCTCGGCGGCCTGCCACACCGCGAGCGCGATGAGCCCGACTGCGACCACCCAGAGGAGCGGCTTGCCCAGGGGGGACTCGGCGAGGGTGCGCATGGCGCCCGACTGGTCGGCCGACTCACCGGCGCCCCCGCCCCACGCCAGTTGCAGCGCGAGCCAGGCGACCAGCAGGTGCACGAGCCCGAAGGCGAGCAGTCCGACGCGGGCCAGGTGCTCGAGGCCGTCGCTGTCGCCCGCTTCCTGGGCGGTGCCCGCGGCCCGGCCGGTCGTTCCACGAGCGCTCAACGGACGACTCCTTCGACGGCGGGACCTCAGCGGCTCAGCGTCGCACAGGGACGCGGTGCACTGCCTGCCGGAGCGGAGCCGCCGGTGAGGGACACTGGGTCCGTGGCGAGCGGAGTGACGGGCATCCTGACCAACAGCGCCCCGGACATGGCGTCCCCCGAGGTGGCCCGACGTGCGTGGCCGCAGTGGGTCGTCCTCGGGGTCGGCATGATCACCGTCGCGGTCACCGCGGTCCTCTGGGACGCCGGGGGTGCGCGGCTGCTGCTCGGCGCGATCGGGCTCTTCCTCGCCGTCCGGGGGGTGCTGCTCCTCCGCGGGGCCCGGTCCGGCGCGATGAGCGCCGCGGTCGCCGGCCGTGCGCGCGGTCTGGGGGCGTCCGCCGTCGCCGGGGGAGCCACCGCGCTGGTCGTCGCCGTCGCGTCGGGGGTCGCCGCGGAGTGGGTCCTGCTCCTCGGTGTCCCGCTGCTCCTGCTGCTGGCCGCCGTCGCGCTCCTCTCCCGTCCGGGCGCGGCCCGCCGGGGCGGTCAGGCCCTGCTCGTGTGGGCCGTCCTGGTCACCGGTCTGCTCGTGACCGCCGGGCTGGCCCAGGGCTGGGACCGGGCCGCCGACGTCGCCACCGTGGTCGCGGCCCTCGCCGTGGCCGTCCTGGCCGTGCCGCTCCTGGTCGCCGCCGCCGGGCTCCGG
>NZ_SPQM01000182.1 GCF_004570345.1 Blastococcus sp. CT_GayMR20 | reverse complement strand
CGCGGGTGTAGTTCAATGGTAGAACATCAGCTTCCCAAGCTGACAGTGCGAGTTCGATTCTCGTCACCCGCTCCACGGTGGACGCATGTCGCGAGGCCTGTCCATTCTCGCGATCTCCGGTCCGGTCGAGATCCCGACGGGAGTCCGGACACCCCCCGGGTCTCGGGACTGCGACGGCGACGCGCGGTTCCAGCGGTGGCGGTTCTTCCGGTTCCGACGTCAGGCAACCGGCTGCTCCACCGCCCTCTGCCGATGTTCGCGGGTGAATCCCGAGCGACGGAGGGTCTCCCGCTTTCCCGTGTGGTCCTATCCTGCTTGCTCCGCGGTCCGACCGCGGGCCGGCATCGGGCTACCGACGGGCAAGAGGGGCCATGCCTGATCCGACTCCCACGGCCGCATCCCCGCCGACGGCGGGGACGGCGCTCCCTGTCGGCACTGTCACGTTCCTCTTCACGGACATCGAGGGCTCCACTCGTCTGCTGCAGCAGGCGGGCGAGACCTACGGTGCATTGCTGGACGACCACCGCAGGCTGCTGCGCGCTGCCTTCTCGGGGCACGCGGGGCGCGAGGTCGACACGCAGGGCGACTCGTTCTTCGTCGCCTTCAGCTCGCCGGGGCAGGCCGTCGCTGCCGCGGCCGATGCCCAGCAGGCCCTCGCCCGCCACGCCTGGCCTCCGCCGTTCACGGTCCGGGTGCGGATGGGGGTGCACACCGGTGAGGCCGGCGTGGTGAACGGGTCCTACGTCGGGGTCGCCGTGCACCGCGCGGCGCGCATCGCCGCGGCGGGCCACGGCGGGCAGATCCTGCTGTCCGACGCCACGGCGGCACTCGTCCGGGACGAGTTGCCGGCCGGCGCGGCCCTGCACGACGTGGGGGAACACCGACTCAAGGACTTCCCGACCCCCGCACGCTTGTTCCAGCTGGACCTCCCGGGCCTGCCGACGACCTTCCCGCCCCTCCGCGCGTCCACCCCCCGCTTCCACCTTCCGATTCCCCCGGGCGGCACGGTCGGGCGGGAGGGCGAGGTCGCGGCCGTCACGGCGCTCCTCGCGGACCAGGGGACGCGGCTGGTCACCCTGACGGGGCCGGGTGGCATCGGGAAGACCCGCCTGGCGCTGGAGGTGGCGCATGCCGCGGCGAATGACGTGCCCGGTGGCGCGGTCTTCGTGCCCCTCGCCGCGATCACCGATCCGTCGTTGGTCATGGGTGCGATCGCCGACGCCCTTGGCGCTCGACGTGACCCCGGCCAGGACGCCGTCGAGAGCGTGAGCAGCGCCCTGGCCGGCGACCGCACGCTTCTCGTGCTCGACAACCTGGAGCAGGTCGCCGACGCGGCAGGGGACCTCGTCGGGCTGGTCGACCGCGTCCCGGCGGCCGTCGTCCTCGCCACGAGCCGCGTGCCCCTGCGGCTGCGAACCGAACGGCAGTTCCCCGTCGGAGCACTCGCCGTGCCCGATGCGATCCGGCTCTTCACGGAGCGCGCGACGTCGGTCCGCCCGACCTTCTCCGCCGACCGGGACGACCTCGGCGCCGTGGCCGAGATCTGCCGGCGTCTGGACGGGCTCCCCCTCGCGATCGAGTTGGCGGCCGCCCGCGTCCGGGTGCTCCCGCCGCGCGCGCTCCTGGCCCGCCTCGGCGAGCGGCTGGACGTCCTGGGGGGCGGGCCCGTGGACCTGCCGCCACGGCAGCGCACGCTGCGGGCGACGCTGGACTGGAGCCACGACCTGCTCCGTCCGTCCGAGCAGGCCCTGTTCGCCCGGTTGGCCGTCTTCGCCGGTGGATGGAACATCGAGGCCGCAGAGCGCATCTGCCGACGGCAGGAGGAGCCCGACGTCCTCGACACCGTGAGCGCGCTGGTGGACGCCAGCCTGGTGATACCGGACGACGACGCGTTCGAGCCGCGGTTCTCGATGCTCGAGACCGTGCGGGTCTACGCCGGCGAGCGGCTGTTCGCCTCGCCCGACCGCGAGGAGACCCACCGGCGGCACACGACCTGGATGCTGGCCCTCGTGGCGGAGCTCCTGGGAGCCCGCGGCGCCGACTACCGAGTCGCCCGGGACCGCCTCGACCGCGAGCTCCCGAATCTTCGCGCGGCCGTGCAGCGCCTTCTCGACGACGGGGACGTGGCGTCCGTCGCCCTGCTGGTCCGCAACGCCGGCATGTACCTGCGCTACCGGGGTCTCGAGACGGAGGCGAGGACGTGGCTCGACGCGGCGCTCACGATCTCGGAGGGCGCTCCGTCCGCCGTCCGGGGAAGACTGCTCGTCGGCCGGGCCGTCCTTGCGTCGGTCCTCGGCGAACGCGCGTCGGTCCCGGCTCTGCTGAGCGAGGCCGTGGCGCTCCTGCCCGAGGACGAGGACCACGAACTCGACCGGGCACTGGCCGTGATCCCGGGGATACAGATCAGCACCGGACGCGGGCTGCACGAAGGAGCCCGGGCCGTGCACGAGGGACTGACCCGGTTCACGGCCCTGGGCCTGGAGGTCGGCCAGGCGGTCATGCATCTCATCGGCGGTGACCTGGCGCTCGTCATGGGGGACCCCGAACAGGCCGCAGCGCACTACCGGTCGGTCATCGACCTCTCCGACACGCTGGGCGAGGGCGGCATGCTCGGGCGGGCTCTCAGCATGCTCGGCATCAGCCAGCTGGAGCGGGGCGACGTCGAAACCGCACGCCGCTCCCTGCTCGAAGGGGCCCGCGTGAACCGTGGCAGCGGCCGGCCGACGAGCATGGCCTTCTCCCTCGAAGGAATGGCCGCACTCGCCCTGGCCCAGGGCCGGCCGGCGCTCGCCGCCCGCAACCTCGCCGTCGCGGCCGCGGCGCGCGGCTCCCAGGCGCTACCACTCCAGCAGGCCGTCGCCCCGCTGGTCGAGCGACTGACCAGGCGTGCGCAGGTGCTCCTCGGCACCGAGGCATTCGAGCGGGAAGCACGCGAGGCCGAGGGATGGTCCCTTGCCGAGGCACTGGACCGGTCCCTCGAGGATCTCTCGGGGCCGGCGGTCGCACCGGGGGACTGAGCCCCCGACCAGATCGGGCCTCTCGGGTGGGAGCCCGATCAGGAGCCGGAGCGCACCTGGCCCGCGGCGTCGTGGATGGTGCCGACCCGGTCGAGCAGCTCGCTCATCCTCTCCGCGGCCATCGGCCGGGCGTAGTGGAAGCCCTGGGCGATGTCGCAGCCCAGCGCGCGCAGCGCCGTCACGTGCTCGGCACCCTCGACGCCCTCGGCGACCACGGTCAGGCCCAGGTTGTGGCCCAGGTCGATCGCCGTGCGCACCAGGACGGCGTCCGCGGCCGTGGTGGTCATGCCCAGGACGAACGAGCGGTCGATCTTGAGCTCGTCCACCGGCAGGCGACGGAGGTAGGCCATGGAGCTGTAGCCGGTCCCGAAGTCGTCGATCGACAGCTTCACGCCGAGGTCGTGCAGGCGCTGGAGGACCTCCATGCACCGGGCGGCGTCGCCCATGACGGCGCTCTCGGTGACCTCGAGCCGCAGCAGCGCCGCGGGCACGCCGTGCTCGGCGAGCAGGCGCTGCACCAGGTCGGGCAGGCCCGCGTCGAGCAGGCAGCGGGTGGACAGGTTGACCGCCACCGGCACCGCGTGGCCGGCGTCCAGCCAGCAGCGCATCTGGGCCAGCGCCAGGTCGAGCACCCGCTCGGTCAGCCGCAGGATGATGCCGGTGCCCTCGGCGACCGGGATGAACTCACCGGGCGGGATGAGGCCCTCGGTCGGGTGCTGCCAGCGCAGCAGCGCCTCCAGCCCCTCGATCCGCTCGCCGTCCAGGGTGTACTTCGGCTGGTAGTTGAGGAACAGCTCCTCGGTGCCCTCCAGGGCACGGCGCAGGTCGCCGAGGACCGTGATCCGGGACGGCGCCGTGACGTGCTCGGTGGGCTCGAAGACGACCGCGCCGGCCTTCATCTCCTTGGCCACGTACATCGCGATGTCGGCGTTGCGCAGCAGTTCCTCGGCGACCTGCGCCGTGCCCTGGAGGGCACCGAGGAGCTGTTCCTCAACTACCAGCCGAAGTACACCCTGGACGGCGAGCGGATCGAGGGGCTGGAGGCGCTGCTGCGCTGGCAGCACCCGACCGAGGGCCTCATCCCGCCCGGTGAGTTCATCCCGGTCGCCGAGGGCACCGGCATCATCCTGCGGCTGACCGAGCGGGTGCTCGACCTGGCGCTGGCCCAGATGCGCTGCTGGCTGGACGCCGGCCACGCGGTGCCGGTGGCGGTCAACCTGTCCACCCGCTGCCTGCTCGACGCGGGCCTGCCCGACCTGGTGCAGCGCCTGCTCGCCGAGCACGGCGTGCCCGCGGCGCTGCTGCGGCTCGAGGTCACCGAGAGCGCCGTCATGGGCGACGCCGCCCGGTGCATGGAGGTCCTCCAGCGCCTGCACGACCTCGGCGTGAAGCTGTCGATCGACGACTTCGGGACCGGCTACAGCTCCATGGCCTACCTCCGTCGCCTGCCGGTGGACGAGCTCAAGATCGACCGCTCGTTCGTCCTGGGCATGACCACCACGGCCGCGGACGCCGTCCTGGTGCGCACGGCGATCGACCTGGGCCACAACCTGGGCCTGACCGTGGTCGCCGAGGGCGTCGAGGGTGCCGAGCACGTGACGGCGCTGCGCGCGCTGGGCTGCGACATCGCCCAGGGCTTCCACTACGCCCGGCCGATGGCCGCGGAGAGGATGAGCGAGCTGCTCGACCGGGTCGGCACCATCCACGACGCCGCGGGCCAGGTGCGCTCCGGCTCCTGATCGGGCTCCCACCCGAGAGGCCCGATCTGGTCGGGGGCTCAGTCCCCCGGTGCGACCGCCGGCCCCGAGAGATCCTCGAGGGACCGGTCCAGTGCCTCGGCAAGGGACCATCCCTCGGCCTCGCGTGCTTCCCGCTCGAATGCCTCGGTGCCGAGGAGCACCTGCGCACGCCTGGTCAGTCGCTCGACCAGCGGGGCGACGGCCTGCTGGAGTGGTAGCGCCTGGGAGCCGCGCGCCGCGGCCGCGACGGCGAGGTTGCGGGCGGCGAGCGCCGGCCGGCCCTGGGCCAGGGCGAGTGCGGCCATTCCTTCGAGGGAGAAGGCCATGCTCGTCGGCCGGCCGCTGCCACGGTTCACGCGGGCCCCTTCGAGCAGGGAGCGGCGTGCGGTTTCGACGTCGCCCCGCTCCAGCTGGCTGATGCCGAGCATGCTGAGAGCCCGCCCGAGCATGCCGCCCTCGCCCAGCGTGTCGGAGAGGTCGATGACCGACCGGTAGTGCGCTGCGGCCTGTTCGGGGTCCCCCATGACGAGCGCCAGGTCACCGCCGATGAGATGCATGACCGCCTGGCCGACCTCCAGGCCCAGGGCCGTGAACCGGGTCAGTCCCTCGTGCACGGCCCGGGCTCCTTCGTGCAGCCCGCGTCCGGTGCTGATCTGTATCCCCGGGATCACGGCCAGTGCCCGGTCGAGTTCGTGGTCCTCGTCCTCGGGCAGGAGCGCCACGGCCTCGCTCAGCAGAGCCGGGACCGACGCGCGTTCGCCGAGGACCGACGCAAGGACGGCCCGGCCGACGAGCAGTCTTCCCCGGACGGCGGACGGAGCGCCCTCCGAGATCGTGAGCGCCGCGTCGAGCCACGTCCTCGCCTCCGTCTCGAGACCCCGGTAGCGCAGGTACATGCCGGCGTTGCGGACCAGCAGGGCGACGGACGCCACGTCCCCGTCGTCGAGAAGGCGCTGCACGGCCGCGCGAAGATTCGGGAGCTCGCGGTCGAGGCGGTCCCGGGCGACTCGGTAGTCGGCGCCGCGGGCTCCCAGGAGCTCCGCCACGAGGGCCAGCATCCAGGTCGTGTGCCGCCGGTGGGTCTCCTCGCGGTCGGGCGAGGCGAACAGCCGCTCGCCGGCGTAGACCCGCACGGTCTCGAGCATCGAGAACCGCGGCTCGAACGCGTCGTCGTCCGGTATCACCAGGCTGGCGTCCACCAGCGCGCTCACGGTGTCGAGGACGTCGGGCTCCTCCTGCCGTCGGCAGATGCGCTCTGCGGCCTCGATGTTCCATCCACCGGCGAAGACGGCCAACCGGGCGAACAGGGCCTGCTCGGACGGACGGAGCAGGTCGTGGCTCCAGTCCAGCGTCGCCCGCAGCGTGCGCTGCCGTGGCGGCAGGTCCACGGGCCCGCCCCCCAGGACGTCCAGCCGCTCGCCGAGGCGGGCCAGGAGCGCGCGCGGCGGGAGCACCCGGACGCGGGCGGCCGCCAACTCGATCGCGAGGGGGAGCCCGTCCAGACGCCGGCAGATCTCGGCCACGGCGCCGAGGTCGTCCCGGTCGGCGGAGAAGGTCGGGCGGACCGACGTCGCGCGCTCCGTGAAGAGCCGGATCGCATCGGGCACGGCGAGTGCTCCGACGGGGAACTGCCGTTCGGTTCGCAGCCGCAGGGGCACGCGGCTCGTGGCGAGGACGACGGCCGCCGGGACGCGGTCGACCAGCCCGACGAGGTCCCCTGCCGCGTCGGCGACCTGCTCCAGGTTGTCGAGCACGAGAAGCGTGCGGTCGCCGGCCAGGGCGCTGCTCACGCTCTCGACGGCGTCCTGGCCGGGGTCACGTCGAGCGCCAAGGGCGTCGGCGATCGCACCCATGACCAACGACGGATCGGTGATCGCGGCGAGGGGCACGAAGACCGCGCCACCGGGCACGTCATTCGCCGCGGCATGCGCCACCTCCAGCGCCAGGCGGGTCTTCCCGATGCCACCCGGCCCCGTCAGGGTGACCAGCCGCGTCCCCTGGTCCGCGAGGAGCGCCGTGACGGCCGCGACCTCGCCCTCCCGCCCGACCGTGCCGCCCGGGGGAATCGGAAGGTGGAAGCGGGGGGTGGACGCGCGGAGGGGCGGGAAGGTCGTCGGCAGGCCCGGGAGGTCCAGCTGGAACAAGCGTGCGGGGGTCGGGAAGTCCTTGAGTCGGTGTTCCCCCACGTCGTGCAGGGCCGCGCCGGCCGGCAACTCGTCCCGGACGAGTGCCGCCGTGGCGTCGGACAGCAGGATCTGCCCGCCGTGGCCCGCCGCGGCGATGCGCGCCGCGCGGTGCACGGCGACCCCGACGTAGGACCCGTTCACCACGCCGGCCTCACCGGTGTGCACCCCCATCCGCACCCGGACCGTGAACGGCGGAGGCCAGGCGTGGCGGGCGAGGGCCTGCTGGGCATCGGCCGCGGCAGCGACGGCCTGCCCCGGCGAGCTGAAGGCGACGAAGAACGAGTCGCCCTGCGTGTCGACCTCGCGCCCCGCGTGCCCCGAGAAGGCAGCGCGCAGCAGCCTGCGGTGGTCGTCCAGCAATGCACCGTAGGTCTCGCCCGCCTGCTGCAGCAGACGAGTGGAGCCCTCGATGTCCGTGAAGAGGAACGTGACAGTGCCGACAGGGAGCGCCGTCCCCGCCGTCGGCGGGGATGCGGCCGTGGGAGTCGGATCAGGCATGGCCCCTCTTGCCCGTCGGTAGCCCGATGCCGGCCCGCGGTCGGACCGCGGAGCAAGCAGGATAGGACCACACGGGAAAGCGGGAGACCCTCCGTCGCTCGGGATTCACCCGCGAACATCGGCAGAGGGCGGTGGAGCAGCCGGTTGCCTGACGTCGGAACCGGAAGAACCGCCACCGCTGGAACCGCGCGTCGCCGTCGCAGTCCCGAGACCCGGGGGGTGTCCGGACTCCCGTCGGGATCTCGACCGGACCGGAGATCGCGAGAATGGACAGGCCTCGCGACATGCGTCCACCGTGGAGCGGGTGACGAGAATCGAACTCGCACTGTCAGCTTGGGAAGCTGATGTTCTACCATTGAACTACACCCGCG